>CADEFX010000174.1:0-5011 GCA_902826715.1 uncultured Hyphomicrobiales bacterium | reverse complement strand
TCGTCGACGAAGCGCTCGCCGCGGGCATTGACCATGATGCCGAGCGGGTAGGAGTGCTTCTGGAAGTTGTCGCCGACGGAGAGGTCGCCGAAGGGCGGGGCGTTGTAGTCCCAGCCGACGGCATGGCCGCTCGACCAGTGACCCCAGGGCATGGCGCCGATGTCGAGCGCCATCTTGATGCCGCCGCCGGTGTTGTAGCGCGTGCCGCGCACCTTCGCGAGCTCCCAGCCGGGCCCCATGTAGCGCGCGCGCATCTCGGCGTTGGATTCGAAGCCGCCACAGGCAAGCACGACCGCGCCGGCGGTGAGATCGGTCGTCCGGCCCTTGTGGCGCACTTTCACGCCCGTGACTCGGCCCGTGTCGTCGGTGAGCAGTGACACGCCCGCCGTCTCGTAGCGGATGTCGATGCCCTTCTTCTGGCAGATGTCGTGCTCCATATCGATGAGGCCTGGCCCACCGCCCCAGATCTCGACGCACAGGCCGCCCCAGAACTTGAACTTGCCGTCCACCTTGAAGGCCTGCCGGCCTTGCGACGTCTGGAACTTCACGCCCTGCTGCTTCAGCCACTGCCATGTCGAGAGGCTGTTGTGCACGAGGATGTCGCAGAGCTCGGGGTCCGTGCGATAGCGTGTCATGCGGTACATGTCGTCGAAGTATTGCTCGGACGTGTAGGTGCCGAAGTCCATGTTGGCGAGCTCGGCCTCGGACAGGTCGACCAGCGTCTTGACGTCCTCGGCACCGTTGTAGACGAGCCGTGTGGCGCCGGCGGTGTAGGTCGAGTTGCCGCCGCGCTCCTCGACGGTCGCAGCCTCGAGCATGATGACGCGCGCGCCCGCGTTGCGCGCGGCGATGGCAGCGGAAGCGGCCGCATTCCCGGCGCCGACAACGATGACGTCGGCATCCAAATCAGTTTCAGCCATTTCGATTCGTTCCTCGTGTCATCATCGCGCGTAACAGCATGCACCGACCAACGTATGGAGCAAACTCCCTCTCCCATTGGGAGAGGGTCGGGGTGAGGGGTTATAGCCTATCAGCTTGAGCACCAACCACTCACCCAGAACGCTTTCGCGCTCCGACCTCTCACGTCGCGTCGAAGGCGCGCCTTTGGCACGATGGGAAAAGCGAGGCTGAGGCTGTCGGACAAGCATGTACGCCTCTTCAGTCAGTGGATCTCGTCCATCTTCTGCAGGGCGGCGGCGAGTTGCTCGACGTTGAAGCCGGGCTTGCGGGCGATGTCGAGGATCACGGCCTCCTTGCGCGTAAGCAGATCGCAGGCGGCCTGGATTTTCGCCGCGGCATCGTGCGGGATGACGACGGCACCGTGCCGGTCGGCATGCACGAGATCGCCTGAGCGCACGAGCATGCCGGAAACACGCACCTCCTTGCCGAAGTCGGCGAGATGCACGTGCGCGTGGCTCGGCGCGATGGAGCCCGCGAGTGCCTGGAAGCCCGGCGCCCATTGCGGAATGTCGCGGATGCAGCCGTCGGTGACCACGCCGAGGCAGCCGAGGCCCTTGTGAACGGCGCTCTGCACCTCGCCCCAGAAAGCACCAAAGCCGACATCGGCACCGTCGAGATCCTGGATGACGGTGATGGTGGGGCCGGGCTTGGAGGCCACGTACTCGTAATAGGAGACGCGTTGCTTGCGAGCGTCCTTGCCGTTGAGCTCCGAGGCGTGCGTGGTTCGGATCGTGGCCGTGCGCGCGTAGCCGACGATGGGCGGCAGGTCGGGGAACGGACACTGCAGATGCTTGGTCGTGTAGCCGGTGAGGCGGCGCTCGGGCGCGACGATCTCCAGCGCGTTGCAGATGGTGGGGGTGTCGAAGCTCTTGAGCGTTTCGAGCAGGTCGTTGCTGTGCTGCACGGGCGTTTCCTCGCTATTGGCTTTGTCGTTGTCAGTTGAGCGTGCGTTGAATGCGGGCTGCATCGATGCCTATCTTCTCGGCGGCGGCGGCGATGGCTTTCCAGGTGTCTTCAGGTAGAGGCACACCCTCTTTCAAGCGTTTAGCGCGTGTGCGCTCCTCGGGCTCACCGGGAACGAGCACCTCGCCGCCGGGTGTCGCGGGGCGGGCGCTTTTGACGTAGGCGACGTAGCGCGTGACGTCCTCCGGGAAAAAGCCACCGGGATCGATGCACGCGGGGTCGATGTAGAACGACAGCATGCCGTTGGCCCACTTGCGGCTTTCCTGCGTCGCGCCGGTGCCGGTGAGCGATCCGCCGAGAACTTCGCACATGAGCGCGAGGCCCGAGCCCTTGTGCTCGCCGAAGGCGCGGATTGCTCCTGTGCCCTTGCGATAGGTGCGCGGGCCGGTGGGTGTGTAGTCGCCGTAAAGGACGTGCGGGTCGCCGCTGGTGCTGCCGTCCGGTGCGATGAGGGCATCGCCGGGGATCTTCTTGCCGCCGAAGCTGGCGTTCAAAACCTTGCCTTCGGCGACGATCGACGTCGCGAAGTCGAGAACGAGCGGGCTCTGCCCCTTGCGCGGGATGCCCACACAGTAGGGCGCGGTCGAGAAGCGGCGATCGACGCCGCCGAACGGCGCCACGAGTACGCTGGACGCCGCATTGACGTAGTGGATGGAGATGAGACCTTCCGCAGCCGCCATCTCGGCCCAGTCGCCGACACGGCCGACGTGGCCGGAGTTGCGCAGGGCGATCGCCGCAAGGCCCATCTCCTTACATTTCCTGATGCCGATGGCGACGGCCTGCGGCGCGACGGTCTGGCCGAAGCCGTACTGCCCATCGAGCACGGCAAGGACCGGCGTGTCGGTGATGACCTTGACGGTGCGGTCAGCGACGAAATCCCCCTCCGCCAGCCACTGCAGATAGCGCGGCACGCGCTGCACGCCGTGGCTGTCGTGGCCCGTGAGGTTGGCGATGACAAGATACTTGCCCATGCGCTCGGCTTCGGCGGCTGAGCATCCAGCCTTGCGGAAGATGTCGCGCACCAGCTCTTCGAGGGCCTTGGCCTTAACGTGGATCATGCCTCAGGCTCCGGGCTTAGCGTTCATCTGCTGGCGCGCGCGCATCATGCCGATGTAGCCGCGATTGTGCGTGGGGGTGACGAGGATTTCGTTCAGGCACACGTGCGGCGGCTGCTTGGCGACGAACACGACGAGATTGCCCATGTCCTCGGGCTGCACCATGCGCGCCAGCGCCTCGAGAGGCTCGGGCGGGTCGCGGAAGGTCATGATGGGCGTCGCCACCTCGCCGGGGCAGAGCACGCTGGAGCGGATGCCGTTGGCGCATTCCTCCAGGTTGATGGAATGGCTCATGGCGACCACGCCGTGCTTGGCGGCGATGTAGGTGGGGCCGGGAATGGGGCCGACGAAGCGTCCGGCCCAGGAGGCGGTGTGGATCAGCAGGCCGTCCTTCTGCTTGCGCATGATGGGCAGGACGGCCTGGACGACGTAAAAGGCGCTCGACAGGTTGCCGGCAATGAGCGCGTCGATGCCCTCGGGCTTCAGGCGCTGCCACGTGCGGTCGGGGATGTTGACGCCGGCGTTATTGACGACGATGTCGAGCTGCCCGTGATCGGTGGCAATGCCGTTGGCGATCCTGGCGACGACATCGGATTTCGTCAGATCGCCGACACGAACCTCGGCTGTTCCATCCGCGGCTTTGATGCGCTTGGCGACGGCATCGAGCGGCTCCTTGCGCCGGCCGGTTAGGATGACTTTTGCTCCTTCCGCGGCCAAGGCCAGCGCTGCGGCCTCGCCAATGCCCGTGCCCGCGCCTGTCACCCAGGCGACCTTGCCTTTGAGGTCCCTCACATCAACACTCCCCACAATTGTGGATTCACAGGTCGCAGCCGCGAATGCCAAGATTAGACAAGGCGGAGGCTCGCGGGAAGCGGGAACAAGCCTGACGGTACTGCGCTCAGAGTAGATGGAGAGGCCGGTGGACCCCAAAAAACTCGAGGCGCTGCGGCGCAGGTATGCCGAGGCCAAAGGTGGCGACATTCACGACCCTGAATTCAAAGCAGTTGCAGTGTCGGTGTTCACGGCGCCGGACAAGCGAAAATGGCCGTTCGCGGACCCGGCAACCTTGCTCGGCGCGCCATTCCGCCCGGATGCGGCTGCGATGGGCGATTTCGGTGGGCTCGACGTGGTGCTGGCCGGCGTGCCCATGGATCTCGGTGTGACCAATCGGGCAGGGGCGCGGCTGGGTCCACGTGCGGTGCGCGGCATCGAGCGAATAGGGCCCTACGAGCATGCGCTGCGCGTGGCGCCGATGGGCAAGTTGAAGGTCGCGGACATCGGCGACGTGCCCATGCGCAGCCGCTTCAGCCTGTCGGAGTGCCATGCCGACATCGAGGCGTTCTACACGCGCATCGCCAAGGCCGGCGTCATTCCGCTGTCCGTGGGAGGCGATCATTCCATCGGACATCCGATCCTGAAGGGGCTCGGTGCGTCGCGGCCGCTCGGCATGGTGCATATCGATGCGCACTGCGACACCTCCGGCGAATACGAGGGCACCAAGTTTCACCACGGCGGGCCGTTCCGGCAGGCGGTGCTCGACGGCGTGCTCGATCCCGAGCGCACGATCCAGATCGGCATTCGTGGCGGCGCGGAGTACCTGTGGGAGTTCTCCTATGAGAGCGGCATGACCGTGCTGCATGCGGAGGACGTGCTGTCGATGGGCGTCGATGCGGTCGTGGCCAAGGCGCGCGCGGTGGTGGGTGACGGGCCAGTGTATGTCAGCTTCGATGTCGACAGCCTGGACCCGGCCTTTGCGCCGGGCACGGGTACGCCCGAGGTGGGCGGACTCACGCCGCGCGAGGTGTTGGGCATTCTGCGCGGGCTGAAGGGCATCGATATCGTTGGCGGCGATGTTGTCGAAGTGGCACCGCAGTACGATGCCAACACGACGACGGCGCAAATCGGCGCGCAGATGCTGTTCGAGCTGCTGTGCCTGGTAGCGTTGCGAGAGGGTTAGCGGCGAGTCAGCGTGTCGCGGCCCCTGGGTCCCGGCTCTCGCTCCGCTCGGCCGGGATGACAGGGTGAGGCGAGAG
>CADEFX010000173.1 GCA_902826715.1 uncultured Hyphomicrobiales bacterium | reverse complement strand
ATCGTCTTCGGCGTCAGCCCGCGCTCAACCGCGTTGGCGTAGACATACAGCTTGAAGGATGATCCCGGCTGCCGGCGCGCATGCGTGGCGCGGTTGAACTGGCTTTCGCCGTAGTCTGTGCCGCCGACGAGCGCGCGCACGGCCCCGTCTGGCTCCATTGCCACCATCGCCCCGGACGTCGCCCGCTGGGCGCGGCCTTGCTGGCGGATGGTCGAGACCAGCGCCTGCTCGGCGGCCTGCTGGAGGTTGAGATCGATGGTCGTGCGCGCGGTGATGACATAGTGCCCGCGGCCCTCGGCCACACGCTGGATTTCCTCGAACGCCCAGTCGAGGAACCAGTCGGGGCTCGCCGCCGTCCGCGTGTCGACCGACTTGGCCGGATTGACGCGTGCGGCATGCACTTGCCCCGCCGTCATGTATCCGGCCTCCACCATGTTGGTGAGCACTTCGTTGGCGCGCGCGCGGGCCGCCGGCAGATCGATATGCGGGGCATACTTGGTCGGTGCCTTGAACAGGCCGGCCATCATGGCCGCTTCCGCCAGTGTGACGTTCTTCACCGACTTGCCGAAATAGAATTGCGCTGCCGCCTCGACGCCGAACGCGCCGCCGCCCATGTAGGCGCGGTCGAGATACAACTTGAGGATCTCGCGCTTACTGAAGCGCGACTCCAGCCAGAACGACAGGAACAACTCCTTCACCTTGCGCTGGAGCGACCGCTCCGACGACAGGAACAGGTTCTTGGCCAGCTGCTGCGTGATGGTCGAGCCGCCCTGCACGGTCTCGCCGGCGCGCGCGTTCTCCAGCAGCGCGCGCACCGTGCCGAGCACGTCGACACCGAAATGCTCGAAGAAGCGGCGATCCTCGGTCGCGAGCGTCGCCTTGATCAGGTAGTCGGGGATGTCCTCGAGCGCGAGTGCGTCGTTATGCAGGATTCCGCGCTGGCCGATCTCCTTGCCGTTGCGGTCGAGAAACTTGACGGCGTACCTGCCGGTGTTGAGCGCCTTGCCCTCGTCGATTTCCAGGAATGCCGGCAGCGCCAGGGCGTACATGACCACCAGGCCGCCGGCGCCCATGGTCAACGCCTCGGATGCCAGCTCGTTCATAATCCGCTTGGTGCCGTGCAGGCGGAACCTGGCAAAGAAGCTTTGCGCCGCGTTCCAGCGGTCCTGCAGCGCCGATAAGGTCTGCGCCAGGCTCGAATCGATCCAGGAATCGAGGCTCATCCAATTAATGAGCCCGTCGCGCTTCTGCTTGAAAAACCAGTCGCTCAAGCGCCTTATCCTCGTCCGGCTCGGGCCTGCGCGGTTGTTTGACCCTTGACCGGACCGCGCCCGGCCTCGACATAACAGATCGAATCGAAGAAACGGCAGAATTGTGGTTATTTACCACCTTCAGGATGACGATTGCGAGAGGCTGAATTGACCTCCGAGCCCATTGCGTTCTGGCGCACGAAAAGCCTCCAGGAGATGTCGTCCGAGGAGTGGGAATCGCTGTGCGACGGCTGCGGCCGCTGCTGCCTCGTCAAGCTCGAGGATGAGGACACCGGCAAGTGCTACCTGACCCGGCTCGCCTGCAGCCTGCTCGACATTGGCTCCTGCCGCTGTTCCGACTATCCCAATCGCAAGGCCAAGATGTCCGACTGCGTCTCCATCACGCCCGAAGCCGCGCGCACGCTGTCCTGGCTCCCGGCCACCTGCGCCTACCGTCTCGTCGGTGAGGGCCGCGACCTCAACTGGTGGCATCCGCTGATCTCGGGCACGCCCGACACGGTCCACCTTGCCGGCATCTCCGTGCGCGAACTCGCCCGTAGCGAGAAGGGCGTCAAGGGCAGCGCCATGCAACGCTACATCATCGGTCCGGCAAGTTAGGATCTCATGGTTCGGCCGTTGCGATGGCTCTCGAGACGCTGCGTCCGAACGATGCCTCTGGTGAGTGGAGTGTCCGATGAGCAAGCAGAATGCCGCCGCCGATCCCGCCTTTCTGAAGCAGCAGCGCACGCGGCTTGCCGCCATGAGGGATGAACTCATGGGCCGCAATTCTGCCGAGGCCGCGGGCCGAAGGTCCCCGAAGGCCGACGAGGCCAGGGAGCTTGAGGACGACGCCCAGGACATGGCGCAGAACGAGGTCGACATAAACATCGATGTCGTGGAGGACCGGCGCCTGCGTGCCATCGAGCGCGCGCTGGAGAAGATCGATGAGGGAACGTATGGATTGTCCGACGCGAGCGGCGATCCGATCCCCAAGGCACGGCTCGAGGCCATGCCCGAAGCGCTTCTCACAATTCAGGAAGAGGAAGCGCGGGAACGGCAGCAGCGGCGTTAGCCGCCTGCGTCGCCCTTAAGACCGCGCTTTGAGGATCGCCGCCAGCGGATTGAGCGTCGGCGCCTCCACGCGCTTCAAAGTGTTCGTGTCGTGATGATCGAACGGCTGCGTGCGCCCCTTCACCAGAAGCTCCGTCCGGATGTCATAAGTCCAGCTTCCATCGTCGCTGAAGGTTATGGCGCAGCGATAGCTGGTGGTGCGGAAGGCCGCGTCCAGGAATTCCGTTGAGCAGATGCCGTACTGCGTATCGCCACGCTGGGCAGCGACAGAGATCGTCGTGTCATCCGGCTTCGCATGCCCGGCCGCGAGGACCACCTGACCGCGCGGGATCGTCACGCTTTGCAGGATGAGCCCCGTCGCCGGCTCCCAAAGCCAGTAGCCGACCTGATCGTGGAACGTGATCTTCTCTTCCGGCGTGTTGATGTGAATGTGATAACGCAGACCGTAGAAGAGTTGCGGCCCGTTGGTCTGCGGATCAATTGCGTCCATCCGGATGTGCTCGCGAAAGACACGGCGTTCCGGGCCTGCAGCCTTGGGATTGATGTCGACGCCTTTGTCGGCTTGCCACACGCCCGCCAGCCGGCGCAGCGGCCCGAGGTTCGCTAGGCTGTCCGGTGACACGTCGCTGGGCTCGGTGAAGATGTCGGCTGGAACAGGCAGCATATGTGGCGATCTCCGTCGGGCTAGTCTCTGTCTGCTTTAGGGGCTCCGCCCATCCGCCGCGTGATTTCCTTCCGCATCGCTTCCGGCCGCTCGGCCACCGCACGTCTCAGCCGGCGCAAATGATGCCGCGCATCGTGCAACCAATCTTGCAATTCCGATCGTGTTTCCGCCTGGTCATTCCGGCGCTGTCCCCGGTTAACCTTAGGCTTTTGCAGCCCTCGCAACACTCTAAGTATCCAGCTTAGTCCGAAAGTCGAATTACGCGACTCAGGCGCGCCATCTACAGTTCCGGCCGCAAACAAATGTGTAAGGCCACGTTAGGCCCTTACTGCGCGACCGATGGGAGGACATCGAATGACAACGACTACCGCGGAAACGCCGGTGCGTGGGCGGGCCATGACGGGTGAGGAGATTAAGGTTATCACTGCGTCCTCCGCGGGGACAATTTTCGAATGGTATGATTTTTACCTCTACGGATCGCTGGCAGCCATGATCGGCGCCAAATTCTTTTCTGCTTTCGACACAAATACCCGCGCTATTTTTGCTCTTTTGGCCTTTGCCGCCGGCTTCCTGGTGCGCCCTTTTGGTGCGCTGTTCTTTGGTCGTCTTGGGGACTTGATCGGCCGCAAGGCGACCTTTCTCATCACCATTATGATCATGGGCGTATCGACATTTTTGGTCGGCCTCCTGCCCGACTACAACACCATCGGCTGGGTGGCGCCGGTGCTGCTTATCGCGCTGCGCATGGCCCAAGGCCTTGCGCTAGGCGGCGAATACGGCGGTGCCGCTGTGTACGTCGCCGAGCATGCTCCGGCGGGCCGGCGCGGCTTTTACACGAGCTGGATTCAGACCACGGCCACGCTCGGACTCCTCTTGTCGCTGTTTGTAATCGTCGGTCTGCGGCTGTGGATGGGTGAAGAGGCGTTCGCCGACATCGGAGGCAAGGGCTACGATCTCGGCTTCTGGGGTCTCAAGGGCGGCTGGCGCATCCCGTTCCTGCTGTCGATCATCCTGCTTCTCATCTCGGTCATCATCCGCCTTACGCTCAACGAAAGCCCGGCCTTTGAAAAGATCAAGGCGGAAGGGACGGCTTCGAAGGCACCGCTCTCGGAAGCCTTCGGTAGCTGGTCCGGGGGGTTTGCCGCGCTGCTGGCCGCGATCGCCGTTGTGGGTATCGTTGCCGGCTATCTCGGCCTCGGTTTCTGGGCGTTGCTCGCGATCCCGGCGATCATCGTGCTGATCGTGGCCAACATGGCCAAACTCGCGAACGGCCGTATCGTCATCCTGGCGCTGCTTGGCCTCGTCGTCGGTCAGGCCGTCGTCTGGTACACGGGTCAGTTCTACGCGCTGTTCTTCCTCAGCAGCATCCTCAAGGCGGATCTGCTGACGGCAAACTCGCTCGTGGCCTGGTCGCTGATCATCGGCACGCCGTTCTTCCTTGTGTTCGGCGCGTTGTCCGACCGTATCGGCCGGCGCAACGTGATCCTTGCCGGCTGCTTGCTCGCGGCAGTCACCTATTTCCCGCTGTTCCACATGCTCACGAAGCTCGTCAATCCGCAGCTGGAGAAGGCGCTGGAAACGGTCAAGGTGGAGATCACAGCTGATCCCGCCGGTTGCGGCTCGGTGTTTGATCCCGTCGGCATCCGGGTGTTCACCGCGCCATGCGACATGACACGCCGCGCGCTGGCGACCGCCGCCATGCCCTACACGCTGAAGTATGGCGATGCGGGCAGCGGTGTGAAGGTGTCTGTGAACGGCAAGGACGTACCCGTCGATAAGGACTTCAATGCCAACGTGACAGCGGCTGCCACCGCCGCTGGCTTCCCGTCGGCAAAGGATCCGAGCATCTTGAAGATCGGCAACCCGCTCGAGGTTTGGTCAAGCGCCCGGGCCATAGGTACGGTTGCCGTGCTGACGCTGATGGTGATCTACGTCACCATCGTGTATGGCCCAATCGCGGCGGCGCTCGTCGAGTTCTTCCCGACGCGCATCCGCTACACGGCGATGTCGCTGCCCTATCACATCGGCAACGGCTGGTTTGGCGGTCTGCTCCCTGCCACATCGTTTGCGATGGTGGCTTCCACGGGAGACATCTACTACGGCCTCTGGTACCCGGTTGCCTTCGCGTTGTTGACTTGCGTGATCGGCTTTATCTTCATCCGCGACCCTGGCGAGAAGAATATGGATGTCCGGCACTAAGCGAAACGCCAAGTCGTAGCCGATTGCAAATTGGAGGCCCCGCCGGCCGGCGGGGCCTCAGTTATTTGGGAGAGAAGCAATTTTGGGTGCTTCGACCAAGATCATCGGGCATGCGCTTCTCGCGGCCGCATTTTTTTTCTGTCTGCAGCACTTTGTGCTCAATGAGAGTTTCGACACCAGCGCCATGTGGGCGATGGCCGGGGGGTGCGCTGCGGCGCTGCTCGCCTGGCTGCAGCAACGTCGGGGTAGATGACGAATAACCCTACAGACCAGAGGTCCGGTTTGATCGCTCTGCCTTTGTTGTCGTTGGTGGAGACCGGCTTCGGCAGAGCGCTTCAAAGTTCGAAACGGACGCGTGCTGTGCCTATTCGGTTTGAGGCAGACGATCCCCACTCATCCGCCGCGTGATCTCCTGCTGCACCGCGTCCGGCTGCTCGGCTACCGCGCGCGTCAGACGGCGCAAGTGATGCCGCGCATCGTGCAACTGATCGATGAGCGAGAGGATCACCGGCAGGCTCGCGTGCTCGAGTCCCATGCGGTAGTGCAAATCGCAGCACAGCGCCACACGCGACTCATCGACGTGATCGAACAGGTAGCCTTCATCGTCGCGATGCGGCGCGATTACGCCCTCGTCGATCCAGGTCAGCAGCACATGCTGTTCGAGGTAGGTGTACTGCGCGATGATGTCCTTCTCACGGATCATGTCAGGCAGCGCCCTTTCTGCGCGGGTTCTGCGGGTGCGTCTTCTCCCACTCGGCCATGAATTGAGCCAGTGCCTCGTCGGCACCCTCCGGAGGGACTATGTGGATCTCCACGAGCTGGTCGCCGCGCGCGCCGTTCTTGCCGTGGAGCACGCCCTTGCCGCGCAGCCGCAGCTTCGTGCCCTCCTTGGCGCCCTTCGGCACCTTGACGTCGACGGCGCCGTCCACCGTCTCTACGCGCACGCTCGCGCCGTTTAGTGCCTCGCCGAGCGAGACCGGCAGCGTCGTCAGGATATCGTTGCCTTCGCGCCTGAAGCCCGGATGCGGCCGCACCGTGATCTGCACATAGGCATCGCCTTGCTTGCCGTCGGAACCTGGCAAGCCCTGGCCTTTGAGACGAAGCACCTGCCCATCGTTGATCCCTGCCGGAATGGCGATGTCGAGCGTCTTGCCGTCCGGCATAGTCACCCGCCGCTGGCCGCCATTCACCGCGTCGAGAAATCCGACATCGAGCGCATAGCGCACGTCCTGGGGTGGCATGCGGAAGGTGCCGCCTTCGCTGCGCCCACGGAACAGATCGGAGAAGATGTCATAGTCAAAGGCGCCCGTGCCATTTCCTGGCCCCGGGGCCGCCTCTTCGCGCCGGCGGTAGCGCATATTCGGATCGGCCTCAGCGTACTCGCGGTAGAAATGCCGCTCCGGCTCGCGCTCGGCGCCTGTCTCATCGATGTCGCCGGCATCGTAGCGCTTGCGCTTGTCTGGATCGCCGATGATGTCGTTCGCGGCGTTGATCTCCTTGAAGCGCTTTTCGGCCTCAGGCTTGCCCGGATTGAGATCGGGATGCGTCTCCTTAGCAGCCTTGCGGTAGGCCTTGCGAATGTCATCCTGAGTGGCGTCGGGTGCCACGCCCAAAGTCTCGTAGGGATTGGCCATGGGTCTCGCGTTTGCGTCACGTGCGGCGCGGTTGCGCGCGCAACATCAGCCAGCCTACGCCACTCCGCTCTTGGGCGGCAACGACCCAATGGCAAGGTCGGCGACACCGGTTTCGCGCATCGTTCTTTGGCGGTTGTCCAAGCTTGGCAGCATCACAAACCCTAGCGCGGCATCATTTGCGCCACGATCGCGTCGATATGCGCCGCCAGGCAATCCACCGCCGGGAACCCCGCATTGCCTTCGTTGAACACGAGGTTCAAGTCCGTGCCCGCCAGCACGATGGCTTCCACGCTATCGCGACGGCACAGCGTATGCCCCATCTGCCTGACCTTGGCCTCATCCCCGGGCGTGATCTCTCCCTTGGTGGCGAGCCCCAGATAGATGCGATGGATCTCGTCCACCTCGTCATCCTTTGGCCGCACGACCTCGAAAGCCTCCAGCGCTCCGAACAACGCACGGTCGATCGTGTACTTGGTGCCGAACAGCGCCACACGCGACAGTCCCCGCTCGCGCAGCCGGGTCGCCGTCACCTCGAGAATATCCACGATCGGCAGCGACACCTGCCGCTTCAGCTCGGCAAGGCAGATGTGCGGCGTGATCGCGGGAATGGCGAAGAACTCCGCGCCCGCATTCTCGAGCTCCTTGACGAACCCCGCGAGAAACGTTGCCAGCCCATCGATGCGGCCCGCCTGCACGTTGGCGAGCGCCGTCGGCGCATGCGCGTGGGCCATGGTCAGCCGCGGGATCAGGTTCCGCTCGGCGCACGCCGTCGTGATGCCCTGGTAGTAAAGCACCGCCGCGCCCACACCCAATCCGCCGACCAGTCCGAAGTGCCTGCTTTGCGTCATGTCCGCGCTCGCATCGATGGAGGTCCACCGTTGTGTCGGCGATCCCGAAAAAGTTTGCAATCGCCACGCATGAGGCAGGCCTTCACGATAAAGTGGCTACAGGTCACACGTAACCGAGAGGATTGCCGATGGCAGCAACATCCCGGCACGACGCCTGGCAGGCTGGTGATCGCTACGAAGCCTACATGGGGCGCTGGAGCCGCCAGCTCGCGCCCCGATTTCTCGATTTTCTCGGTGCCGAGGAGAACCTGGACTGGCTGGAGGTCGGTTGCGGAACAGGCGCCCTTTCCTCGGCCATCCTGGCGCGAAGCAATCCCAGGAGCCTTGTCGCCATTGACGCATCCGAAGGCTTCGTCGCCATGGCCCGGGAGAATCTTCCCGATCCACGGGCCGATTTCATGGTCGGGGATGCGCAAGCCCTGTCCGTGGAAAGCGCTAGCCGCGACGTTGCCGCGTCGGCCCTGACGTTGAACTTTGTGCCCGACAAGAAAAAGGCGCTTGGCGAAATGACACGCGCGACCCGGCCCGGAGGGACGGTCGGCTTCTATGTGTGGGATTATCCCGGCGGCGGCATGGGGCTCATGCGGGCGTTCTGGACGGCGGCGGCGGCGCTTGATCCCGCGGCGCGGGATCTGACCGAGGACAAGCGCTTCCCCTTCTGCACGCCGGACGGACTGACAGCGTTGGCGAAAGATGCAGGTCTGACCAAGGTCGATTGCGTACCCGTCGAGATGCCGACCATGTTCCGCGACTTCGACGACTACTGGCATCCCTTCACGCTCGGCGCCGGCCCCGCGCCCGGCTACTGCGTCAGCCTTGCCCCGGACGCGCGGCAGCGCCTGAAGGAAAAGCTGAGCGACAGCCTTCCGCGCCAGGCCGACGGATCAATCGTGCTCGAGGCGAGAGCGTGGGCTCTCAAAGCCAAAACCGCCTGACGCGGCACGCATCAAACCGCAACGAGCAACGCGCGCCGCAGCGGGGGTGCGCGACGCGCGTTGTCGGTGCGGTGACGGCAAGCTGCTTGCGTGTGCGGGACGTTCGCAGCGCTGCCGCCAGCCGCTTACTTGGATTTGAGAGTGTGCCGTCGTCGTCGCCCTGTCGCTGTTCCGCGCGAAACAGGAATGGACCGATGCGTGGATCGCCAGCCGCGAAATTCCCAGGTTTGCCAAGCCATTCCCGCAAAGTTATCCCCGTAGATTGAGGATGTGATAAACTTGTCGCCGGCAGGCATACGTCTGTATAATTATCAGATATGCTGCCATCATAAGAAAATAATCGCGAATCGTCAGTATTCGTGTTGACAGCGCAACGCTGATGCTGTAGGTTTTACCTACGATCCGAAAGTTGAGCTTGCGGCTCACCGGGGCGTTCTCCCCTGCATTCAGGTTCACGATGACCATCAAGCCCGTTCGAGACTGGAACGGGATCGAGCGTCTGTGCCGCGAGACCAACCTGCGGCTGCAGGAAATTTCCTGCATGACGAAGGTGCCGCTGAGGACGATTCAAGCGCGTGCATCCCGGAACATGTGGCGCTCCGTCGAAGGCGCGCCGGTCTCCAGAACCGGACCATCCACCCTCACCGCGCGCCGCACGCTGGTGCGCCGCTTCTACAAGGCCATCGACACCAAGCTGAAACAAATGGAGCTGCGCATGGCGACTGAGATCGCACAAGGCGAGGAAACATCCAGCGCCGCCGACCACGAGCGTGACACGCGTGCCATCGGCGGGCTCATCAACCAGCTCGGCAAGATATCGGAGTTCGAAGCTGACCTCGACCGACCCGCAGGGAGCAGAGACACCGCTTCCGCCGCCCGGCTTGCCGAGGAAGCGGACGGCTACCGCCGAGCGCTTGCGGAACGCCTTGAACGCCTTATCCAGCCTGCCGGCTGACGCGCGCCATCGTATCCTCGCCGAGATACCACCGAACGAGGTCATCCGCGTTCATTTCGATTGGCCGGCATGGGCGCGCGATGATCAACTGGCGCCGCTCTCGACCGCGACAGGTGATCCCTGGCACACATGGCTCCTTCTCGGCGGCCGCGGATCGGGCAAGACGCGCTCCGGCGCCGAATGGATTCGTGCCAAGGCGCTTGGTTGTGAGGATGTGGCCGGTCCGCCGGCGCGCCGCCTCGCGCTCATCGGCCTGACCATCGGGCAGGTGCGCAGCGTGATGGTTGAGGGCGTCTCGGGTCTGCTCGCGGTACATGCGCCGCACGAGCGCCCGCACTACGACGTCTCCCGCAACGAGATCACATGGTCCAACGGAGCTATCGCCCAGATGTTCGCTGCCGATGATCCCGACAGCCTGCGCGGGCCGCAGTTCGATGCCGCCTGGTGTGACGAGTTCGCCAAGTGGCGCCGCCCGGCGTATGCCTGGGACATGCTGCAGTTTGGCTTGCGCCTCGGCACGACGCCGCAGGCCGTTGTTACCACCACGCCACGCGGCCTTCCGGTTCTGAAGCAACTCATCGCCGACTGGACCACTGTGACCACCCGCTCGCGCACGCTCGACAACGCTGCCAATCTGGCGCCGGGATTTCTCGCACAAGTCCTGCGCCGCTACGGCCATACCGCGCTCGGCCGCCAGGAGCTCGAAGGCGAGATCATGGATCAGCTCGACGGCGGCCTGTGGCATCGTGACCGGATCGATGCACAGCGCATCACCGCGCCGCCGGACTTGACGCGCATCGTCGTCGCCGTCGATCCGCCCGTCACCTCGAACGCCAACTCCGACGCCTGCGGCATCGTCGTCGCCGGCCTCGGCGCCGATGGCCGCGGCTA
>CADEFX010000172.1:2330-10493 GCA_902826715.1 uncultured Hyphomicrobiales bacterium | reverse complement strand
CAAATGCCGCTCGGCCAGCGCCGCGTCCGCCTCGAGCGCCGCAAAGGTGCCTGAGAACGCGATCTCGCCGCGCTCGATCACATACACCCGGTCGGCGATCGTGCGCGCAAAGGCCGTGTTCTGCTCCGACACCAGCATGCCGACGCCGCGCCGCTTCAACTCAGCCACGGTGCCCGCGATGGTCTCGACGATCACAGGCGCCAGCCCTTCCGACGGCTCGTCCAGCAGCAGAAAACGCGGGTTGCCCATCAACGCGCGCGCGATCGTCAGCATCTGTTGCTCGCCGCCCGACATGTGCCCGCCCGGCCTGTCGCGCATGCCGGCGAGATTGGGAAACAGACGGAAGAGCTCGTCATGCCTCCAGGCGCGCCCGCCGCGGGGCGGCAACCGCCCGACGGCAAGGTTTTCCTCCACCGTGAGGCTGGTGAAGATGCGCCGCTCCTCGGGCACGTAGCCCAGTCCCAGACGCGCGATCTCATGCACGGGCAGCCGGTCGATGACGACGCCGCCGAACGTGATGCGGCCGCGGCGCTCCACCTCCAGGCCCATGATCGCCTTCAGCGTGGTGGATTTACCTGCCCCGTTACGCCCGAGCAGCACGGCCACTTCACCGCCGTCCACGGCGAGCGAGATACCGCGCAGGATCTGCGCCTGCCCGTACCAGGCATCGAGGCCGTCGATGTCGAGCAGCGCCATGCCTCGCCTCACCGTACCGCGGGCGCGGTCTGGCCGAGATAGACCTCACGCACAAGACGATTGGTCCGAATCTCCTCGGGCGCACCCTCCGCCACGATTTTCCCGCGGCTCATGACGAGTATTCGGCGGGCATGGCCGAACACGACAGTCATGTCGTGTTCCGTGAACAGCACCGCCGTGTTGCGCTCCTGCGCCGTCCGCGTCACCAGCTCCATGAGTTGCGCACGCTCGCGCGGCGCCATGCCGGCGGTCGGCTCATCCATCAGGAGCAGCCGCGGCGCATTGGCGAGCGCCATCGCCAGCTCCACGCGCTTGAGGTCGCCATAGGACAGCGCGCCGCATTGCTGCGCACCGGCGGCGACCATGCCCACTTCCGAAAGCAGGCCGCTGATTTCGTCGTCGTAGCGCCCGGCCGTGGTCGCCAGCACCCCGAACGCCCTGTCGCGAGACAAGAGTGCCACCCTGATGTTCTCGGCGACCGTCATCGACGTGAATGTCTGTGTGATCTGAAACGTGCGCCCGACGCCGAGCCGCCAAAGCTCGCGCGGCGGCAAGCCGGTCACATCGCGACCGTCGAGCAGCACGCGCCCCCGATCCGCGACGAGCTGCCCGTTGGCCATGTTGAACGTCGTCGTCTTGCCCGCACCATTGGGCCCTATCAGTGCCACCAACTCGCCGGCGGCAACCGAGAAGCTGACGCCATCGACAGCCTTGAAGCCCTTGAAGGCCTTCTCCAACCCGTCGACTGCAAAGGTCATCCCCGCACCTGCCGGTGCGCGAAACGTTGCCGGATGGTGCCAACCACGCCTTGCGGAAAGAGGATCGTCAGCGCAACGACGGACACACCCAGAACGGCGTGCCAATAGGTCGTCGCGCGCGAGATCCAATCCTGCAGCAACGTGAAGAGGACTGCACCAACGACCGGTCCCGTGAGCGTTTCCACACCGCCGAGCAGGACCATGACCAGGGCATCGACGGAGCGGGGAATCCCGAGCGTATCGGGCGACAACGATCCCTTCGAGAACACGAACAATGTCCCCGCCAGGCCTGCCAGCGCACCCGACATGGCAAAGGCGACCCATTGCACACGGCGCGTATGGATGCCGACGGCCTCGGCGCGGACACGTGAGTCGCGCGCCGCCCTCAGCAGGTAACCGAAGGGCGCATGCACGATCCGCCAGGCGAAGGCGATGCCGGCGCCGGCCACGAGCAACGCCACCAGATAATATGCAGCCTTGGCTTCCAGCGCCGCGGGTGGCCAAACGCCGACGATGCCGTTGCTGCCGCCGGTAATATCGTCCCATTGAAACGCGACGGCCCACGCGATCTGCGCGAACGCCAGCGTCAACATGGCAAGCGACACACCCGACAGGCGGACGGCGAACCAGCCGAACAGCAGCGCTAGCAATCCCGCAAAGACGAGACCGCACGCCAACGCCGCGACAAAAGGCAGGCCGGCCTTGGCGGCGATGGCCGCTGCGTAGGCACCGGCACCGAAGTAGGCGGCGTGCCCGAACGATGCCATGCCGCCGGCGCCCATAAGCAGTCCCAGGCTCGCCGCAAACAGGGCAAAAATCACTACGTCGGTCATAAGCACGAGGGAGTAGCGGTCGCCCATCAGCGGAAACAGCACCAGCACGGCCGCGACCGCCATGACAGCGATGAGAAGCGAACGGGCCGGCGGCGCCACGGCCAGCGCGGGTGCAGTCGACGCTTGCGTCGATGCCGGCTCGCTGCCGAACAGCCCCCACGGCCGCACGATCAGGACCACCGCCATCACCAGAAATTCAGCCACCAGGGTCAGCTTGGAGAACGAGAAGGTCGTCCCAAAAAATGCGACATCGCCCAAACCGATGCACCAGGCTTTGACGACGCAGATGATGACCGCCGCGACGTAGGCGCCCGGAATGCTGCCCAGCCCGCCCACCACCGTCACGACGAAGACATCGGCAATGATCGACAAGTCCATGCTGAGATTTGCCGGCTCGCGCGGCAGCGCCAGCGCTCCGCCGAGGCCAGCCAGGAAAGAGCCCAGCGCGAACACGCTGGTGAACAGCAGCGCCTGGTTGACGCCGAGCGCAGCCGCCATATCGCGGTCTTCGGTGGCCGCACGCACCTTGGTGCCGAACTCAGTCCGAGTCAGCAGCAGCCAAACGAGCACGAGGAAGACGGGCCCGAGCACGATCAGCAGCAGGTCGTAGGTCGGAAACGGCTTTCCCAGCAGCAGCACGGCGCCGCGCAGGCCTGGCGCGCGCGGCCCGAGCAGATCCTCCGGACCCCACAGGTACAGCACCGCATCCTTGACGATCAGTACGATGCCGAATGTCGCAATGAGCTGCAGCAGCTCGGGTGCCGCATAAATGCGGCGCAGGACGACAAGCTCGATGAGCACGCCGACAAGCGCCACACAAAGAGCCGCCAGCAGCGCCCCGCCCCAGAATCCGAGCACGCCGCCTCCGAGGCTCGCGTAAAGTGTGACGCCCAGATACGCTCCAAGCATGGTCAGCGAGCCGTGCGCAAAATTGACGATGCGCGTCACGCCAAAAATCAGCGTCAGCCCCAACGCAACGAGAAACAGCAGCGAGGCACTGGCCAAGCCGTTGAGCGTCTGGATCAGGAACGACGAAATCATATCACCGGCATCGGGCTGACAGGTTCCGGCAGCCTAAAGTGCCGGCGCCTCACACGGAAGCCGCGATGGGCACTTAGCCCCGCACGAGCCACACGATGAGCACCCCTGCCGCCACGGCCCCCGCCCCCGCCGCCCGCAAGGAGTTCTCGGGCGTCGTGGCTGCGGTCTCAAGAAGCTTCGTGGCCATCCATGGAAAGATTGCCCAAAGCAATCCTTCCAGGACGAGCACGAGGCCAATGGCAACGAGAAAGTCGCTCATTGTTTGGTTTGAGCGGCTCCGGTCGGAACCGAGGTCTTGCCGCCAGGCGAGTTGAAGTAGCGGAAGAACTCGCTGTCGGGCGACAGCAGCAGGCGCGTATCGCCGGCCTTCATGCCGGTCTCGTAGGCCTGCATGGAGCGGTAGAAAGAGAAGAAGTCGGCATCGCGGTTGAACGCATCCGCGAAGATCTTGTTTCGCTCGGCGTCACCCTCGCCGCGCATCACTTCGCCCTTGCGCGTTGCCTCTGCATTGATAACGGTCGCCTCGCGATCGGCCGTTGCCTTGATGCGGTTGGCTTCTGCCGTCCCCTGGGCGCGGAACTCGGCTGCCTCGCGCTGACGCTCGGCACGCATGCGATCGTACACGCTCTTGGAATTCTGCTCGGGAAGGTCGGCGCGCTTGATGCGGACATCCACCACCTCGAGCCCGAATTCCTTGCCTTCGTCGTTCACCAGCTTGGCGATCCGCTTCATCAAGTCTTCGCGCTTGTCGCGTACCAGCTCTTGGAACGAAGATGCGCCAAGCACCCGGCGAAGGGACGATTCCACGATCGGCCCCAGTCGCGAGCGGACCATTCGCTCGTCGCGCACAGTCTGATAGAACTTAAGCGGGTCGATAATGCGATAGCGCGTGAAGGCGTCGACGACGAGGCGCTTCTGATCGGACGCAGTCACTTCTTGCGGCTGCGAATCCATGTCGAGGATACGCTTGTCGAAGTAGTCGACCGTTTCCACGACAGGGATCTTCCAGTGCAGGCCCGGCTGCTGAATGACGCGCGTCGGCTTACCGAACTCGAGAACGAGCACCTGCTCGTTCTGATGCACGATGAAGAGCGAGAAATAGACGCCGAGCGCAGCGATGCCGAGCAGTACGACGACAGTGGCGAGGAAGGCTCGCATGGTCAGTTGTTTCCTTGCGGCTTGCGCTGCTGCATCTGGTCGAGCGGTAGGTACGGCACCACGCCCTGACCATTCTTGCTGTCGAGAATGATCTTATCCGTTCCCGCGAACACCCGTTCCATGGTCTCGAGGAACATGCGCCGACGCGTCACCTCCGGCGCCTTGGCATACTCCTCATAGATCTTCAGGAAGCGGGATGCCTGTCCATTTGCCTCCGCCACGGTTTGCTGCTTGTAGCCTTCGGCTCCCTGCAGCGTACGTTCCGCCTCACCGCGCGCCTCCGGTACTATCCGGTTGGCATATGTGAAGGCCTCGTTCTGAAGGCGCTGCTGATCGGCACGCGCCGCCTGCACGTCACGAAACGCATCGATGACGGATGCGGGCGGATCGACCTTCTGCAACTGCACCTGATCTATGCGGATGCCCGCCTTGTACATGTCGAGCGTATCCTGCATCAGCTTCTGCACGGCGGCTTCCGTCTTTTGCCGCGCTTCCGTCAGGATGGGCTGGATGTTGGACTGGCCGACGATCTCGCGCATGGCGCTCTCGGCCACCTCCTTGACGGTCGTTTCCGGGTTCTGGATGTTGAAGAGGTACTCGGCTGCGTCTCTGATGCGCCAGAAGACCACGAAGTCCACGTCGACGATGTTCTCGTCGCCGGTGAGCATCAGGCTTTCCTCGGGAATATCGCGAACGCCGCTCACCATGCCGCGGCTCGCCGCTCCCGTGCGCATGCCGACTTCAATGATGTTTTGGCGCGTCACTTTGGGCAGACGCACCTCTTCGATCGGGTAGGGCAGCCGGAAATGCAGCCCTGGCGGCTCCTGCCGGGTGAACTGGCCAAATCGCATGACCACGCCCAGCTCGTCGGGATTGACGCGGAACGTGAAGGCAAAGAAGCAAAACACGGCAATGCCAACGGCCGCGGCCAGGAACATCAGGGGGCCGGGGATACCCGACCCCGGCATCACCTGCTTCAGGCGATCCTGACTGCGCTTCAGCAGCTCTTCCAGATCGGGCTGATTGCCACCGCCGGTGGGCCCGGACCCCCATGGTCCGCCGCCGCCACCACCGCCGCCACCGCCCTTCCAACCGCCGCCTTGATTGCTCCACGGCATCAAATACCTGCCCTTCTACTGTTTCGACGGATCGGGATGCATTCTAACCTCCGACCGGTGCGCCGGCCGGGGTCCCCAATCCATCCCTTTCACGGAGATCTCGCCGGACAGCTTATAGGACAAGCGCCCGGATCTGCGCAAACAATGAGCAGAATTTTGGTAATGCCAGGCCAAGGTTCAACCCTGGCGATCAAGTCGCGGGCCGATATTTTGCTCTGTACTATGCCCGCAAGGCGGAAATTCCTGTCAACACGGGGCCGTATTTCTACTGACCGCGATTCAACCTTAAGAAATGCGGCGAATGTCTCCATCATCACATGAGTTGCGCTCCAGTACCATCAGCGTCGCGTCAAAGTCGTCGCCCGGCGTCCGCTCCAATTGTAGGCGCGACACTTCATGCCAATTCACCATATCCGGAGTGAAAAACGTGTCGCCCTCCGGAGCTCCGTGGATACGTGTCAGGTAGATCCTGCCGGCACGCGGCAGCATTGCCTTGAAGATGTCCGCGCCGCCGATGACCGCGATCTCATCGACGCCTCGCGCAGCGGCCAGCGTCTGCGCATGTGCAACGGCCTCGTCCATACTTGCGAATACCTCCACGCCATCCGCCTTGAACGCCCGATCGCGCGTAATCACGAGATTGTCGCGGCCGGAAAGCGGCTTGCCGATCGATTGAAACGTCTTGCGGCCCATGATGACTGGCTTGCCGAGCGTCAGCTTGCGAAACATCTTCAGATCGCTCGGCATCCGCCACGGCAGCGCGCCCTTGCGGCCGATGACTCCATTCTCGGCCACGGCCACGACGAAGGCGACGCGTGCCGCCCCACTCACACCGCCACCTCAGCCTTGATGCGCGGATGCGGATCGTAGCCCGTGAGCGTGAAATCCTCGTATTTGAAATCGAAAATCGAGCGCACGTCAGGATTGATCTGCATGCACGGCAGCGGCCGTGGCGTCCGCGTCAGCTGCAGGTCGGCCTGATCGAGATGATTGAGATACAGGTGCGCGTCGCCGAAGGTGTGAACGAAGTCCCCCGCCCGCAGCCCAGTAACCTGGGCCATCATCATCGTCAGGAGCGCATAGCTGGCGATGTTGAACGGCACACCCAGAAACACGTCCGCCGAGCGCTGGTAGAGCTGGCACGACAATCGTCCGTCCGCGACATAGAATTGAAACAGGCAATGACACGGCGCCAGCGCCATGTCGGGAATATCAGCCGGATTCCAAGCAGAAACGATCATTCGCCGGCTGTCGGGATTGCTTTTCAGCGTCTCGACCACCTCCTGGATCTGATCGATCGCGCGGCCGTCCGGCGTGGCCCAGGAGCGCCACTGCTTGCCGTACACCGGGCCCAAGTCGCCGGTCTCATCGGCCCAGTCATCCCAGATCGAGACGCCGCTCTTTTTCAGATAGGTCGTATTGGTATCGCCCGCCAGAAACCAGATCAGCTCGTGAACGATCGATTTGACGTGGAGCTTCTTCGTCGTGACGAGCGGAAATCCATCCGCCAGATCAAAGCGCATCTGGTGGCCAAAGACCGAGATCGTGCCGGTTCCGGTTCGATCCGTTTTCCGGACGCCGTCTGATCGCACGCGTCGCATAAGGTCTAGATAGGTCTGCATGCGGCCATGTTAGCTCGATTCCCCCGCCATCACACCGGCAGCGGCGCAAATCTCAACATCAATACCAGGCTCGTGTTGTAAATCGCATGGCACACGAGGGCCGGCATCAGGCTGCCCGTCCGCCACAGCAGCCAGGAAAAATACAGCCCGATCAGGAACACCTCGGCCATGCCGGCCGACGAATAGCCCCAGTGCAGCAGGGTCCAGGCGGCAGTCGTCATCAATGCCGCCGGCCAGAAACCCAGCCGTTGCGCCAGCGCGGATTGCAGGAACCCGCGAAATGTCAGCTCCTCCATCAGCGGCGCACCTATGCCGATCGCCAGCGCCGCCACGAGCCACGTATCCGACCGGATGAACTCGATATGCGGTCGCAGGTCGGCCATCACATCGTTCCCCAGCAGCCAGTAAAGGATGGCATTCAGCCCGCTCAGCAGAAGTACCATCGCAACAATGGCGGCGCCGACGAGAAGGGGGCCGTGCTCGATCGGCCTCAGTTGCAAAACGTGTTGCCTTCTCCCGCCGAACAGGCCGGCTGCAACCACCACCAGGGCCACCATCGCCGTCTGCGATATCAGCAGCCACAGCATGAGGGCGAACGGCACGCTGCCCTCGGCGCCCAAGCCGACGGTCGTTCCCACCACGGCGGCCGCAACCGCCTGACCTGCAATAAAAATCAGGATGGTCGCCGCAATCGCCCAGCGCGAGCGCCAGGGCGTGGCGGGCACATAGCGCGGTGGTCCGTGCAGCCAACCACTCAATGGCATGGAGCAAGCCAGAAGGTTCTTGGCATGCCAGCGTTACCGTTCGGCGGATACAGCACGGGTTAAGTGTGGGTGTCAACACCTGCCGGCCAGCAGGCCCGCTGCGCACCCTTTTTTTTAACCGCCTGAGGCCCTATATTGCACCTGCTGGATTGGTCTGGCTAGGCCTTGTACTG
>CADEFX010000172.1:0-2320 GCA_902826715.1 uncultured Hyphomicrobiales bacterium | reverse complement strand
CCAAGCGGCCGCGGGTCGCCAACTTGTCTTTAGGACCGTCTGTCCCTATATTAGGGGTGCTGGATTCGTCCAGCTATGGCGATAAATGGCCATCGTAATAAGCCTATCGGACCCGGGGGCAGTACCCGGCGCCTCCACCACATGCCGCAGCCAAGCTCGAGCGAAGCGGCGGCATCTGATGGGGGCGAACTAGGATCGACGAGGGTGTAAAGGGTGTGCTTTTGCCCGGCATGATACCACCGTTATCGGGTCAATCAGAATAGTTGCCAATGACAACTATGCTGAGGCTGCTCTCGCTGCGTAATGCAGTTGGATTAGCCTGAACTTGAAGCCCTGGCGTCTAGCAACGTCAGGCGCGGTTCGGAGGGCACCGGGCAACAGAAGCCCTCCACTTCACCTTTCCCACGTTCTGGGGCTAGAGTGGGGGTGAAACAGGGGCCACGATCACGCGACCATGACGGCAGCGCAAGATATCGACTACGAAGCTCTTGCGCAGGACGCCATGCGAAGCGTCGTCCGAAGCGTCCTGACGCGGGTCGCCAAGACCGGCCTGCCCGGAGAGCACCACTTTTACGTGGCCTTCAACACCCAGGCGCCCGGCGTCACCATTTCAAAGCGCCTCAAGGAAAAATATCCCGCCGAGATGACGATCGTCCTGCAGCACCGCTTCTGGGACTTGATCGTCTCGGAGGAGCGGTTCGAGGTGAAGCTCACCTTCGACAGCATTCCCGAGCGCCTCGTCGTTCCCTTTCGCGCCGTGAAGGTCTTCTTCGATCCGAGCGTTCCCTATGGCCTGCAGTTCGAGCAGTCGGAACTGGGCTCCGAGGCCGCGCGTCGCTTGGGCGGAGAAGTTGATGGCGGTGGCATGCCGGACATGCCGACGATCGCGCGCAACGATGGCCCGATGCCAGTGCGACCCAATGCCGACAAGCAACGCCGGGAGCGTGCGCCACGGCGCCCAAAATCCGACAAGCCGGTCGAAGTTGGCCACGACAATACGGCCGAGGCGCGCCCCGCGGTCTCTGCTCCGTCGCCGCGAGCGGTCGTAGCAAAGCCGCATGCCGTCTCCGACCGAGGCAAGCCTGCCGAGGCCGACGCCAAAGCCGACGTCGCCGACGCCGCGGCCGACGGTGGCAAGGTCGTCAGGCTCGATCAATTCCGCAAGAAGTAATTCCTATTGCTATCCGCAACAGCCCATCGCGCGCACTCGTCGGCGCGCCGGTGGTTCTGGCACGCGTCCGCCTGCTGTAGAGTGGGGTCGCAGTTTGGCCCACTCTTGCGAGGTGACGCGTGACCCCCATTGGCCTTTTCCGCGGCGAGACGGCGCTTGTCACCGGCTCGGCGTCCAATATCGGTCGCGCCATCGCAGAGGCCTTGGCCCGCGAGGGCGCGTCCATGCTGCTGGCCGATGTCGATCCTGCCCGCAACAAAGCGACGCACGATGCCATCACCGGCGCTGGCGGCACCGCCGAGGCCATCGCGACAGATCTCTCGACCAAGGACGGATGGCGCGACCTGCTGTCCAAGGCCGGCAACCGCCGCATCGACATGCTCGTGCATTCCGCCTCGCCGCCGCGCAAGGAAAGCGATGGCCCTCTGACAGTCTCGGAAGAAATCTGGGACGGGATGCTCAACGTCAATGTGCGCTCGGGCTTTTTCCTGGCGCGTGAGATCGGCCTTGCCATGCAGCGCGATGGCGTGAAGGGGCGCATGCTCTTCATCACCTCGTTGCACGCCTACGCTCCGCGCAACATCCCCCATTATTCCGCGTCGAAGGCAGCGCAAACCATGGTGGTGCGCGAGCTCGCCCGCACGCTCGGCCCGTCCGGCATCCGCATCAACGCGCTGGCACCGGGCGCGGTCCCCGGCGGCGGTTTCAACGCCGCCCAGCACGACTTCTCCGGCAAGATCCCGCTTGGCCGCCCCGGCAATGCGGAGGACATGGCCGGCCCCGCCGTCGCCCTGCTCTCGGACCGCTTCTCGCGCTACGTCACCGGCACCACGCTCGCCGTCGATGGCGGCATTGCGCTGTATAATTGGATCAAGGCGCCGGAGGCGTGATCCCCTTCTCCCCGCCCTTGCGGGGAGAAGGTTGGGATGAGAGGCCGCCACAGAGCACGGAGCAAGATCCTGCCCCTCACCCTAACCCTCTCCCCGTGAAGAACGGGGAGAGGGGATGTGCGGCTCACTCGGGCGCTGGCCCCGTGGGCTTCGCAAACACTAGCTTCTGATACGCCAGCCCAATTCCGATCAGCACCACGCCAAGGCTGATGAACGACAGCGCGCGCCACAATCCCGTTAGCCCGGACACATCGAGCAG
>CADEFX010000171.1:4060-10528 GCA_902826715.1 uncultured Hyphomicrobiales bacterium | reverse complement strand
CTGGGCGAGGATGGCGGCCTGGTTGAACTGCCGGCGCACGAGACGGGTCCACGCCAGCGGCACCGGCACAATCATGGTGATGCCGGGAAGCAGCGGCGCGGCGGCACTCACGAGCCACGTCCCGAACAGGCAACGGGCATCGTGACGATCGGCGTATTTGAAGCCGTGGATCAGGTCGCGCATGATGCCGTCGTAGGCAGCCACGCCGCGTGCGCGGTTGTAGGCCGGCGGGTTGGCAATCGCAGCCGCCGAGACCATCCCCTCGCCCGTGCCGAAGGGCATGGGCAGGCCGAGCCGGTCACACAGCGGTGGGCGGATGAAGCGTATCTGCCGCCAGCAGGTGCCGCACACCTCGTGATGGCGTGCGAGCGGCGTGTGGCAGGCAAGACAGACCGGCGGCATAATGATATCGGCGATCGAACGGAAAGCCCGACCCAGCGCCGAGGCCATGAGCCCACGTGGGCGTTCACCGGTTCCGTCGAGGCCTAGCATGCCGCACTCCAGTTTTGCAGATGGCCATGCTAGTCCATGGCCTGAGCAATCGCGAGGTTCACGCTGAGCGCTGGTCACATCATTTTCGATCGCGAACTGCTGACGGCACGGCGGGACCGGCATGCCGCTGGTGCCGAGCGGCACGACTTTTTGGTGCGGCATGTGGCGGAGGATCTGGCCCAGCGGCTGTCGTTCGTGCGCCGCCGCTTTCCCGTCGCGGTGAACCTCGGTGCCCATCATGGTCTCGTGAGCCGGCGCCTGCGCGGCCTCGGCACCATTGATCTTTTCATCGACGTCGAGCGAGCGGGGAGACTGTTGGCGCAGTGCGACGGTCCACGCGTTCTGGGCGACGAGGAGTGGCTGCCGTTCCGCACAGGCTCCCTCGATCTTGTCGTCTCTGGCCTCACGCTGCAGTTCGTCAACGATCTGCCAGGGACCTTGATGCAGATACGGCGCGCGCTCCGCCCGGACGGGTTGATGCTGGCCGCGATGCTCGGCGGACGCACGCTGCACGAACTTCGCGAGGCCCTGACCGAGGCCGAGATCGAGCTGGAGGGTGGCGCCAGTCCGCGCGTCGCACCAATGGCCGATGTCCGTGATCTCGGCGGTTTGCTGCAGCGTGCAGACTTTGCATTGCCGGTCGCCGACGCCGACACGCTCACGGTCACCTACGATACGCCATTTGCTCTGATGCGTGACCTGCGCAGCATGGGCGCCGCCAACGCACTGAACGAGCGGCGGAGAACGCCATTGCGCCGCGGCACGCTGCTGCGCGCCGTCGAGATCTATGCCCAGCGCCACGGCGCGGCCAACGGGCGGATCACGGCCACCTTTGAGATCATCACGCTGACGGGCTGGGCCCCGCATGCAAGCCAGCAGAAGGCCTTGGCGCCCGGCTCCGCAAGGACCAGACTGGCGGATGCGCTGGGAGCGGCCGGGCAACAAACCGGCGAGAACGCCGAGCCCCCACAGTTGCATAAACCAGTTGAGCCACCTGTCTCGAAAGGCTAGTTCCCCTTTCCATGCAACCTATTGGCACCTCTGTGCGTTTCGAAGGGTTGACGATGGGGGAGGGGAAATGACCTGTTATTCTGATCAGCTCAGGTCTGCTGCCGTGTCCGCGATGAGCGGGACAGACGTATTGAACAGGCATTTCCATCGTGGCTAATGAATTGATGGCAGGGCACATAAGGCCCAAATGGCTTGCCAAGGCCTACGCCACCATTGAACCGCTGATAGCCACGCGCGCCTGGCCCATCTGGGCCCATCTCGTGCTGTTCGCCATAGCGCTGCTGACGCCTATCTTGCTTTTCGCTTTTCTCCTCGCGCAACACCTTACCACATATGAACAGCAGGCGCGCGAAACACAGCTTTTGTCGATCGCGCGGTCATTGGCTGCCGACGTCGATCGCGAACTCAGCGGCGTCATCTCGACGCTGAAGGCTCTCGCGAATTCGCCATCGCTACAAAGTGGAAATCTCGAAGCGTTCTATCAGCAGGCCAAGCTGACGCTGGCACCGGCAAAGCGCAACGCCGTGCTGATGGACACGTCCGGACGGCAGCTCGTGAACACCAGAGTGGCATGGGGCGATGCCCTGCCGTTCACGCAGCGCAACAACACGCAGTTCGCACGCATGATCGCGCAAAGCCGGCAATTGAACGTGTCGGATCTGTTTGTCGGCACGGTTTCCAAGCAGCCTCTCGTCAGCGTGAGCGTTCCCGTTTTTCGCGGGGACGACGTTGCTTACGTGCTGGTGTTGTCCGTTCCCGCCAGCGATTTCCTGGCCATTCTGCGCCAGTCACAACTGCCGCTCGAGTGGTTTGCAGCCATATCGGATCGCAAGGGCTTGTTGATCGCCCGCTCGGCCGCACACGAAGATCTCGTGGGCAAGCGTATCTCTGGACAATCGCTCAACACGACGGGGCAGAAGGAGGGCATTTTGCGGTCGGTCGACTTGCAGGGCCGCCCATCGCTGCAGGCGTTTCATTGGTCGGAGCTTAGCGGCTGGCGTTTCGCGACCTGGGCACCAACCTCCGTAATCGAGGCACCGTCTCGCGACTTGCGGCTGTCGCTACTGGGGATCGGCGCCGGATCGCTGGCATTGGCGACGCTGTTGGCCTTGTACTTCGGCACGCGGCTGTCGGCGCCCATCGCGGCGGCGGCAGAGGCGGGTCGCCTGCTCGGACAAGGCCGGGTATTGAAGCCGCTCGCCTCGTCGCTGCGAGAGGCGAACGAGGTCGTCGATGCATTGCGCACGACCTCGGTCGAGATCCGCCAGCGGACACGCGAAGTGAAAAATAGTGATACGCGCCTGCGCATGGCACAAAACCTCGCTGGCCTTGCCACCTTCGAATGGAATTTACGGACGCAGCAGGTCGTGTGCTCGGAGAACTTCAGGAGCCTGTTTGGACTAGGCGAAAACGTACCGCTTACACCGGCCAACATCCGTTCGGTCATTCACCCCGACGATCTGGCGCGATCCGATGCTGAAATCGATCGCGTCAGGCTGTCGGGTGGCACCTATGATCTCGAGTTCCGCATTCTTCTACCCGGCAACGCCATCCGCTGGATTGCCGCCACGGGAGAAGCAATGCTCGACCAGGAGGACGCGCCGCTGCGTCTGATCGGCGCCAACTACGACGTCACCGAATTCAAGAACGCCGCCGAGACCAACGCGCAACTCGCCGCCGTCATCCAGTCATCGCAGGACGCGGTGATGTCCATGGGCGTCGATGGGCTCTTCAGGACATGGAATCCCGGTGCCGAGTCCCTCTTCGGCTACCGCGCTGATGAGATCATCGGCAAACCGATCCAGATGCTGTACCCAGAGGAAGGCCAGGAAGAGTACGAGAGCATCTACTTGGGTATGCGCGACGGGCAGCGGTTGCGCCGCGATGTGGTGCGCCGTCACAGGGACGGCCACCTCATCGACGTCAACATCAACGTCTCGCCGATGTACGCGCCAGGGGGCCGCCTGTCTGGCTTCTCGTCGATCGTGCGCGACATCTCCGAGCGCAAGGAGCAGGAAGCGCATCTGCGCCTCGTCATGCGCGAACTCTCGCATCGGTCGAAGAACCTTCTGGCGGTCATTCAGGCCATGGCGCGGCAGACGGCTCGCTCGAGCAGCGATCTCGATGAATTCGAGAAGAACTACTCGCAGCGATTACAGGCGCTGTCGGCGTCGCAGGACTTGATCGTGCATCAGAACTGGCACGGCGCGCCGCTGGCCGAGCTGCTGCGTTCGATCCTGGTTCCCTTCGCCGACGACGTTGATGCACGCATAGACCTGGACGGACCGAACCTCAACGTCACGCCAACGGCGGCGCAGAACCTGGCGCTGTCGATCCACGAGCTGGCCACCAACGCTTCGAAATATGGCGCTCTGTCGGTCCCGGCCGGCCGCGTCAGCCTGACGTGGGCCGTCGAGCGCGGTGAAAGCGGCGACGATCGCGTCCGCATCAGCTGGAAGGAAAAAGGCGGACCTCCTGTGAAGGAGCCGCAAAGGAAGGGCTTCGGACATATCGTCATTGAGAAGATGATCGCGCAGGCGCTCGACGCCGATGTCGAGCATGTGTTCGCCCTCGAGGGCGTGACCTGGACCCTGCGCATGCCGATATCCTTCATCGCCAAGTAAGGAGGATCGCCTAAGGCCCCCTCCATGGCGATGAAGGGAAGACGGGTCCACCCCGCTTGATCGGTTGCCCTCGCGTGTTTCCGATTGGATCGCGGGCAAACACTGGCAGTCGCCGGGCGATCGCGCTACGAACAGAGCGTTCACGGCCCATGACTTCAGTAAGGAATGGCGCATGACGACGAACCGGCAGGTGAAGCTTGCGATGCGGCCACAGCCTGGCATGCTCTCGCGGGATGTCTTTGCAATCGAGGACGCCCCTGTGCCCGAGCCGGCAGCCGGGCAGTTTCGCGTGAAGGTGCACTACGTGTCGCTCGATCCCGCCATGCGCGGTTGGGTCAGCGACGCCAAGTCGTACGTGCCGCCGGTCGGCGTAGGCGAGGTGATGCGCGCCTACGCGGCGGGCATCGTCGACGCCTCGCAGCATCCCGACTTCAAAGCCGGTGATGCCGTGCAGGGCCTGCTGGGCGTGCAGCAGTATGCGCTCTCGAAGGGATCGCGGGTTTACAAGGTCGATACCGGTGCGGCGCCGCTCGAACGCTGGATTGGCGGGCTCGGCATGCCTGGATGGACGGCCTACTTCGGCTTGCTCGAGGTGGGACAGCCCAAGGCTGGCGAGACGGTGGTGGTGTCGGCCGCCTCCGGCGCTGTTGGATCGGTGGTCGGACAGATCGCGAAGATCAAGGGATGCCGCGTGGTCGGCATCGCCGGCGGAGCCGAGAAGTGCCGCTACGTGACACAGGAACTCGGCTTCGATGCCTGCCTCGACTACAAGGCCGGCGAGCTCGCACAACAGCTGAGTTTGGGGTGCCCCAAGGGCATCGATGTATACTTCGAGAACGTCGGCGGCGAAATGCTGGAAGCCGTCCTGCCGCAGATGAACCTGTTCGGGCGCATCCCGGTTTGCGGGCTCATCTCGGGCTACAACGCTACGCAGTCGAGCCCGGGGCCAAGCCTGCGCCCGGTGCTGACGCATCGGCTGCGGATGCAGGGGCTGATCGTGTTCGACTGGGCCGATCGCATTCCCGAAGCCATGTTCGAGCTCGGCTCCTGGCACAAGTCGGGTCTGCTCAAAATTCGCGAGGATGTTCGCGAGGGCGGCGTCGACGCCTTTCCCGAAACGCTCAATCTGCTCTATACCGGCGGCAATTTCGGCAAGCTGGTGCTCAAGGTCTGACGCGCATGTTGAAGGATGGGGTGACGCTCTATTTCGTACGGCACGGGGAAACGGATTGGAACGCTATCCGCCGCTACCAGGGCCAGACCGATACGCCGCTGAACGACAAGGGGCGCGGACAGGCAGCGCGCAACGGCCGAGCGTTGCGTGAGTTGCTGGCGGGCCGCGCCGATCTCGATTTCGTGGCGAGCCCCCTGCAGCGTGCCTCCGAGACCATGTCGATCATCCGCCGCGAGATGGGCCTCGCGCCAGATGACTTTCGCCGTGAGGATCGGCTCAAGGAGATCAACTTCGGCCATTGGGAAGGGCGTATCTGGGATGTGCTCGCCGACGAGGATCCTATCGCCTTCAAGGCGCGCGCCGCCGATCCTTTCAACTGGTGCCCGATCGATGGCGAGAGCTATTGCGATCTCGCCGCGCGCGTGGAGACATGGCTGTCGGCGCTGGAGCGTGACACAGTTGCGGTGTCGCATGGCGGCGTGAGCCGGGTGGTTCGCGGTCACGTCCTGACACTGGACGGGGCGGCAATCCCTTTGCTCGAGGTGCCGCAGGACAAAGTGCTGGTATTGAGACGAGGCCGCCAGGAGTGGGTGTAGATGAGCGTTAGCGCCTGACGGGCTCCGCGCTCGTCGCACCGAGTGCCTGTTTCGGATTGCCCTTGGACTTGGCGCCGGTGGCAGCCTTCACCTTGATCTTTTCCTTCCGCTTGGGCTCTTCGGTGATCGTCAGCGGCGGCGTGACGGGTCGCTGACGCACGATCGGCGGTACAATGGCATCGATGCCGCCGTCGGCAGCGGCTCCAAGGCCACCGGACGTCTTGGCCTCGGGCCGGCTGAATGACGGCAGGCGCGACAGCGGTGCCGCGTCGCTTTTCTGCTCGGCGCCGCTCGCCGCCTGTGTGTCGGCAACAGGCGCTCGGGTTTCCTCGGTGCGCGCGAGAATGGTTTCCCGCTCGGCGGACCGATCCTTGGCTGCGGACCGCGTAGACGTCTGCGCATGCGGCAGGGTCTGGCCGGCGCTGGCCTGAGACGATACGGCTGCATCCGTTGTCGGGCTTACAATTCTCGGCCCGTGTGCGGCCGTCGCGACAACGAGCGCAGCAAAGCAGGCGCCATTCAGGATGTCCGATATCAGGCGTCGCATCGTTCGGATTTCCCCAACCTGTGG
>CADEFX010000171.1:0-4050 GCA_902826715.1 uncultured Hyphomicrobiales bacterium | reverse complement strand
CTGCTACACGAGAAGGAAGGCACAATAGGGGCGGGCAAACAAAAGGAGCTGGAACAGCGGCTGCTCCAGCTCCTTCGCAATGACAATCGGGCCCCGACCTGCATTGCTCAGATGCGGGTAGGTGCCGTCCTGTTACACGTCTGTTGCATCACCGAACCGACTGCCGGCCACCCGAGAGTCGCCCTCCTTCCGGTTGTAGGTAGCCAGAATCACGCGCTACGCGGTTCCGTTCACCTAGGACGATGCGGAGCCGTCTGTCACGGGTGGCGGCAAGACTGCCGTGGCATGTGGTGAAACAGCATCTAGGCCGGACAAATGCCGGCTCGACGCAGGACTCGAATCGACGCTCCCCACACGATCCGATAAGCGTCAGCCGTGGCTGGTTCCCAAACCCACGAGCACGGCTGTGACGATAACGACGACGGCCCAGCCCAAAACCACCCGCATCTCCCGGCCCACATCCAGTCTCCCGGTGCGCATGGCTCTGGCAATCGCCCTTGTCGCTATGCAGTCGCCGCCGGTGCGCGCCAATGATGCCGTGGCACAGGAGCTGGCTGACTGCCAGGACGAGGCTAAGCCCGCAGAGCAGCGCGTGAAAATCTGCACCGCGCTCATCGATGTGTCCGGCGTCGACAGCGCCCTGAAAGCCGAAGCTTTGCTCAATCGCGGCATGGCTCGCCAGGACGGGGACGATGCCGCAGCTGCTCTGGGTGACTACACCGAGGCAATCGCGCTCAATCCCGAGTATCCGGCACTCTACGTGCAGCGCGCATACGTTTATCAGGAGATGGACGAGGTTGCGCTGGCGATCAAGGACATGACGCGCGCGATCGAGCTTGCACCGGACGATGCGGATAGCTTCGCCACCCGCGGGGAGCTTTACGCGGCGGCGGGCGACGCGGTTCTGGCCGAGGCCGACTATCGCAAGGCGCTGGGACTCGAGGCCGATCACGAGCAGGCACGCGATGGGCTGAAAGCGCTCAAGAAATAAGGAGGGGCCGCGCAAGGCGCGACCCCTCAAGAACCAAACCGCAACAGGCTTACTTCTTGGCCCGCGCATCCATGCACTTGCCGCCTTTGTAATACATGTAGGCGCCGCACTGACCCGCGCCCTTCTTCTTGCCGGCTTTCTTCGTTGCTTTCTTGGCTTTTTTCGCCTTCTTGCCCTTGGTCAGCTCGACCATGGATTCGATACCGGGCGTGCCAGCCGGCTTCACGAACGTAGCAGCCTGCACCGTCGATACGGCGAACAGCGCCACCAGCGCTACGATCAGAACCTTCACAATGCGCATTAACGTCTCCTCCCGTTGTCTTACAAAGGCCCCTGCAGCGGTCTTGTCCCCTGAGACATCACGACCACGTGAGACCAAGTCTGACCATAGCGGATGGATTGTCGCAGCGGGAAGGCGCTACGTGACTTGTGCAACGGTTGTGGCTAAAGCGCCACATACGTTAACCGCGGATCAAGGGCAATGCTGCATTGCCCCCAAAAGCAGGCGGGTATAGAAGATGCGCGGCGGGCGACGGCAGCCGGCTCTCGTTCGCAATCGCAGCAAAAATGTCACATAACACGTTTGGTCACCTCTTCCGCGTTACAACCTGGGGCGAGAGTCACGGGCCGGCGATCGGCTGCGTCGTCGACGGCTGCCCTCCGGGGATTGTGCTGCAGGCTGAGGAGATTCAGGCCTTCCTCGACAAGCGCCGGCCTGGACAATCGCGCTTCACCACGCAGCGGCGCGAGCCCGACAGTGTGAAAATCCTGTCCGGCGTGTTTGAGGACGACATCGGCCAGCAGGTCACGACCGGCACACCCATCGCGCTGCTGATCGACAACGTCGATCAGCGTGGCAAGGACTATGCCGACATCAAGGACAAATTCCGCCCTGGCCACGCAGACTTCACCTATCTGGAGAAGTACGGCATCCGCGACTATCGCGGCGGCGGCCGCTCCTCGGCACGCGAGACCGCCATGCGGGTCGCGGCCGGTGCCGTGGCGCGCAAGGTGATCGCGGGCGTCACGGTGCGCGGCGCACTGATTCAAATCGGGCCGCACAAGATAGACCGCAGCCGGTGGGACTGGGCCGAGGTCGAGCGCAATCCGTTCTTCTGTCCCGACCATGGTACGGTGCAGACGTGGGCGGGTTATCTCGACGAGGTGCGCAAGGCCGGATCGTCCGCTGGTGCTGTGATCGAGATCGTGGCCGAAGGCGTACCCGCAGGATGGGGATCGCCGATCTATGGCAAGCTCGATCAGGACCTCGCCGGCGCGCTGATGAGCATCAACGCGGTGAAGGGCGTGGAGATCGGCGCCGGGTTTGCGGCGGCCGAGCTGTCGGGCGAGGACAACGCCGACGAGATCCGCATCGGCGCGGACGGCGGTCCGCAATTTCTGTCCAACAATGCCGGCGGCATCCTCGGCGGCATCAGCACCGGCCAGCCCGTGGTGGCGCGCTTCGCGGTGAAACCGACGTCCTCGATCCTGACGCCGCGCAAGACCATCGACCGTTCCGGAGCCGAGACGGAGATCGCTACCAAGGGCCGGCACGATCCGTGCGTCGGCATCCGCGGCGTACCGGTGGGCGAAGCCATGGTGGCGATTGTGCTTGCCGATCAGTTTCTCCGCCATCGCGCGCAGATCGGCGCTGGCGCGGGCTGCTTCTGAGACGCGCCTGAAACGCAGACCGGCGATGCGTTGTACGCGCGCTGCAGTCGCGGCATGATGCAGGCCGCATCGGCGCGACCGATCCCGACAACAAGGCAGGTGAGGGTGTCCATGGCGAATGCCAAGCAACAGGTGCAGGCGCTGCTGTTCGACGTGTTCGGCACGGTGGTCGACTGGCGCGGCAGCGTGATCCGCGAGATGACGGCCTTTGGCGAGGGGCGCGGCTTCAAGCACGACTGGGCCAAGTTCGCTGACGAATGGCGCGGGCTCTATCAGCCGGGCATGGAAGAAGTGCGCAGCGGGCGGCGCGGATGGACCATCCTCGACGTGCTGCATCGCGAGAGCCTGCTCGTGCTGCTCGACAGGTACGGCATGACAGGCTTGTCCGAGCACGAGATCAAGCATCTCGTGACGATCTGGCATCGGCTCGATCCGTGGCCGGATGCCGTGGGCGGCCTCACACGCCTCAAGACGCGCTACATCATCGGCACGCTGTCGAACGGCAACATCGGCCTCATGACGCGCATGGCCAAGCGCGCTCGCCTGCCGTGGGACGTGGTGCTGGGCGCCGAACCGGCGCGCGCCTACAAGCCCACGCCCGAGGCTTATCTGCGCAACGCGGAGATGCTCAATCTCGAGCCGCACGAGCTGATGCTGGTGGCGGCTCACAACAGCGATCTGGCGGCGGCGGCAAGGGTCGGCCTGCGCACGGCATTCGTGCTGCGGCCCGACGAGCGGCCGGGGCAGACCATCGATCTCGCCGCAAGCCAGGATTGGGATGTGGTGACGACCAGCTTCCATGGCGTCGCCGACGCCATGGGCGTGCCCCTGCTGCGGGGCATCGGTCGCGTGTAGCCCTCTCCCCGTCGGTCTTCGTCCATGCGGAGCATGGCTTGCGGCTGTCCGGTTCAGCATGCTCATCGCAAGCGCATCCTCACGTCATGCAATCCCGCAGCCGCGACCATCCACTCTCTCTCTCAACGTCACCTCGGACTTGCCTGCCCTCGGACGTTTTCCGAGGGGCCGGGGACGCATGGCTCCACGAACCTGGGCAAGCGTGATTTGCGATGCCTCGCATCAACTCGCCCATCCAATCCGCGGATCGATGGGTCCTCGCGACAAGCGCGAGGATGACATCTGTGGGCGTGGCACCGCCTACCCCCGCTCTCTGCGGGTGCGGCATCGCTGTGATTGCTGTCCTCAAGTGCACTGGCCAACCACTCTCACGGTGTCATCCTCGGACTTGTCGCGAGGAAGACATCTGTGGGCGTGGCACGGCCCATCCACACTCTCTGTGTCATCCTCGGGCTCGTCCCGAGGACCCATGGCTCAACGAGTCCGGAAAATGAAGTTGTGGCGCCGGACCACATACGAACGACCCATCGAAT
>CADEFX010000170.1 GCA_902826715.1 uncultured Hyphomicrobiales bacterium | reverse complement strand
CAGGCTCGTTTCCGAATATGTCCTGTTCGAGCGCGTCCCGCTCAATGCGCGCGAGTTGGGAGAATTCGTTGACGAAGTCATGGACGAGCTCACGGGCCTTGGGCCGATCGAGCCGTTCCTGAAAGACCCCACGGTCACCGACATCCTCATCAATACGCATGAGCGCATCTATATCGAACGCTTCGGGAAGCTTGAGGCGGCGCCCGTGCGCTTCAAGGACGAGGCCCACGTCCTGCGGATCGTCAACAAGATCGTGGGCGCCGTCGGGCGGCGCGTGGATGAATCGCAGCCGATGGTCGACGCCAGGTTGCTCGACGGATCGCGCATCAACGTTGCGATCCGACCCATCGCCGTGGATGGGCCGCTCGTTTCGATCCGCAAGTTCTCCTCCAGGACACTCGACATGAGTGCCCTGGTCAGAGCGCGCGCTTTGAGCGAGACAATGGCACAGGTTTTGGGTGAGGCCGTCAAGGGGCGCCTTTCGATTCTCATTTCCGGTGGCACGGGCAGCGGCAAGACCACATTCCTCAACGCGTTGTCGCGGTTCATCTCGGATCGAGAGCGTCTCATCACGATCGAGGATGCGGCCGAGCTGCAGCTGCAGCAGCCGCACGTAGGCCGCCTGGAGACGCGGCCGCCCAGCATCGAGGGGCGCGGCGAGATCAGGCAGCGCGAGCTCGTCAAGAATGCGCTGCGCATGCGGCCGGATCGCATCATCGTCGGCGAGGTGCGTGGCGAGGAAGCCTTCGACATGCTGCAAGCGATGACAACGGGCCACGAGGGCTCGATGACGACAATTCACGCCAATAGCCCAAGGGATACGATTGCGCGCCTGGAGCAGATGGTGGGAATGGCGGGCTTTGTCATGAGCGAGGCCAGCATCCGTGCCCACATCGCCTCCGCGATCAGGATCATCATCCAGTTGCAGCGGTTTCCTGATGGGCAACGGCGCGTTGTCAGCGTCAGTGAAGTGGCCGGTATCGAAGGCACGGTCGTGCAGATGCAGGAGCTGTTCAGGTTCGTGCGCAAAGGCGCCGGCCGCGACGGCGCTATCGAGGGAGAATTTCGCGCCACGGGACTGAGACCGGCCTTCCTCGAAGGCCTCACGGCTAACGGTGCCCAAATTCCGGAGCGCGCCTTTCATCCGGGGCTGCCGCAATGATCGCCTCCTACTTTCATGATGTGGATCTCGGCGGCGCCACGGGGTACGTGCTGCTCATCTCCATCTTCTGTCTGTTCTTCCTCACGTTCGAGGCGATTTTCCTCTCGCTGGCGAGACGTTCGGCCACGCGTGGCGATGTGGGTCGTCGCATGCGTGTCGCGAGCGACGAGGATGGACAGGCATCTCTCGTCAAGAAGCGGCGCCGGCGCAGCCTGAGGCCCGATGGCGGCTATGCCATGCAGATGGTCTGGCTGAACCGTCTTGTCCTGCAGTCGGGCGTCCACTGGGGCATGGCTGCCTTGCCCGTCGGCTCGATCACAAGCGGCGCGATCTTGTTCGCGCTCGTGACGTTGGCGACGGGAAGCGTTCCAATGGCGGCCGTCATCGCGCTCGCCGGCGGACTCTGCCTGCCGATTATCGCGCTTGTGATACTTCGCGACAGGCGCTGTCGCAAATTTGAGGATCAGCTTCCAGAGGCGATCGACGTCCTCGTACGCAGTCTGCGTGCCGGCCATCCGGTCGCGTCCGCCATCCGCTTGGTCGTACGGGAGCTGCCGAATCCGATCGGAGCGGAATTCTCGATCGCTTCCGACGAAATGACATATGGCCTGGATCTGGAACGGGCGCTCATGAATGTCAGCACGCGCGTGGGGCAGGCGGACCTCGCGCTGCTTGTCGTGGCCGTGGGCATTCAGACCAAGACTGGCGGCAATCTCGCCGAAATCCTGACGGGTATCGCCAAAGTTATTCGCGAGAGGTCCAAGATGCGGCTTAAGGCGCGCGCGCTGTCGGCTGAAGGCCGCTTCTCGGCATTGACGCTGACGCTTCTCCCCTTCGTCGTGTTCGGGATGCTCAATCTGATCGCCCCGCATTTCTATGGCGACGTTTGGAACGTGCCCCTGGTCAAGCCGATTCTCGCTGCGGCGGTCGTCTGGATGACGCTCGGCGATCTTCTCATGTACCGCATGGTCAAGATTGACGTGTGATGCAGGTATCGACGGCACATCTGAATGCTCTGGGCGGGTTCATAGAGGCGAACATGGTGCCCATGCTCGTGGCCTCGGTCTTCGGGTTTGTGTTTCTTGCCCTCGTCACCATCATGCAGGTCGCTCAAGCGCGCCAGGACGTCCGCAGGCGAGCGGTCGCGTTCAATCCGGCATCGGGCACGCGGCCGCAAAGCGGCGCGGGAACAGCCGCTTCAGTGGCTGATCAGGCGACGGAACTCCTGTTTTCCGTGGAGAAGGGGCTGTCAGCGACGAGTGAAGCTGGCGTTTCGAAACTCCGCGGCGAATTGATCCGCGCGGGCTTCTTCGGTAAGCGCGCGGTCTTCTGGTACTATGTCGCCCGCTTGGTCGTGGGTGGTGCGCAGGCTCTCATGAGCTTTGCGCTGCTACAGCAGTTCTCCCCCGAAACCTCCGCGATCGGTGTTCTGGCGTGGACGGCCGCAGCCGCCTGCTCCGGTATGATGCTGCCGAGCTTCGTCGTCAGCCGCCGGCAGAAGACCATGGTGCAGCAGTGCCGCAACGGCTTTCCCAATTTCCTCGATTTGCTTGTTGTTTGCTCGGAAGCCGGCCTGACGCCACGTGCTGGCATCGAGCGGGTGAGCCGGGAGCTGACCGCGACGCATCCTTTCCTGGGTGCAAACCTGTTCCTGATGTGTCTTGAGCTTAGGGCAGGCCGGCCACTGGCCGAGGCGGTCGAAAGCCTAGGCAAACGCGTTCGCATCGATGAGATTCGCAGCCTTGGATCGCTGCTGCAGCAGACGGAGGAACTCGGCACCAATCTCTCCTCTGCATTGCGCGTGTTCAGCGAAGAGATGCGGGCGCGGCGGCTGTTGCGGGCCGAGGAGCGCGCGCATGCGTTGCCGGTCAAGCTCGTGCTGCCTCTGGCGTTGTTCGTTTTTCCCGTGATGCTGATTGTGGCACTGCTGCCGTTGTTCGTACGCATCCACAAGGCGTTCTTCTAATGTCGAGTATCGTGTGTGGGGAGATATCATGTATCGCGTTGTCAACCGATCCCATGTTCTTGCATCGTTGGTGTTGGCGCTATCCGTGCTCCTGAGTGCGTGCGGGAGCGGTCCAGGCGACCTGGACCGGCTGACGGCCGCCGAACCCTCGATTTTTGGCGCGCTGCCGTCAGAGCGGGCACTGTCCAAGGGCAAGCGCTACTATCGCGACGGTGACTACGGCTTGGCCGAACAGTCGTTCCGCCTCGCGATCGAGGAGGATCGCAGCAACGCCGAAGCCTGGCTCGGCCTTGCGGCGTCGTATGATCGCCTGCGCCGCTTCGACCAGGCAGATCGCGCCTACAATGTCCTGTTCAAGATAGTCGGGCAGACGTCGACGGTGCTGAATAACCGCGGCTACCACTACATCCTCCGCGGCGACTATGCGCTGGCTCGACAGACGCTTGCTGCCGCACAGGCCGCCGACCCCGGCAACCCGTTCGTTCGCAACAATCTGGCGCTTCTGGATAAGGAAAGCAGTGCAAAGCCCTCCAAGCTTTGAAGAGCCGCTATTTCAAGAGAACCGGCCCTGGCTTGAAGCAGTCGCTTGCTCCGCCCCTGAGATCCCTCAAATTTCAGCTTGTCAAGGCAAGCATGAGTGAGCGATCAAGGACCTGTACTTCTGAGACAATGGGAGAGCAACGGCGATGGAGAGACCCCCCGCGCTGGCGCCAGAGCTTGTGAGCGAGTTCGTTCGCAAGGCGCACAGCGATATTGACCGGGTGCGAGAGCTGCTGGCGGTCGAACCCAAGCTTGTCAATGCGACCTGGGACTGGGGCGGTGGCGATTTCGAATCCGGCCTTGGCGCGGCCGCGCACACGGGGCGTCGCGAAATTGCTCTTCTTCTGCTCGATCGCGGCGCACGGCTCGATATTTTTGCCGCGGCCATGCTCGGCATGCTGGATGTCGTCAAGGCGGCTGTGGCGGCCCATCCGCAAGCCGCGAAAGCCCTCGGTGCTCACGGTATTCCCTTGCTGACCCATGCCAAGATGGGCGGAGAGCACGCCCGTTCGGTCTACGAGCTCATTGAAGGGCTGGGCTAGCTCCTGACGAAGGTGAGCAAGGCCGGCAGCTCGGCGAGCGAGCGGATCTCGCGATCGGGCGCACCAGGCAGCCGCTCGCGCCGCTGGCCATAGCGATTGCACCACACGACACGCATTCCGAATGCCGAAGCGGCGTGGGCGTCCCAGGCATTGGACGATTGGAATGCGATCGCATCCGCTGCAACACCGAGCCGCTCGACCGCAAGGCGATAAACGCTCGGATGAGGCTTGAACACGCCGACCTCCTCGACCGACAGGACATGGTCGAGCACAGACGCAAGATCCGATCCTGCAACAGCATCGGCCAGCATTTCGCGCGAACCATTGGACAATATAGCCGTCACATAGCCATCCTCCTTAAGGCGAGTGAGGACGTGCGGCACCTCAGGGAAGCATTTGAGTGTGCGGTAAAGCGACATGAGCTCGTCGCGCAGGCCTGGACCGGCAAGGGCAAGCGTGTCCAGCGCAAAGTCGAGAGCGTCGCCCGTCACTTGCCAGAAATCGGCATGCCGGTCTTGCAGGCCCCTGAGCCAGGTGTATTGCAGCTGCTTGTCGCGCCAGAGTGCGGTCAGGGCCGCTGCCTTGTCGGCGGGCACCATGCGGCAGCCTGCGGCCGCACTGGCGAAGTCGAACAAAGTGCCATAAGCGTCGAAAACGCATGCGCGCACAGCAATCGGCGTTGCTTCGATCATCTTGCCGCGCTCCTCGTTGCAGTGTGCGGGTGGGGCAGTTGCGCTCCTGGATCGCCTTGATGCCGGTGAATAAGCTGGGCTCGGCAAAGGGCCGCCGGTCCGTCTCCTGCGGCGATGCCAATCCAAAGCATTGATGGTCCTTCAGTCACTTGCCGACAAACTTCGGATCACGCTTGGCCGCGAAAGCAGCCACACCTTCCCGGTAGTCCGCGCTTGCCATCGCTTCATCCATGACCTGTTCGATGGCGTCCTTGCGCTGCGCGGTTTCGTTTTTCGCGATGGCGTCGAGCACAACCTTGGCGCCCTTGATGGTGAGCGGTGCGGAGCTGCTCATGCTGTTTGCGAGGTTCGTTGCAGCCTGCAACGCGGTGCCGTCAGCTGCATGCGTTGCCAGGCCCGACTGCAGAGCTTCGCGGGAATTGTAGCGCCGGCCGGTGAACAGCACCTCCTTGGCCGCCGCAAGGCCGACGGCATCGAACAAGGCGCGTGTTTCGACGATGCCGTAGACGTTGCTGAGACGCGCCGCCGGTATGGCGAAGTAGGCCGATTGGTCCGCAACCCGAAAGTCGCAGGACAAAGCGACGCCGACGCCCCCGCCAAAACACGGACCGGAAATGGCAGCAATCGTGGGCTTGGTGCAGGTCGCAATGGCGGTCTGGCAATGATTGCCGGCGGCCTCATAGGCGTGCCCATCCTCGACGGTTGCGCGCACGGCGGGGAATTAAGAGATGTCAGCGCCGGCAGAAAACGCACCGCCTGCACCTGTCAGGATGACAGCCCGCACGGCTGCATCGGCACTGAGGCCGGAAAATATGCGGCCCAGCTCCGTCCACATGGCAAGCGTGAGTGCGTTGCGTCGCTCTGGCCGATTGAGCGTGACGGTGACAATACCCGGATCGGTGCGGTCGACGACGATATCGGACGCCAGCAAAAGCTTGGCCTGCGGCTTAGGTTTTGGCTCGGACACACGTACCTCCGTTGGGCTATGCGTGCCCACCCTTGGGTTGTTCGGCAAGCTCAATGACAAGTCCACCCGTTGTTGCAGGATCCATGAACACGATGCGGCAGTTGCCGTGGCCGATGAGCGGCTGCTCCGTCTCAAAGCGTATGCCCTTCTGTCGCAGCTCCTGCATGGAGCCGTCGATGTCATCGACCTCGAGACAGATGTGGAACAGCCCTTCGCCGCGCGCGGCAATCCACTTGTTCGTGCCTGAGTCCGCTTTATCGGATTGCAGCAGCTCGAGGTAGGTTTCGCCGACCGGGAACATGGCAAGCGTCGTGGCGTGCGCGGGCAAGTGCTCCTCGTACTCCATGGCGATGCCGAGCTTGTTGGCAAGCACGTCCTTGACGGCATCCATGTTCTTGAGGGCAATGGCGATGTGCTCGATGCGCTTGATCTTCATAGGTGCTCCTGCGGGCGCTGCCTGAGGGATCGACGGCCTATGATAGCCATTGCGGGCAAGATTGCCATTCGGCTGTGCGGATGTGGGGTGCGATGGCCTGCCACGAAGGCGGCTGCTAGACTGGCCTGAGGGAGGTGACGCCTGTGGATCAAGCGCCAATGAAGATCATCGACCTGCATTCACATTGGGGAACGCGGCGCGGCTATCCGCTGCAAGCGGAGAAGGAGCTTGCCCAACAACGGGCGACCTGGAACTCGGAGACCCGCTATCACACCGAGACGGAGATGGCGGCCTACTTCCGCGACAGCGGTGTGCGGGCCATCCTCGACCTGGGGTACGCCAAATACCGGCCGCTCGAGGAAATGCGCGCGTTGCACGATTATGCCTTCGAAACCGAAGCCGCCCATCGCGACGTCATCCTGGGTCACTGGGTCCATATCGATCCGCAGCGTGCGGGTCCGGACGGCATCCGTGAGCTGCGCCGCTGCATCGACAAGAGGATCGGCTTTCTCGGCTACGCGATCTCCGCATCGCTGTCGCCGCCGGCCAGCGATGCGGCTTACCAGCCTTACTACGATCTCTGCATGGAAGCCGGCATTCCTGTGCTGATCTTCGTCGGCACCACCGGGCTTGGAGCCGGTCTTCCCGGCGGCGACGGCGTCATTCTCGACTATTGTCACCCGCGGCATCTGGATTGGGTCGCGGCGCACAATCCCGATCTCAAGATCGTGGCGGCGCGGCCGGGCTGGCCCTGGCAGGCCGAGGTCATCGCTGTGCTCATGCATAAGCGTAACATCTGGTACGAGCTTCACGGCTGGTCGCCGAAGTACCATACCGCCGATCTCAAGCACGAGATTCCGCGGCGTCTGAAGGACCGCATCCTGTTTGGCGGCGACTATCCGCTCTTCAAGTATGAACGCCTTGTCGCCGACTGGCGCGCGGAGGGATATCCGGCGGAGATCCTGGACAAAGTGTTCTACAAGAACGCCGAGCGCTTCCTCGCTGAGGCCGGGATGAACGGCGCGATCTGACCTGATGTTAAGGCACGGGTGAGGACATTCGCATGCGATTTGAGACCGTTCTCAAACCCGAGTTGGCGCAGCGCTGGCGCGCCGCCGGGGAATGGCGCGATGAGACCTTCTTCCAAATTCTGGCTGCCCGGGCCAAGGCCCATCCGGATCGCGAAGTGTTCGCCGACGCTGATGCCCGCATCACCTATGGTGAGCTTACGGACAAAGTGGAGCGGTGCGCCGCCTTCCTCCGCCAGATCGGCATCGGCCGCGGTGACGTCGTCACGATCCAGCTGCCGAACCGCATCGCCTTTCCGGTCGTGTTCTTCGCGCTGGAGCTGGTCGGCGCTATCGCTAATAAGGTCAACCCCGATTTCCGGATGCGCGAACTCGATTACATCCTGCGCTTCTCGGGGAGTCGCGCTTTCGTGTGTCCGGCGTCGTTCAAGGGGTTCGACTATGTCGCGATGGCGCATCGGCTGCGCGAGACGATCCCTGCCCTCACGCACGTGATCGTCTCCGGCGGCGATATCGACGGCGGCTGGACCCTTGAGGACGGGATCGCTGCGACGCCTCCTCTGGCCGCGGACGACCGGGCGAACATGAGCGCCGATGAAATCTTCCGCATGGCGTTCACATCCGGCACGACGGGCGACCCCAAGTGCGTGCTGCACTCCTTCAACTCGACGTTGCCGGCGGTGCGCCAGATCAACACGGATATGGCTGTAACCGAGCGGGACGTGCAGCTGGTCTATCTGCCCGTGTGCCTCAATTGGGGCTATCTGTGCCTGCTCCAGACCATCGTCACCGGCAGCCGGGCCGTGCTTCTGGAGCGGTTTTCTGCGAAAGCCGCGCTCGACCTGATCGAGCGCGAGCGGGTCACCTACATCGCCACCGCCCCCGCCTCCATCGTTGCCATTCTCAACGAACCCGAACTGGCCAACCGTGACGTGTCATCCCTGCGTGTCGTCATCACAGGCGGAGCATCGGCGGCGATCGAGACCGCGACTATCAGGCCCGCATGCCGGGGTACCTGCTCGAGCTCTACGGCATGCTGGAGACCGGCTTTCATACGTACACGCGCTTCAGTGACGATGCGGCCAAGGTCAACGGCACGATCGGCCGGGTCGTTTCCAGCATGGAGTTGAAGATCCTGGACGAAACCGGGCGCGAGGTGCCCCGCGGCGAGGTTGGGGAAATTGCCGCGCTCGGCCCCAGCGTACACCTGGGCTACCACGCCAATCCGGCCGCCAACGCCGACGCGTTCACCGCCGCCGGCTGGTTTCGTACGGGCGACCTTGGCCGTGTCGTCGATGGGAACGGAAATGTCGAGATCGTCGGCCGCCGCAAGGAGATCATCAATCGCGGCGGCAAGAAGTTTTTTCCACGCGAGGTTGAGGAAATTCTCTATACGCACCCCAAGGTCATGCACGCCGCGATGGTCGGCATCGCCGATGCGCGCCTGGGCGAACGCAACTGCCTATGCGTCATTCCGAAGGCGGGACAGACGGTGTCGCTGGAAGAGATGGTTGCGCATCTCAAAGGCGAGGTGGCCGACTACAAGCTGCCCGAGGTGCTGGTGATCGTCGAGGAGCTGCCGTTCACGGCCACCGGCAAGCTGCGCCGGCACGTTCTGGCCGAGCGGGTGGCAGAGGGGTTAGGCCCGCCGGGATAACCGGTGCGGTTGCCTAGCGTCTCAGGCACGGCTAGCCTGCCTGCAAGCCGTCGGACCGAGAGGCGGCACTTTCAGGGAGTGAAACACAATGTCCAAGCCACGCTATACGCGTCGTGCCGTGCTCGCGGGCACAGGCGCGGCGGTCGCCTCGCCCTACATCTGGACCAGCGCCCAGGCTCAGGCAGCGGGCACCATCAAGATCGGCCTGCCGCTCGCGCTGACCGGCCCGCTGGGCTCCGTCGGCCAGCAGCAAAAGCGCGGCGCTGAATTCCATACCAAGCTGCTCAATGAAAAGGGCGGGCTGCTCGGCCGCAAGATCGAGCTCTTGATCGAGGACACGGTGGGCAACCCGGCCACCTGTGTGCGCAAGGCACAGGAGATGGTCGAGCGGCACGACTGCCGTCTTTTCACCGGCATCACGCTCTCCTCGGAAGCGCTCGCCATCGTGCCGAAGCTCGCCGAGTGGAATTCGATCTTCATTTCCTCCGACAACGGCGACGGCCGCCTCACGGCCGAAAGCTTCGTGCCCAACTTCTTCCGCGCCAATACGTCGGGTCCGATGGGCACCCGCGCGGTCTCGCTCTACCTCAAGGATTCGAAGCTGCAAAAGTTCTATGCCATCGGCATGGATTATGCCTGGGGCCACAACAGCGTGCAGGTGTTCGAGAACGAGCTGAAGCGGCTCGGAAGGGAATTCGTCGGCAAGGTGTTCGCGCCGACCGGCACCAAGGACTACTCCACCTACGTTACCAAAATCCGCCAGTCGGGCGCGGACGCTGTCTTTACGGTGCTCGCCGGTGACGACAACAACGCTTTCCTGGCTCAGGCCGCGCAGTACCAGCTTGCGTCCAAGATGGCGATGTTCGCGGAGCAGCTCGAGATATCGGCGATGCGCGCGGTTGGCGATGCCTGCCTCGGCATGATCGTATCGTCTCGCTACGCCTTCACCATCGACAATCCCAAGAACAAGGAGTTCGTCGAACTCTGGCGCAAGGAGCACAACGGTCTGGTGCCCGACCAGTTCGAGGGCGAGCAGTGGCAATGCCAGCAGGTTTTCCAGGCCGGCATCACCAAGGCCGGCAGCATCGAGGCGGACAAGCTGCGCCCGGCGCTCGAGGACATTGTCATCGACGACATCAAGGGCAAAGTCCATATGCGCAAGTGCGACCACCAGGGCGTGCAGGCGGGCTTTGTCGTCAAGGCGGTGAAGAAGGCAGGGTTCGATCATCCCGTACCGGAAGTGATTGCCACCTTGCCCGCTGAGCGTGTTACGCCGCCCTGCAACAAGATGACCTACGACGACTGACGGGCGCCTCGCCGTGGCAATACCGATGGCAGAGCAGCGTCGCTGCTCCGCCTCCACCAGCTTGCGAGCCATGCCCTGATGAGCTTCATCGCCCTGCTCCTGACCCAGACCGTCAATGCCTTGTCCCAGGCGGCTCTGCTATTCTTTCTCGGTGTCGGGCTCACGCTCATATTCGGCATCATGCGCATCATCAATTTCGCGCATGGCACCATTTACATGCTGGGCGCCTTTATCGGGTATTCGCTGGTGCGCACCACCGACAGCTTCTGGATCGCGCTGCTCCTGGCCCCGATCGCCGTCGGAGCGTTGGGAACGGCCTTCGATG
>CADEFX010000169.1 GCA_902826715.1 uncultured Hyphomicrobiales bacterium | reverse complement strand
TCGCATTGTACTGCTTCTTCAGCTGTAGGGCACGGCTAATGTTGTTCGGTCGCCTGGGGAAGAGTTCCTCGAGCACCTCCTCGAGCTTGCCGTCGCCTTCGCCGCCATGCTTCCCGGTCCCCTGCGTATCGACCAGAAGCGACATGGGCTCCGGCCGGCCGATGGCGTAGGCGACCTGAATCATGCAGCGGTCGGCGAGGCCTGCAGCGACCACGTTCTTGGCGAGGTAACGGGCAGCGTAAGCGGCTGACCTGTCGACCTTGGTCGGGTCCTTGCCCGAGAAGGCGCCGCCGCCATGGGGGGCATAGCCGCCATAGGTGTCGACGATAATCTTGCGGCCCGTGAGGCCGCAATCGCCGTCTGGCCCACCTACGACGAAATTGCCGGTGGGATTGACCAGAAAATCGACGCCCGACTTCGGCATCCAGCCCTTGGGCAGAGCCGAGGTGACAGCATCGCCGATCATCTCCTTGACCATCTCGGGTGTGTAGTCGGTACCCTTGCCGTTCGACTTCTGATGCTGCGTTGAAACGACGACCTTCTCGGCGCCGATGGCCTTGCCGCCCTCATACCTGATGGAGACCTGGCTCTTGGCGTCGGGAAGCAGGTCGCCGAGCTTGCCGGAACGGCGCTGGTCGGAAAGGATCTTCAGGATCTTGTGCGAGAAGTAGATGGGGGCCGGCATGTACGAGCCCTTCTCGTAGGCTTCGCTGTCGGTACAGGCGAAGCCGAACATCATGCCCTGGTCGCCGGCGCCCTCCTCGCCCTGCTTCTCGTCGACGCCCATGGCGATATCCGGCGATTGGCCGTGGAGCAGAACCTCGATATCGGCGCCATGGAAGGAGAAGCCGACCTGGTCGTAGCCGATGTCCTTGATGACGCCACGGGCAATCGATTGGATCAGCTCGCGGTTGATGCGCGCTTCGCGGTGGCCCGCGAACTGGTGACTGTCGAAGAGCTTGAACAGGGGCGCCTGGCCGCGTCCCTCGCCGGCGATCACCACCTTGTCGGTCGTGACGAGCGTCTCGCAGCCAAGGCGGGTGTTGACGGCACTCTTGTCGGCGATGCCGAGCTTCAGGTCATTGGCGAGGAATGCATCCAGGATCGCATCGGAGATCTGGTCGGCGACCTTGTCGGGATGTCCTTCGGAGACCGACTCACTGGTGAACAAATAGGACGAGCGCGCCAAGGCATCCCCCATCAAGGTGTCTAACGAAAGTGCGGCGTTTCATTGCAGACTTTGCTTCCGGGGGTCAAGACCAGATAGCCGAAAGGCCCATTCGGCGCTCAGCCGCGCGTACCGGAAGTCAGCTCGTCATTCTCGGACGTGACCGGCTGTTCGGCGGACGCCTCGTCACCTGCCAGTTTGCGGACCAGATCAAGAATGGCTCGACGCGATTTCGGGTCGGAAATACGGGCAAATGCCCGGTTCAGCTCCAGCCCTTCACGCGTGTTCAGGAAGTCGAAGATATAACCATCCGCAGAACGCTCCGCCATTCCCGGCACCGTGAGTGCGTGGGACTGAACCGCCGGGGCGTCATCGTAGAAAAATTGTATCGGAACCCCAAGCACCTGAGCCAGATCGAATAAGCGGCTGGCGCCGATACGGTTGACGCCTTTCTCATATTTCTGAATTTGTTGGAACGTCAGCCCTAAACGCTCTCCCAGTCGCTCCTGGCTCACACCCAGCAGCATGCGTTGCAGCCGAACCCGGCTGCCAACATGAACGTCGATCGGATTGGGACGACGAGATCCCTTTTCCTCACCCCGTTCCATGTCAACTCTCCCCTCCCACCCTCGACGTCCCTTGAGACAACGGGGCACTACAAACCATGTCAGGCATTCAGCCAACGTCACAATTCCTAGGTGCGCCCAGTCGGCCCGTCAACCTCAAGTGTTTCATATGTCAAAGCAATGTACCGAATTGACACGCATCGGCCACGGCTCAATTCGATCCCTCCGCACGCACGCGGGCAGCGAGCCGGATGCACCCCGCGACGGCAAAAAGAAGCAGAAAAATCCAATCGCCATAACGGGCATAGAGCGGCGGCGCGATGGCCGAAGTCAGGGTGCTATCGATGGTCCCGCGCACGTCGAGACCAAGCGAGCCAAGGATGCGGCCCCGAGCATCGATCACAGCCGAAATGCCATTGTTGGCCGCCCGGATGATCGGCAGCCCCTCCTCCACGGCCCGGACTCGGGCCTGGTGCAGATGCTGATGCGGCCCTGCCGTCTGCCCGAACCAGCCGTCGTTGGTCACGTTGATCAGAACTTTTGGCCGTTCACTGCCCTGGATCACGGCCGCCGGGAAAATAGCCTCGTAGCAAATCAGCGGCCCGATGGACGGCAGTCCCGCCACTTCGAGAAGCGGCCGGGGCGCGATGCCGATATCGAAACCGCCCCGAATGCGCGTGAGTTGCTCGAGCCCGATTGCTTCCAGCGTCGACTGAAACGGCAGATATTCGCCGAATGGCACCAAGTGGATCTTGTCGTAGAGCCCTTCCAGGCGCCCTTCCTGGCCAAAAATCATGAGACTGTTGAAAATCCGGCGCCGTGTGCCGCCGCGTGCCGGCGGCTCGACTCGCAAAGCACCGGCGGCAAGGTGCGTACCCTGAGGCAGCAATCGGCCGATCGCGGCGAGCGCCTCGGGCGTGTTCAGCGGTAGAAACGGCATCGCGGCTTCAGGCCAAACGATGAGGGCGAAACCTGATGCTCCATCGGTCGCACCACCGCCGGATTGCTCAGATAGGTCCAGATGATCGCGGAAAATACGCCCCTGATTCTCCGGCCGCCATTTCTCCCGCTGCGGCACGCTCGGCTGCACGACACGGATACGAACGCTGGCGTCGGTGGGCGGATCTTCGCTCGCAAGCCGGTAAGCCCCGGCCGCGGCCAGCATACAAATGGTGGTCGCTGCTGCAAGAATTCCCAGCCCTCGCCGCCGCCCACCGTCCGCCCATAGAACGACCGGCGCAGCAAACACCGGCACAGCCACAAGCGTAAGTCCGTAGATGCCCAAAAACGCCGTTGTCTGCATCATCGGCAGCGGCCAGGTCAGCGCGTAGCCAAGGACATTCCACGGAAACCCGGTGAAGACGTGTCCGCGCACCCATTCCGCTCCTGACAAGGCGAGCGCCAGTGTCACGATCCGGATCGGGCCCGGCGCCCAGGCCACCGCTGCCAGCCCAGTCGCGCCTGCCCAGAACAGGGCCAACCCGGCTGGCATGAGCGTCACGGCAAAAGGAATGAGGACGGCAAATTTGTCCGCCTCAACCAGGAAGGCTTCGCCGATCCAGAACAGGCCGGCGAAGAAATAGCCGAACCCGAACCACCAGCCGGCCAGTGCCGCACGCATCGCGGGGCGATGCCACCACCGTGCCTTGCCGACCGCAGGACTGACGCGTTGGCTCGCATCGATCTGCCAGACCAGGATCGGCAGCGTCACGAACAGCAGGGGCCAGGCAAAAAACGGAGCCATCGCCAATACGGACGCAGCACCTCCCAACGCGAGAACAGCCCAGCGCCGCCACCCGGACAAATCGATGATCGACTTGGCGAACGCCTTCATCCAGCGACTCAGGTTTGACGCTCCCGGGAGAGGAACCGGCTAACTGGAAGTTGCCATCTTGGACTTGAGCCGGCGCTTCTTTTCTGCCGGTACGACGAGGGCCTTGTCCACTGCCGCCTGCACGTATCCAGGCAGCGCGAACGCCGCAGCATGCACGGCGGGTGTCCAGTAGCGGGTCTCGATGCCCCGTTTATGTTGACGCCTGGCAAGCTTCTTCACGGACAGATCCAGCAAATCCACGTCGTCCGATCCCCAGTTCAGTGCAAACGGCCCGCCGAAATAGCACGGTTGCGCGCACAGAAATGGGGCGGTGCGCTTATAGAGCTTTGCGAGCGCCGCCGTCGTTTGCTCCAGATGCCCCGGGAATAGAAACGGCAGGCCGTTTTGTGTAACGAACACGCCATCGTCCCACAGCACCCGCTTGCAATCGGCGAAGAACTCCGGCGTGTGCAGCACTCCACTAGGCCCGATCGGCTCGGAGCTGTCGACGATGATGGCGTCGTACTTGTCCTTGGCTTCGGCCACAAACTTCAGGCCGTCCGCGATCACGACCTCTGCCCGCGGACTATCGAACGCACCAGCCGAGACCTCCGAAAAGTGCTCAAGGGACAGGTCGATGACGCTGCGGTCGATCTCACACAGCGTTGCCTGTTCCACGGTCGGGTGCTTCAAAACCTCGCGCAGAACGCCGCCATCGCCCCCGCCGACGATGAGCACCCGCTTCGGCTTGGACAGCGCCATCAGCGGCACGTGAGCCATCATCTCGTGATAGACGAACTCGTCCGATGTCGTGAGCTGGCACACGCCGTCCAGCATCAGCACTCGGCCCCACGTCGCATTCTCAAAAATCACCAGATGCTGGTGTTCGGTCTTGACCTCGTGAAGGATACGGCCGGCCTCCAGGCTGACACGCCAGTGCGGATGGAATGTTTCCTCGATCCAGCGGATCATGCACCGAACTCCCGAGTAAAACCGCGCTTGGCTGGGATTGCCGGACCGCCAAAACGCAGAAAATCGCGCACCCCGTTAGGAATGCGCGATCTTTGTCCTGCCGTGACCGCGATCTTCAGGCAGCCTTGCGCTGCCGCGCCATTTGCGGTCTGGAAATCGCTGCCGCCGGCCTCCGCTTGGAAGCCGCCTGCCACTTGAGCTGCTCCAGTTCCTCGCCTCGGCGGTGCTCCTTGACGACGACTGCGTCGGCTTGGAACGCCTCTTTCAGCACAGGAACCACGTTCTCAGGGCTCGCGTCACCGCACATGAACACATCAAGCGCGGCGTAGTTCGCCTCCGGCCAGCTATGGATGCTGATATGTGACTCAGATAGAACTGCCACACCCGACACGCCCCCATTCGGCGTGAAGTGATGCAAATGAATGTGCAGCAGCGTAGCGCCTGCGGCTTCGACACAACGCTTAAGCGTCTTCTCGATATGCTTGAGGTCATCAAGCCGCCGGGCTCCAAACAGATCTACGATCAGATGGGTCCCGGCATATCGAACGCCTTCACGCTCGACGAAGTAGTCTTTACGATCTTCCGTGTGCGCTACACGCGCAAGTTCAGCATGATCTTCCTTTTGGGCGGGGCTTGAACGAGTCAAGTCCATCCCCAATTGGAAGAGGGTGTCATCAAAGGCCATATGACCCTCCCCAACCAGTAGACAGAATGTGACCCGCCCGCTCCTTACCTTTGGGGTTTGGGGATGTGTCCTTTGACCTTAAGGGCAGGCGAACGAACGGCAGGGGTCATATGAGGCCAATTGCCCCCCTGCGCAAGAAGAAATTGCCCCTAGAAAACAAAATTCCTACACCGCGTTGGCAGCGGCAAGCTGCAACGGCGTCCGACGTTCGAATCAAACTGTTCCCGGCGATACTACTGCTTAAGAAAGCGTTTGAGAATCGACTTCGCTCGCTCCGCTTTTTTCTCAGCCTCCGGTCCGTCACCCAAGACGCCTTTCAGCGCTTCGTCGACATTGCCGCCGCGCAGATGACGGCCGAGTTGCTGCAGCTTGGCAGCCGTGCGCGGATCCTTCAGCACGCCGTCGAGATTGGGCGACAGCACGGGCCTGTCCCAGGAGCCGTAGATACGCACGGGAACCTCGATATCCTCCAAACCTCCGGCGGGCTCGGCCAATTTCGAGCGCATCATGTAGTTCATGGTGCGGTCGCGGTAGACGATTGATCCGCTGCCGGACAACGTGACGGCGCCTCCGGTCACTTTCAAATCCTCGTTCTGGGCAACACCATCGGCAATTGCGAACGTTCCGGTGAGTTCGCCGAAGCGAGTTCTTGCGGATGGAAGACGATCCGTCGCTGGCAAACTGCCCTGCCGCAAACCGCGCAGCATCTGGTTCAGGTCCCAGCCGACGAGCGAACCATCTGCAACCGTGACCTCAGCCCGTCCGCGCAAGCCGGCGATGATCTGCTCCTCGCTGGCACCTTCCCCAGACAAGTCGAGCGTGAGCCGCCCCCGCCCGTCAACCCAGTCGAAATTCAGCAGATCCTTCAGCAAGGCCTGGGTTGCAGCCCCATCGATCGTGGCGTTCAAGCTGGCGGCGGCGACCTCAACGCTCTTCGGCTCGATGACGACGGTGGCACCGCCGCGCCCGCCGTACATTTGCGCCTCTGTCACATTCGCTGTGACCTTGCCATCCAAGATCGTCGTCGCGAAGCGCAACGCTTCGATGTTGAGACCGAGCCAGCGGAGCTTTCCAACCTCGAAGCGGCCATCCAAGTCCGCCAACTGCAGAACCGACGGATCAAACGGCAGCGTGTTCCGTTCCCGTTGCTGCGCACGATCAGGCGGTTGGGTCGCAGGAGCTTGTCCTTCAGCAGCTTCGCCATCCGTGCGCTTTAGCAGGTCATCGATGGAACGCGCCTGGTCCGCCGCTGCACTGGCAGCACGTGGTGGCTGGTCTGTGCTTGCCCCCGGCACGGGCGTACGGTCGAAATCGAGCGCCGCCAGTTTGAAATCCGCTCGGACGACAGGCTTTGGCCCAGAGAAATCGACGGACGCTGCGCCAGTGGCAGTCGTGCCGCTGGCAGTGACACTGGCATCAGAGAATTCCAGCAGGGCACCCGACAGTTTCACCCGGCTGTCGACGGCCGCTGCGGCGCCCGGCTCCGTGCGCAGCTTCTCGCCCTTAATCCAGCGGATGAGCGCGTCGAGCGATGGCGCACGGGCAAGGAGATGTCCCTCGAGTTCTGCGGCGCCCGACAGCGAAAGCGGCCCACGATAGGCAGCATCGAGCGCGCGGCTCTTGAGGCGGACATCGGTGTGCGCCTTGCCCTCCACATCCACATTCGCCTCCAGCGACACCGGCTCGTCAAACCACGTGAAACCGCCGGATACCTGAGTGGGCCGAGCACCGCCATTCAGGCCGATACGAAGGTTGATGCCAGCCAGATGCCGCGTCGCGCCGTTGCGCTCGTCGCTGTAACGGACGATCCCATCCTGCACACGTACGGCGATGGCCATCGCAGGATCGAACGTCACGGTGAATCGGCGCTCCTCGCGCGCGCCGCCGTCATTCTTGGCTCCTCCGAGCAAATCCGGCGGCAGATCTCTGCCGAAACCAAGACGCGGAACGAGCTGCGCCAGCCGAACGGGAAGCTCCGCTGAACCGGAATTGGACGACGCAAACTCCCAGTTCCGGCGACCCTCGCGATCGATCGCAAGGTTGATCTCCGGCCGCATCATCGTCGCAACGCTCACCGTCAAGCGCTGCGTGAACAGAGACAGCAACGAGATGCGCACATCAACAACCGCTGCCCGCACGAGCACCGGCTCCGTTGTGTCGTGAGCTGGAAGCACCACGTCACGCAACACGATGCCAAAGGGGAAATAGGTCAGCGATGTATCGCCGACGGTCACATCACGATCAAGGCGCGCCTTCACCTGCGCAATTAGGCGGTCACGGACGATATCGGCGGGGTTTGCCAGCACAACGAAGGACGCAACGGCAACCGCCAGGCAGGTAACGCCCAGCAGCAGATAGACGACGATGCCGCGTGGACCTGACAGCCGTTGCGCCGGTGCAGTCTTCCGCGCGCGGAACGTCGCTCGCGTCGTGGACGCAAATCGCTCACCGCGACCCGCCGCTCGAGTCAGCATTGGCGTCTTGGCTGTTTCAGTCTGTGTGACTTCGATCTTGGACACGGCCCTTGAGCTTTGCATGCGCCGCGCGTCGCGGCACCGATTCGCTGCGGTTTAGCCCCAAAATGTGTCATCGCCGGGAGGGCCTCGGGACGCTGAGCCGTTGCACCGCACGCTTGATCCTTGAATTATGGCTTGGGACGGTATGCTTCGTGCCAGGGAACTTGGGGGCGGGGACAATGGAACTGGCGCTGCAAAGCCTGCTGGGCGTGTTTACGATCCCGCTTTTCGTGTTTGCCATGTCAGAGGATCGGGGATCCCTCAAAGGCGGCCCGGGGCTTAAGGTTGTCGCCATCGGCCTCACCCTCCAGTTCGCTATTGCCGTGTTGCTGCTCCGGCTTCCCGGATCGAAAGCTATCTTTGATCTCGTCAGCGCGGGCGTGGCGGCTCTGCAAAGCGCTACGCAGGAGGGCATGCGCCTGGTGTTCGGCTTTCTGGCGGGCGGGCCGGCGCCGTTCGAGGTCGCACACCCGCGAAGCCAGTTCATCCTCGCCATCCATGCGCTACCATTGATCCTGCTGATCAGCGCGCTGGCGCGGCTCTTGTATTATTGGGGCGTGCTGCAGCGAGTCGTCGGTCTGTTTGCAAAGCTCCTGCAAAAGAGCTTCGGCATCGGCGGGCCGCTCGGTACCGTCGCCGCGGCCAAGATCTTCATCGGCATGGTCGAAGCGCCGTTGCTCGTGCGGCCCTACCTCAAGAGCATGGGACGCGGGGCGCTGTTTGCGGCCATGGCCGTGGGAATGGCGACGATTGCCGGCACGGTGATGGCGCTCTATGCCTCCGTGCTCGAGCCGGTTCTGCCCGGCGCCGCCGGGCACGTGCTGGCGGCCTCGCTGATGAATGCGCCGGCCGCGCTGATGCTGGGTCGCCTCGCCGTTCCAGCGGGCTTCGAAGGCGGCCCGGACACGGCGCACATCGAACTCGACAATCCGCCGCGCTCCAGCATGGATGCCGTGGTGCAAGGAACAGTCGACGGCCTCAAGCTTTTGGCGACCGTTGCCGCCATGCTCGTCGTGATGGTTGCGCTGGTCGCGCTGGCGAACAGCCTCCTCGGCGTGCTGACACGCCCCTTGGGCGTCTCGCTCACGCTGCAGGGCATTCTAGGATGGTTCTGTGCACCGATCGCCTTCCTTATCGGCATACCCTGGAGCGAGGCAGTGGCGGCTGGAAGCCTCATCGGCCAGAAAATCGTCCTCAATGAATTTCTCGCGTACCTCGATCTCGCCCGCATGCCGCCCGAAGTCATTTCCCCACGGTCCCGCCTCATGATGACCTACGCGCTGTGCGGCTTCGCCAATCTGGGATCGCTCGGCATCATGGTTGGCGGGCTGACGGCCATGGTGCCCGAGCGGCGCGAAGACATTATAGCGATGGCGCCGAAGTCGCTGCTCGTGGGTCTGTTGGCCACGTTGCTGTCGGCCGCGATTGTGGGCACCATCGTGTGGCGCTAGCAAATCGCCTTAAACTGCGGGATACAAAAAGAATGAATGACGGCGGGGAACCAACAAGCACCTACGAGACACTCCCTGCACGCAAATCCTTCCGCAGTTTGGCAACAGACTTCGCCCCGGCCGCGCTGACTTTGCTGCTCGGCGCATTTGGGTCGATCGTCTTTGTGTATCTGCACATACCGCTGCCCTGGTTTCTCGGATCGCTCACGGCCTGCCTTGTCGCCTCGGTCCTCAACCTACCCATCCGTCGCCCGAAGCTTCTCGCCATTCCCATGCGTGCCGTTCTCGGCGTAGCCGTGGGAAGTGCCTTCACGCCGCTTCTCTTCGCCCGTGCCGGAAGCATGCTGGGCAGCTTGGCCGTGCTGGTGCCGTTCATGGCGCTCATCATCATCGTCAGCCTCGTGTTCTACGAACGGGTTGCGGGATTCGATCGGCCGACCGCCTTCTTTTCCGCCGTTCCGGGCGGGCTGACCGACATGACTGCCATGGCCGAGGATGCCGGTGCCAATCAGCGCGCCGTCATTCTGGTGCAGGCGACCCGCATCCTCATTATCGTGTTCTCGTTGCCCCTCTGGCTGCAATGGCACGACGGTCTGGCCATCGGAACGGCCGTCGCCAGCCGCGTGCGCCTCTTCGAGATGTCCATCGGCGACATGCTGATTCTTATCGCCATGGGCTGGGGCGGATGGTGGACAGCGCGCCGCCTCGGGATCGCCGGTGCGCCCATTGTCGGCCCGATGATTGTCAGCGGGATCGTGCACGCCAGCGGCTTGACGTCCGCCAAGGTGCCGATGGAAGTCCTGACGTTCGCCCAGATCAGCGTCGGCGCCCTGCTCGGCAGCCAGTTTCGCGGCCTGACCATGCGGGAGTTCACCGGAACGATGGTGTGGGGTATTGCCAACACAATCGTGTTGCTGGCCATCACGAGTATCGTTGTCGTGCTGGTCTCGCATTTCACCGGCTTCGATCCGGTGTCGGTCCTGCTCGCCTTCGCACCGGGCGGCCAGACCGAGCTCAACCTGCTGGCCTTCATTCTCGGGCTCGATGTCGCCTACGTGGCCATGCATCATCTGGCGCGCTTGGCCATCGTCATCATCGGCGCTCAGATGATCTTCAAGTCGCGCTCGGACTGGCGCAAAGGCAGCTCCTAAAATTGAAGCGGCCGCCGGTCCGAAGACCGGCGGCCGCACCCCCCCTTTTATTCTATCTAGCCGGTTACTCGCTTTCGCTCGCGATGATGTCGCCGAAAAGCTCCCATGTCTCGCCTTTGAAACGCGCCAACCGAACGGCCTGTATGGGATAGAAGTCCGTGCCGCTCGTGTTGACCTTGATGCCAGGCAGCAGCATTGGAACGTCGAGGTTTTTGAGGTTCGCTGCCTGCTTCATAATGTTCTCGCGCGTAAGCTCGTCTCCCGCTTGCTTCAGAACAGCGATCAAAGTGTGCGTGACGGCATAGCCGAAAACCGCACCGGCGTCCTTTAAGTCCACGCTGGG
>CADEFX010000168.1 GCA_902826715.1 uncultured Hyphomicrobiales bacterium | reverse complement strand
GGCGCGTGCAGAAACTCGGTGCGTTTGCATGCGTCGAGGATGTCGCGTAAGGCGCTGGAAGTATGCCGCTACTGCGTCTCGGTGCGCCTCTGTGCAAATGGGTCGGCGCGTCTTAAAATCATGAGACGGCGACGTCGTGAGGGTTCGAGTCCCTCCGTCCGCACCAGCTTGGGCCTGAAGCCAAATGACCGTCCAATCCCCCGCTCACCACCACGTCCTCCTGCGCAAACGCGACGGGCACGAGGCCCGCGTCACATCCGAAGAGCTGTTTTTCGATCTCGTTTACGTCTTCGCCGTCACGCAGCTCTCCCATCACCTCCTGCACCATCTGAGCCTGGCAGGTGTGGTCGAGACGCTGATCCTGTGGTTCGCCGTTTGGCTCGGCTGGCAGTACACCTGCTGGACCACGAACTGGTTCAATCCCGAGACGCCGCAGATCCGCCTGATGCTGTTCGCCATCATGCTGGCTGCGCTGCTCATGGCGGCGGCACTGCCCAATGCCTTTGCCGACCGCGGCCTGGTCTTCGCCATTTGCTACGCTTCGATACAGGTCGGGCGAACGCTGTATGCCCTCTATCATCTTGGCCGCGACCATGCCCTTGCCTCAAATTTCCAGCGCATGCTGGGCTGGCTTTCGATCTCGGCCGTATTCTGGATCGCTGGCGGGTTGGCAGCCCCGCACTGGCGCATCCTGCTCTGGTCCATGGCCGCTTTGTGCGAATACATCTCGCCGATGTTCGGCTTCGCCTTGCCCGGTCTTGGCCGCTCGAAGACCACCGAATGGACCATCGAAGGCGGACACCTGGCGGAGCGCTGCCAGCTCTTCGTCATCGTCGCGCTCGGCGAGACGATCCTCGTGACCGGTGCCACTTTGAGCCGCCTTGACGTGTGGAGCACGCCCATCCTGATCGCGTTCCTCACAGCCTTTCTCGGCAGCCTTGCCATGTGGTGGGTATATTTCGCCACCAGCAGCAAAGACGGCAGCGAGGTCATCGCGCACACGAGTGACCCAGGGCGGGTTGGCGCCTATTTTCACTACATCCATGCCATTCTGGTTGGCGGCATCATCGTCACGGCCGTGGGCAACGACCTCGTCATCGCCCACCCGGACGGTCACATGACGACGGCGTACGTCATCACGCTCCTCGCCGGACCGGCGATCTATCTTGTCGGCAACGCGCTCTACAAGAAGGTAGTCTACGGCGCGATACCTGTGTCGCACATTGCCGGCTTGATCGCCCTCGTCGTCCTGGCGCCTTTCGCGTACGCCACTGATCTCCTGATGATCGGCGCGCTCACCACCGTTATCATGCTGGTCGTCGGTTTCTGGGAAAGCCGCAACCGACACCGCCTTGCATATCATTGAGCAGGAACGAGCCATGCAAATCGATCTCAATTCCGACATGGGCGAGAGCTTCGGCGCCTGGAAAATGGGCGAGGACGAGGCGATGCTCGACATCATCACCTCCGCCAACGTCGCCTGCGGCTTTCACGGCGGCGATCCCAACGTCATGTTCCACACCGCGCAGATGGCCAAGGCCAACGGCGTGGCCATCGGCGCGCATCCGGGCTTCAACGACCTGGCGGGCTTCGGCCGTCGCGTCATCCGCGGCGACAGCATGGCCGAGATCGAGCGCATGGTCGCCTACCAGATCGGTGCCATGCAGGCCATGGCCGCCTTGGCCGGCCACAAGGTGACACACGTGAAGGCGCACGGCTCGCTCGGCAATCTGTGCAATGACGAAGACGATTTCGCCATGGCCATCGGCCGCGCCATCAAGGCTGTCGATCCCGCACTGGTCTACATGGCCATGCCCGAGCTCCCGACCCAGCGCGCGGCGGAGAAGCTTGGCCTGCCGTTCGTGTGCGAGGTCTACGCAGACCGCACATACGAGGACACCGGCAACCTCACGCCGCGCAAGACGCCCGGCGCCGTGATTCACGACGCCGAGCTGGCAGCCGCGCGCGTCCTCGCCATGGTGCAAGAACAAGCCATCCCCACCACCAGCGGCCGCAAGATCAAAGCCAAGATCGAGACCGTGTGCGTCCACGGCGACAATCCCGCCGCCGTGGCGCTGGCCCGCCGCATTCGCCAATCGCTCGAGGCAAAAGGCATCGCCGTCAAGCCGTTTCGCTAGTGAGAACTGAATGAGCTGAAAGAATCGACCCCATGGTCTCCTCCCCCCTTCGTGGGGGAGGGACAGGGTGGGCGGGATTGCAGAGCGGTAAAGGCAGAACCTTCTTCCCTGAGCAAAACAATAGACACCGGGAGTCCCCCCACCCCCGACCCCTCCCCACGAGGGGGAAGGGAGAACCGCCTCCACATCAAGCCCTGTATTCCTGCTTGTCCGTCCCGCGATACAGCACCTGCAGCTGCTGCTCGGTCACCTCCCGATGGAACGCCAACGCATCCGGATGCAGGTCCGCCTTCGGCCGCGGCTCAGGCTGGAAGTTGTTGTGCGTATCGACGCCGCGCACGAGCGTCGCCCAGTCCTTAGTGCCGACGGCCTGCTTGATGTGCGTCGGGATGTAGCGGATGGCGAGACCTATACGCCGGTCGTCCGATTGGTTCGGCGCCGAGCCATGAAACAGCAGCACGTGATGCAGTGACCCCTGGCCGGGCTTCAGCTCGGCATAGATCGCCTTCGCCTCATCCACCTCGACCGCGATCTCCTGCCCGCGCGTCAGCAGGTTGTCCTGGTGGAAGGTGTCGGCGTGCTTGACTTGCTCCTTGTGCGAGCCGGCGATGAATTTCATGCAGCCCGACACCTTGTTGGCGGGCGAGAAGGCGAGCCACACCGTCATGACGTCGGGCGAGCTCAATCCCCAATAGGTCGCGTCCTGATGCCACGAGACGAAGCCCGGGTCGCGCGCCTCCTTGATGAAGAAGCTCGTGTTCCAGCACAGGATGTTCGGCCCGAACACGTCCTCCACGGTATCGAGGATCTTGGGGTGCCGGATCATGTCGTTGATCCATGGGAACAGGACGTGGCTGCGGTGGCGCATCTCGCCCTTGATTGGTCCACCCGACTGCGCCTCATAGGTCTCCAGCTTGCCCCGGAAGTCTTTCACCTCCGACTGCGACAGCATGTCGACCGGAAAGTGATAGCCGGTCTTGTTGTACGTCTCGACCTCATCGCGGGTCAGCACCTTGGGCATCGAGTCCTCCTGCCGCGTTTCGTGCGGCCACTTCACCGGGCCGCCTGCCGCAGACTGTCTCTGACGGCGCCGAAGCGTCAAGATGCCTTCGATGGCCCGCCGGCCGACGCGTCTACGGCTTCGCCTGCAAGATTCAGCCCCAGCAAACGTGCGCTGTCGAGCCGGTCCAGGTTGGCAGGCCGGATCGCGGTCATCAGGCTCGCCGTGCGCCTTGCATCGCTGCGCGCCAACGCGACGGCCTCCTGCAGCGTGACGGCGGCGAAGCGCACTTTGCTGCCCGGCCGCAGTTGCACGAAGCGCCCGAGATCCGCGCGCACGATGGTCGCGATCTTGGGATAGCCGCCGGTGGTCTGCCGATCGGTAAGCAGCACGATGGGCACGCCGGTGCCCGGCACTTGCACCGAGCCCGTAACGATGCCGTCTGATACGATGTTGAAGCCGTCCGCATGCGCGATCTTGGGACCGCTCAGGCGATAGCCCATGCGATCCGCCTCCGCTGTGATCTGATACTCGGAGGACAGCAGCGTCTCGATGCCCACTTGCGCGAACAGATCGTCCTGCGGCCCAAGCACGACGCGGATCGGGCCCGGCGCCGGCTCCGGATTGGCCGCCAGCTCGAGATCGGGCCCCTCGATCCGATGCGATCGCAGCGGCAGCACGTCGCCCGCCTTCAACGGCGTGCCGTCGAGTCCGCCGATGCCGGTGCGCAAATGCACGGAGACGCTGCCCAGCATCGGCGCTACGTCGAAGCTCCCGGCCACGGCCAGATAGGCAAACACGCCCGCCCGAGCCGCGCCGATGCGAAGGGTGCTGCCGGCCGCGACGCGGCGGCTCGTCAGCGCCGGCACCGGCGCGCCGTCGATGTCGAGCGGGCAATCGGCGCCCGCCAGCGCCACGCGCGCCTCGCCGCCTTCCACCACAAGCTCGCCGCCGAACACCGCCAGCTCGATCGCAGCCGCGTCCGGCTTGTTGCCGACCAGCAGATTGGCGATTGCGAGCGCCGTGCGGTCCATGGCCCCGGCATTGGACAGGCCATAGCGCTGATAGCCGCTGCGGCCGCCATCCTGCAGTGTCGTCAGCATGCCGCAACTCTTGACGGCGAGGCGAGTCATGACGGCACGATCTCGGCAACGGGATCGCCGGCCGCGGCACGGCGGTCGAGTTCGTCCCACCGCCCAGCCGGCACGGGCTCGAAGGTGATCTCGTCGCCCGGTGCCAGCAGGAACACCGGATCGCGCTTAGCCATGAACGTGCGCACCGGCGTGCGCCCGAGCAGATGCCATCCCGACGGCGCCTCGACGGACGCCACCGCAGCTTGGATGCCGCCGATGGAAATCGTCCCCGCAGGCGTCTTGGCGCGCGGGTTCTCGCGCCGGGGCGTGGCGATACTCTGGTCGAGCCCGCCGAGATACGTAAACCCCGGCATGAAGCCCACCATGTAGGCGCGATAGACCGGTGCCGAGTGCTTCTCGATGAGCTGTTGCGGCGTCAGCTCGTGCCGCGCCGCGATATCCTCAAGATCGATGCCGAATGCGCCCCCATACACCACCGGAACGCGCCAGCGCCGCATGGACGCCGCCAGCGGCTCCACCGTTCGCGCGAGCTTCAGCGCTTCGGCCGCCAGCGCCGCGGGATCTGCCACCAGCGGATCGACATGCACCAGCAGCGAGCGATACGTCGGCACCGTCTCGACCACGCCGGGCATCTTCGCCGCATTCAGCGCCGCATCGAGCGCCAGCACGCGGGCATTGAGATCGGGATCGACGGTCGTGCCGTACTCGATCGCGAAGGCATACTCACCGCAGATGAGGATGCGCGGTTCAAGCACGCTTGCGGGACCTCTTGGCTTTGGACGTGTCGGATTTACCTGCGCCATAAACTTTCGCGGCTTGCGCGGTCGTCACCAGTCCATCGGCCACGTCGGCGGTGACGCTTTCACGCGAACGCGTCTTCGGAGCGCCGATGCCCGCACCGCCCGAGGTCAGCACGATGAGCCTATCGCCCGCCGGGATCACCTGGAAGCCTTTGCCCTTGAGCTTCTTGCCGGACTTCAACTGTACTTCGCCGGCTGCGCCGTTAGCTCCGCCGTCGCGCCCGCGCGGCGGATGATCGATCCGATCAAAGGCTGCCAACAACTCGAAGGGCTGGCCGATGGCGCTCTCGATTTCCATGGTCTGGCCGAGGCCGCCGCGCGTCCTGCCGGCACCGCCCGAGTCCGCCCGGTACTCTTTCCGCCAGAACAGCAGCGGCGTGATGGACTCCGCCACCTCCACCGGCGTGCCGCGCACACCGGAGGGATAGGCCGTCGCCGACAGGCCATCCTTCACCGGTCGCGCGCCCGTGCCGCCGTTCGACGTGAACGTCATCATGAACCCGTAGTTGCCGCCGTTGGTGTTCCCGGCCGTTCCCCGCATGTTGATGTTCCACAGGCACGACGTGCCCTCAGCTGGCACGCGATCCGGGATGGCCTGCCGCAGGCAGCCGAACACCACGTCCGGCAGCATCTGCCCGATGACATGGCGGATCAGAACGGGCTTCGGCTTTTGCGCATTGAGGATGCACCCCTCCGGCGCCGACACCGTCAGCGGCGCCAGCGAGCCGGCATTGTTGGGAATGCGCGACGACACGATGCAGGCGAGCCCGAACACCGTATAGGCCGTCGTATACGCCATCGGTACGTTGATGCCGCGCAGCGACGCCGCACTCGTTCCCGTGTAGTCGACGTGGATACCCTTCTCGCTGATCGTCGTCGTGGCGACGAGATCGATCGGCTCGTCATAGCCGTCGACGGTCATCTTGTTGCTCCAAGAGCCCTGCGGCAGCTTGGCGATTTCCGCAAGAACCGCCTTGCGGCTGCGCTCACAGACGTAATCGGCTAGCCGGTCCAGGTCGTTGAGGTCGAACTCCTCCATCATGTCGACGAGCCGCTTGCAGCCGACATCATTGCAGTTGGCGAGCGAGTACACGTCGCCTTCCGTATCCACGGGCTGGCGCGTGTTGGCGCGGATCATCGCCATCAGCGTCTCGTTCAGCTTGCCGCCCTCGGCCAGCTTCAGCATCGGAATGTAGAGGCCTTCCATGAACACATCCGTGGCATCCGGGCCGAAGCCCAATCCGCCGATGTCCATGAGATGGCTGGTGCAGGAGAACAGCGCCACCAGCTTGCCGCGATGGAAGCACGGCGTCGTCAGCACGAAGTCGTTGAGATGCCCGGTGCCCATCCACGGATCGTTGGTGATGTAGATGTCGCCGGGCTTCATCGTCTCTGTCGGAAAGTGGCGGATGAAGTGCTTCACCGACTCCGCCATGGAGTTGACGTGCCCGGGCGTGCCCGTCACCGCCTGCGCCAGCATGCGGCCCTTGGCGTCGAACACGCCGGCCGAGAGATCACCGCACTCGCGCACGATGGACGAGAAGGCCGTGCGCAGCAGCGTCTGCGCCTGCTCCTCGACCACGGCGATGAGGCGACTCCACATCACCTGCAGCTCGATTTCACCCAAACGATTGGATTTCATGCCTATGACCCTGACAAATCCGACACGGGCGCCATTTCAAGCCTTGCGCCGTGTTGATTTCTTGCGCTCGAGCACCAACGCGCCACCGGCGTCTGTGCTTGCATCGAATGTCGCCGTGACGAGTGTCGACGTTCCAGCCTCGAGGATCAAGGCCGGCCCGGAGATGCGCGCACCGGGCTTCATCGCCGCGCGCGCATAAGTGGCGACGGACATCGTGCGGCCTTCTGCCGGATCCCAGACCTCGCGTGCGCCGGATGCCTTGGGTGCGGCAGACGTACGCGCCGCAGGCAACGGCTCGGGCGCCTCGGTGCTGGTGGTGACGAGAACCGACCAGCTCAGGATCTCGATGCGCGCTCCCGGTATATGCCGCTCGAACAGGGTTCGGTAGCCGCTTTCGAATAGGTCGCGCAGTTCGCTGATGTCCTTCTGGTTCAGCGTGCGGTGCGGCAGCGGCACGGCGATCTCGTGCCCCTGCCCCGTGTAGCGCATGTAGGCAAGGCGCTCCTCCTCCAGCTTGCGCCCGCCGGCCGCCGCTTCCGCGAGCCCGCGCGCCTCCCGGCTCATCTCGCCCAGTAGTGCGCTGGCCGTCTCTGGCTCGAAAGCATCGAGCCGCATGAAGCGGCTACGCACGAGCTCGTAGGCGGCCGGCGCCCTCAGGAAGCCGATGGCCGAGCCGACGCCAGCATCGCGCGGCACGATGATGCGGTCGATGGCGAGTTTCTCGGCGAGCCGCGCCGCATGCAGGGGTGCCGCTCCTCCAAATGCCACCATCGTATGTTCGGCGATGATGACCCCGCGCTCCACCGAGTGGACGCGCGCGGCGTTCGACATGTTCTCGTCGACGATCTCGGCGACGCCGTAGGCTGCCATCTGCGTCGAGAGCTTGAGTGGCTCGCCGATGGCGGCGTCGAGCGCCGTGGCCGAGCGCTGCGGCGCCAGCTTCAGCATGCCGCCAGCAAATCCCTCGACATCGATGCGGCCAAGCGCCAGATCCGCATCCGTTACGGTCGGGTGCGTGCCGCCACGGTCGTAGCACGCTGGCCCCGGCACCGATCCGGCACTCTCTGGTCCAACCTTGATGCGTTGCAGCTCGTCGATCGTTGCAACCGACCCGCCACCGGCACCGATCTCCACCATCTCGATCACCGGGACGCGCACGGGCAGGCCGCTGCCCTTGAGGAAGCGCGCCGCCCGGTCCACCTCGAACGTGCGTGCCTTGAAGGGCGTGAAATCGCGGATGAGGCAGATCTTGGCCGTCGTACCGCCCATATCGAACGACAGCACCTTGCGCTCGCCGCGCTCCGCCGCGACGAACGCCGAGAGGATCGCCCCGCCCGCCGGGCCAGACTCCACGAGGCGCACGGGAAACTGCTGCGCCGTCGCCAGGCTCGTCAGATTGCCGCCCGACGTGATGAGATGAATGGGATGGCGGTAGCCTTGCGCAGCCAGCGCCGTTTCCAGCCGCCCGAGGTAGCCCGCCATCAGCGGCTGCACATACGCGTTGGCGATGGCTGTGGAGGTGCGCTCGTACTCGCGCATCTCCGGGCATACCTCGCACGACAGCGTCACGGCGACGCCGGGGCACAATTCCGCCAGCATCTCGCCGACCCGCCGCTCGTGCGCCGGATTGATGTAGGAGTGAAGGAATGCGATGGCGACAGCCTCCACGCCCAGCCGCTTGATCTCCTTGCCGACCTTTGCGACGGCCTTCTCGTCCAGCGCCAGCCGCACCGCGCCTGTCACGTCGATGCGCTCGGGGATGGTGAAACGCAGCCGCCGCGGTACCAGCACCTTCGGCTTGTCGATGAACAGGTCGTACTGGTCGTAACGGCTTTCGTCGGCGATCTCGATGACGTCGCGGAAGCCCTCCGTGGCGATCAAGGCCGTGAGCGCGCCCTTGCGCTCGATGACGGCGTTGGTGGCGAGCGTCGTGCCATGGATGACGATGCCGATATCGGCAAAACCAAGTCCGGCCTCATCCAGCACTAGCCGCGTCCCGTCCAGGATGGCCCTCTCGGGCGCATCGGGCGTGGTAAGCACCTTGGTCGAATGCCGCTTGGTGCCGTTTTCAAGCACGAGATCGGTGAACGTGCCGCCGACATCGACGGCAAGCCGGATCGAGGAGGTCTTGTCTGACATGCGCGGGAGATCAGCCTGGTTGGGGTCGGGCGAGAAAGTGGCACGGGCCTTCCCGCCCCGTCAAACGTCCTTATGCCGTAAGTCAATTCGCCTCCAGCGGACAGCGTTTGACGGCCCGCGCCGTGCCGTGCCAGCTTGCCCCGGCAAATGCGCTCAGGAGACGACGCCGATGGCCGGATGCATGCAGGGCAAGGTTTTGGTGGTAACAGGGGCCGGCCGCGGCATCGGCCGAGAGATGGCCATCCTGGGCGCCAAGGAGGGCGCAAGCGTCGTCGTCAACGATCTTGGGACTGCGACGGATGGCGAGGGCGGCGCTAGTCAAGCCCCGGCAGAGGAGGTCGTCGAAGTCATCACCAAGGCCGGCGGCAAGGCCATCGCCAACTTCGAGAGCGTCGCCGATCCCAAGGCTGCCGAAAACATCGTCAAGGCCGCCGTCGACACGTTCGGCCGCATCGACGCGGTCATCAACAACGCCGGCATCCTGCGCGACCGCATCTTCCATCGCATGAGCGTGATGGACTGGGAGCAGGTCATCAACGTCCATCTCAACGGTTCGTTCTACATCAGCCGGGCCGCCGCCAATCACTTCAAGGAACAGGAGTCCGGCGCCTTCGTCCACTTCACCTCGACGTCGGGCCTCGTCGGCAACTTCGGACAGGCGAACTACTCGGCGGCCAAGCTCGGCATCGTCGGCCTCTCGAAGTCCATCGCCCTCGACATGCAGCGCTTCAACGTCCGCTCCAACTGCGTCTCCCCCTTCGCCTGGAGCCGCATGATCGGCACCATCCCGACCGAGACGCCCGAGCAGCAAGCGCGCGTCGAGAAGGTGAAAAAGATGACGCCCGGCAAGATCGCGCCGTTGGCGATCTTCCTCGTCAGTGATCTCGCCAAGGGCGTCACCGGCAATATCTTCGCCTGCCGTATGAACGAGATCTTCCTGATGTCGCAGAACCGGCCGCTGCGCTCCGTGCAGCGAGACGGCGGATGGACGCCGCAGACGATTGCCGAGCATGCCTTGCCGGCGATGAAAGCATCGCTCTACCCGCTCGACCGGTCGCAGGATATCTTCAGCTGGGATCCCCTGTAGCCGGAGCGGGAGCGAGCTTCATGAGCAGCTTTGCCAACAAGCGCGACATCGAGGTGTTGTTTGCCCATGTCGCCTACCAGTTCCCCGACCTGTTCACGGCCCGCAACTCGGGGATGAAGTTTGCCGTGGCGCGTTCGCCCGCCGAAATGGAAGCCAAGATCGCCACCGCCGACGTGGTCGTCGTATCGGGGTTGTGGAAGAACGATCTTGTCCCCAAGGCCCCAAAGCTGAAGTTCATCCAGTCCATCAGCGCCGGCACCGACCAGTATTCGCGCGAGATCCTGAAATCGAAAGGCATCCGCCTCGCCAGCGCCCACGGCGTCAACGCCAACGCCGTCGCCGAACATGCCATCTCGCTCATCTTGTCCCTGTCGCGCCAGCTCCACCTGTTGCGCGACGCCCAGGCCGAGAAGCGCTGGCGCCCGATGCAGGGCGATCTCGCCATCCGCGAGGACGAGATCGAGGGCAAGACCTTGCTGATCGTCGGGCTTGGGCGCATCGGCGACCGACTTGCGCAGTTCGGCAAGGCGTTCGGCATGAAGGTGATTGCCACCCGCCGCGATCCGGCCGGCGGCAAAGGCGCCGCCGATGCGATCCACGCCAATACGGAGCTCACCAAGCTCATTCCGCAGGCCGACTTCATCGCGCTGACCTGCCCGCTGACGCCTGAGACGGAAAAGCTCATCGGTGCGGCCCAGATCGCGGCCATGAAACCGACGGCGTACCTCGTCAACGTGGCGCGCGGCAGGGTCGTGGACGAGCCGGCG
>CADEFX010000167.1:1131-10742 GCA_902826715.1 uncultured Hyphomicrobiales bacterium | reverse complement strand
GGAGCGATGGTCAGCGATCTCATGCTGTGCCCGGCCCGAAGACGGTCACGCGCGAGGGATCATAGGCGAGCGCGATGGTGCTGCCGGCGGCGGCACTGCTGCGTGGGCCATCGAGCACGGCGACCTTGAGCAGCGTCCCGCCGCGCAGATTCACGTCGAGCCGCGTCAGCGCGCCGATGAACTCGGCAGTCGTGACGGTTGCCTCGACCCGCGCCTCGCCCACCGCCATCGGCGCTCCCGCGGCGACGATCTGCAGTGCCTCGGGGCGCAGGCAGAGCGTCACCGCTTCACCCTGGTGCGCATCGGTATCGGCCATGAACACGTCGCCAGAGCCGGCCCGCACGCGTGCCCGCACGCCCTCGCGCGCTTCCACGACACCGGTTATGACGTTGGTCGTACCCATGAACTGCGCCGCGAACAGGCTGGCTGGCCGGCGATAGATCTCGTGCGGATCGCCGAGCTGCTCGATGCGGCCGGCCTGCATCACGGCAATGCGCTGCGACACGGCCAGCGCCTCCTCCTGATCATGCGTCACGTAGACCGCCGTAATGCCCAGGCGCTGCTGCAGATCGCGGATTTCCCCGCGCATGTCGACCCTGAGCTTGGCATCCAGATTGGACAGCGGCTCGTCCAGCAGCAGGACCTCCGGCCGGATCACGAGGGCGCGGGCGATGGCCACGCGCTGCAACTGCCCGCCCGAGAGTTGATGCGGCCAGCGCTCGCCATAGCCCTCGAGCCGCACCAGCGCCAGCGCCTCGCCGACGCGCTTCGTGATCTCATCACCCGGGACTTTACGCGCCTTGAGGCCGTACGCGACGTTCCCAGCCACTGTCAGGTTGGGAAAGATGGCATAGTTCTGAAACACCATGCCGATGTTGCGCCGATGCGGTGGCAGCGTATCGATGCGCTTGCCGCCGATGCTGATCTGGCCCGCGTCGAGATCGGAGAAGCCGGCGATCATGCGCAGCAGCGTGGTCTTGCCGCACCCGGACGGGCCGAGCAGCGTGAAGAACTCGCCCGCCGCGATGTCCAGCATGATGTCGTTGACGGCGACCACCGATCCGAACGATCGGGTTACGCCGGCGATCTTGATGTCACTCACCCGCGGCGCTCTAACGGGTTTCCTGGATCATGTCCTTGATCTTCTCCAGCGTGGGCCCGCGTACGGCTGTCCATTCCGCCTCCTTGTAGGGAAGCACCTTCAGGCTGGACAGCGCCGGCATGCTGCCGGGCAGGTTTGCGAGATCGAGATCCTGTCGCGTGGGCCGCCGGAAGGTCTCCTTGATGATCATCTCGCGCACGTCCTTGCGGTTGATGAAATCGACGAACGCCTTCGCGCCCTCGCTGTTCGGCCCACCCTTGATGACCGCCACGCCTTCCATTTGGCCGATGGTGCCGTCTGCAGGATAGATCGTCTTTACGGGAGCTCCGCCCTTGGCCCAGATGTAGCCGGCGTACTCCAGCGAAATGCCGAGCGGGTACTCGCCATTGCCCACACCCTGGAACACCAGCGACGAGCGATTGAGCACCTTGGTGTTGGCGATAAGTTGTTTGACCTTGACCCAACCCGCGTCGCCGCCGCCGAACAGGTCGACCAGCATGGTCACGGTGGAGTAAGCCGAACCCGAATTGGCCGGATCGGTAAAGGCAATCTTGCCCTTCCACTTGGGATCCAGCAGATCGGCCCACGTTTTGGGTCCCTCGGCTTCCGGCAGCACCTTGGTGTTCTGCAGGATAACCATCAAATGCAGGTTGTTGCCGATCCACAGGTCGCCGGGCTCGCGAAACTCGGCGGGCGTGGCATCCTTGTTCTTGGACGTGTACGTTGAAAAATACTGCTTGTTGGTGTCCAGCAGCGACCGGCTCACGCCCCAGATGATGTCGCCGCCCGGGCGATCCTTCTCGGTCTGGATGCGCTTGATGACGACGCCGGAGCCGGCCGAAACTGGCTCAACCTCGATGCCCGTTTCCTTCGTAAACGCGCTAAAAGCCAGCTTGTGCAGCGTATCGTCGTTCGACGAATAGATAACAACCTTCTGCTGCGCCATCGCTATGGTGCCTGGACAGGCGGCAGCGAGGATCAAAAGCAGCACACTGCCGAAAAATCTCCAAGTCAGTCGTCGCACGATGTTTCCTTCCCCATGTCGCGCCGGATTGGCCGAACAATGACGCCATTATGGAGGGCTCGGCCTATGGCGTCACTCAGGAATTCCTAAGTTCGGAAGTGGCACGAACGGCGAGTGTGACCAAACTCAGACATATGAGAAGGGCACAATGGATCCGCCGCTCGCGGGGTCAGCGGGTCGGTGCGGCTGCCTCATCGGCTCTCATGCAAGGTTGGACATTTCCCGGCGTGCTACTCCATTCCACGCCAGAGACCGAAAGGCTACGCGCGCTTTCGGTTGGCAAGCTTGGAGTCGATCCAGTCACGCGCGAGGTACCAGCGCGTCACCGCAGGAACGATCCATGATCCGGCGGACGGCATCGGAATCTTCGGGAACAGGTCTGACTCGAATGCGCACGGCCTATTCTGCCGTCCGAGCATCCTTAGCGCCGATTGGTGTCCGAGATAGGACATCATGGCCACGCCGCTGCCGTTGCATCCGACAGCGTAGTGCACCCCGTCGTGAATGCCCATGTGTGGAATGTGATCATATGTCATGCCGACGTTGCCTCGCCAGCAGTGGCTGACTTTGAAATCCGCAATCTCGGGCCAGATCTCGCACATCTGCCGGTAAAGGTGGGGAGCCGCTGCAGCCTCGCTCAGATCTCGGCCGCTCGCGCGGCCTCCAAAGACGACGCGCGTCAAATCAGGCGACAGGCGGAAGTAGGAGAGACTGCGCTTTGTGTCCGATATCATGCGACCATGCGGATTGAGCTTGCGAAGGATCGCTGTCGGCAACGGCTCGGTTGCGACGATGTAGCTCGCTGCGCCGACCACGCGTTCACTCAGGAAAGCGCCGGCGCTGTCACTGTAGCCGTTGGTTGCAACCAGCACCTGCCCCGCCTGTATGTCGCCACGGGTCGTGTGGACAACAAAACCATCGCCGTTTCGCTCGACTTTGAGGACCGGCGTCTCACCGATGAGGCGCGCGCCCCGCGACCGGGCGTGGCCGCGCAGTGCTTTGTGATATTTGGCGGGATGAAGCCCGCCGTAGTTGTTGATCAACAGCGCGCCGAAATAGTGCTTGCCACCGATTTCATCCGATAGCTTGGTGCGCGGCACCAGCTGCGTCGTTCCCGGCGCGTGAACATCCAGCAATTTGGTCCAGGTTTCGAGGCGGCTGTAATGCCATGGGGTCACGGCGGCGATCAGCCGTCCGCATCTTCGATAGTCGGCGTCCAGATTATTCTGGCTGATCTGCTGCTCGATGTGGTCGAGAGACGCCTTCGCATCCTCGAGGATGCGCTTCTGTTTCTCAGGTAGGTGGCCGGCGAGTGCACCTGAGACGACAAACTTCTGCCCTCCGGTAACCATTCCCCCGCTGCGGGTGCTGGCGCCTATACCAAGCGGTCCGGCATCGAGGACAACCACCGTGCGGCCAGCATTTGCAAGCTCTGCTGCCGCGGACAGTCCGCAATAGCCGCTGCCGACGATCACAACGTCGCTGCGCGCCGGCAGGTCGAACGGGGCAGTTGTCTCGGGCTGTGCTGCCTCCCACCAATAGGGAGTGTTCTTGAAGTCCGCGGCGAGACAGGCCGTCGCAAGCATCGGCGTCTCCTCAACTAAACTTTGCAGTCATGAGAGTTTCGGGGCTGGATCAGCCAGAGGGAGCAGCTATAGTTCGACCAACCAATGATCAAAGCAAGTATGGAGTAAGACCATGGTCTTGTTGAGGGTGCCGAGCCGAGTGAAGGCTGGGTTATTTTTCCTCGGAAACGCAATGCTCGGGACGGCGGCCGCAGCACAGGCACAGGAGCCCCCCAAGCCGCCCCAGATCGTGTTCAACGACTCCGGTGGCGACATGCAAAAGGCCATGCGCGACTCCTTCTACAACGAGTTCGAAAAACGATTTGGCATTCGGGTGGTCACGACGAGCCCGGTCGATGCCGGCAAGCTCAAAGCCATGGTGGAGAGCGGCAACATCGAGTGGACAGTGACCGAGATCGGTCCGGAAGAGGCGATGCTCGCCGAAAAGGAAGGGTTGCTCGAGCCCCTCGACCACAAGATCATCGATCTGTCCGACTATCCAAAGCACTTGCAAGACCGCAAGTACATCATGCCAAAGGGCGTGTATACGACGGTCATGGGCTACAGCACGGATGCGTTTCCCGCGGGCAAAGGCCCGACCTCGTGGGCCGACTTCTGGGACGTGAAGAAGTTTCCCGGTCCACGGACACTGCGCGACAGTCCCATCGACAATCTCGAGTTTGCGCTGCTGGCGGACGGCGTAGCTCCTGACAAGGTTTATCCCATCGACGTTGCTCGCGCGTTCAAAAAGCTCGACGAGATCAAGCCGCACATCACGGTGTGGTGGAAAACCGGCGCGCAATCGGCGCAGTTATTGGTCGACAAGGAAGCGGTGATGGGTAGCGCCTGGAACGGACGCTACTTCGTTGCTATCAAGAATGGCGCGCCGCTCAAGATCGAGTGGAACCAGGGCATGATCAAGGAATCCGCCTTTGTGATCCCGAAGGGCGCGAAGGATGCCTACTGGGGCCAGAAGATGCTCGCGGTCATCACAGATGCTAAGGCGCAGGGCATTTACGCGAACATCATCACTTATCCGGGTCTCAACCTGAAATCGATGGAGTACGTGAAGCCCGAGCTGCAGACCTTCATGCCGACGCATCCCGACAACCTGCCAAAGCAGGTGTGGACCGACGCCAAGTGGTGGCTCGACAATGGCAAGGACATGAACGAGCGCTGGAGCAAGTGGATCCTTGCAAAGTGAACGATGCCACGCCGCACGTCGTAACAGCGGCGCGTGGCCCGCTGCTGTCGCTGTCGAGCATCGTCAAACGATACGACGCCGTGCTCGCAGTGGCCGGGATCGACCTCTCCGTCCAAGACGGAGAAATCCTGACGATCCTGGGGCCCAGCGGGTCGGGCAAAACCACGCTGCTGAAAATGGTGGCGGGGTTTGAACAATCCGACGAAGGTTACATAAGGCTCGGCGAGCGCGACATCACCGACGCCACGCCGGCCTCCCGTGGCATCGGCATGGTGTTCCAGAATTATGCGCTGTTTCCACACATGCCGGTGGCGGAAAATGTTGCATTTCCGCTCGAGATGCGGCGCATGGGGCAGGCCCAGATCAAGGACCGGGTGGCGAAGGCCCTGGCACTTGTCGGACTTGCCGGTTACGAGAACCGCTACCCCCGGCAATTGTCAGGTGGACAGCAGCAGCGCGTAGCACTTGCGCGAGCGGTGGTGTTCGAGCCTCCGCTTCTTCTGCTTGATGAGCCGTTCGGGGCGCTCGACCGCAAACTGAGAGAGCAGATGCAGCTCGAAGTGAAGCGGCTGCAGCGACAGCTCGGGATCACTGCGTTGTTCGTCACGCACGACCAAGAGGAGGCGCTTGTCCTATCCGACAGGATCGCGGTGATGAATCTTGGGCGGATCGAACAGATCGGCACACCCTTCGAGATCTACGCCCAGCCGGTCAATCGATTTGTCGCTGACTTCATCGGCGAGTCCAATCTCTACCGCGGAAACGTCTCGGCGGTCGCGCAAGGGAGGATGACGGCGGAGATCGAAGGCGGGTTGATGGTTACGGCGCAGACGGCAACACTGTACCCGGTGGGATCGACGGTGGGCATCCTGGTGCGTCCAGAGGCCCCGCGTACACTTGGCGACGGCGAGACCGCGGACAACGTGGCGAGCGGCTCAGTCACGGAAGTCGTCTATCTTGGCGATGCGATCAAGTACGTCGTTGCCCTGGACGGGGGCCACGATATGACCGTGCGTTGGCCTTATCGGCCCAGCACCGAGACGCTGCAAATCGGCACGCGCTTGCGCCTGGGTTGGTCGGCCGACCTCGTTCATGTCGTCGGGTGGGATTGATAGGGCGTCATGCCGGCCTCCGCTCAAATCGCCGAACGCCGGCAAAGCCGTATGATCCCGGTGCTGCGGGGCGAACAAGGCCCGGTGATGGTGGGCCTTCTACCCGTGGCGTTTCTCGGGCTCCTGTTTCTGTTGCCGGTTCTGAGGTTGTTTTTGCTGAGCGTTGAAGGCGGAACACTTGCCCACTTCGATAAAGCCATTACGAGCGACCTGTATCTGACCGTGTTCATCGAGACATTCCGCATCGCTGCGATCGTGACGTGCTGCTCGTTGCTGATGGCCTACCCCGTAGCCTATGTGCTGTCGACAGCATCGCCACGCTGGGTTCTGATCGGGCTGGTGTTCCTGATGCTGCCGTTCTGGACCAGCATACTGGTGCGGACCTATGCGTGGATGATCCTGCTCGGCCGCAACGGCGTCCTGAACCAGGCGCTGCTCGGCGCCGGCGTGATCAAACAGCCGGTAGCGCTGATCTTCAACACCACCGGCGTCGTGATTGGCATGGTGCACGTGCTGCTCCCCTACATGGTGTTCCCGATCTACAGCGCCATGCTGCGGGTCAATCGCGATCTTCTTCTCGCCGCCGAAGGGCTTGGCGCCTCCGGCTGGAGCGTGTTTCGTCGCATTTTCTTGCCCTTGACGATGCCAGGAGTGATCGCCGGCACTGCGCTCGTGTTCATACTCTCGCTTGGCTTCTACATCACGCCGGCCCTGCTCGGCGGCGGCAAGGTGATCATGATCGCCGTCCTGATCGAGCAGCAAGTGCGGCAGTTCCTGGAGTGGGGATTTGCCGCTGCGCTGTCGTGCCTGCTGCTCGTGATAGCCGTCCTTTTCTACGTGCTGCTCAATCGGCTGGGCCGGCGGGAAACGATCGCATGAGCCCGACGGTGCACAGGACGTTGCGCGCGAGAAACTGGCTTCTTCCAGCATTGCGCGTGTTCACGGGCTTGGTCTTTTTGTTCCTGATGCTCCCCTTGCTGATCGTCTTCCCAATCTCGTTCTCGTCGTCGGCGTACTTGAGGTTTCCACCACCCGGCTACTCGCTCCGCTGGTATCAGGCCTACGTGAACGATCCGGTCTGGATCGACGCAACCATCAGGAGCCTGAAGATCGCCGGCCTTGCGACAGCGATCGCTTTGGTGCTTGGCACATTGCTGGCCTTCTCCATTGTGCGAGGGCGCTATCGCGGGCGCGAGGCCCTGAACCAGATTTCGGCCCTTCCGATAATCGTGCCCTCCATCGTCTATTCCATTGCGGTCTATGGGCTGTTCGCAAAGCTGAGGCTCATCGGACTATGGCCGGGGATCGCACTTGCCCACGCCGTTCTGGCCATCCCTTATGTGACTATCGTCGTGGCGGCAGGCCTGAAGACGTTCGATGTTGCCCAGGAGCAGGCGGCCATGGGACTGGGGGCGAGCCGGCTTACGGCCGTGCGGCGAATCACGCTGCCGCAGATCAGGCCGTCGCTCATCTCGGCGGCCTTCCTGGCGTTCATCGCTTCCTTCGACGAGCTCGTAGTGGCGATGTTCCTTGGCGGCTCGAATATGACATTGCCGAAGAAGATGTTCGACAACATCATGATGGAGGTCGATCCGACGATCGCGGCAGTCTCAGTTTTGAAGATCACCCTCGTTACCCTGCTGCTGGCGCTCGCTGCGAGATTCGGCGCTGGCGTGCGTCCGGCGGTCTGAGGTGCTGTCTACCGCCACACCTTGTCGACGCGGTCCCAGCTTCCCACGCGCGGGTCCGGCTTGAGGGCCTTCAGCACGTCCTTCTTGATCTTCTGCGAGGGCGTGCGCGGCAAATCCTCCACGTATTCGAGATAACGCGGCACCTTGAAGGCCGCGAGAGTCCGTGCCGCCTCGCTCAGGATAACGTCCGGCGTGACCTTTTCGCGGCTGTAGCCCGGCTTGAGGATGACATACGCCTTCACCTCTTCTCCGCGGGCCGGATCGCGGACGGGAACAGCGGCGGCATCTTCCACACCTTCGATGGTGATGAGCGCTGCCTCGACCTCCCGAGCGGCGATATTCTCGCCGGACCGCCGGATCATATCCTTGAGGCGCCCAACGATGGTGAAGTAGCCGTTGTTGTCCTGAAGGAAGAGGTCGCCGGTACGAAACCAGTCGCCGAAGAAGGAGGCCGCGTTTGCTTCCGGCTTCTTGTAATAGCCCTTGAAGATGCCGGGTCCACGGACAACGAGCTCGCCAATCTCTCCCTGTTCGACGTCGTTGCCGCTCTCATCGACAACGCGGCATTCGCGGAACGCCGACGGCACACCGCACACGCCCGAACCCACCATGTGCGTCGCCTCGAGCGGTACCGAGAGGGCCGAGCCGACCTCGGTCATCCCGAAGCCCTCGCGTGCGACGACGTTGAAGCGGCGCTCTAGATCGGCGTGGATCGACTTCGTGTGCCCGTACGTCGCGATACGGCGCAGGGCACTCTTGCCGTCGTCGGGCCTCTCGGGCTGCCGGTAAACCAGCTCCGGAAAGATGCAGAAGTGAATTTGGTGGCGATGCACCCAGTCAATGAACCGGGTGATGCTGGGCTGCGCTGCGACGTATGTCGTCCCATCCTGCTCCATCGCCAGCAGCGTGAGCCACTGCGGGTCCATGTAGAAGAACGGCTGGGCAATGAGAATGTTCTTTAACTCGAGCCCATCCCTGTGGGCTGCCACGCGGCCCATCGTGAGCCAGTAGAGCTGCGGTTGCATGCAGCCTTTGGGAAAGCCTGTCGTGCCTGAGGTGTACTGGATATTCATAAGATCGTCCGCCGTGACGCTCCACGGCGGTGCATAGCCCGACGTTCCCGTCGCGATGAGGTCATGCCAGCGATGCGTGCCGGGATCGCCCCCTTCCCCATGCACGACGATCCGCTCGTTCGTCAGAGAGGCCGGACGTTTCTCAAGGGCATTGAAAACGCCAAGCAAGGCACTGTCGATGACGAGGAATTCCGCCTCGCTGTCGGTCAGGACATAGCCAAGCTCCGAGGTGGTGTAGCGCACGTTGACGGGCACCATCACGGCGCCGAGCCGCGCCAGCGCGAGCCAGGTCACCGGAAACGCCGATATGTTCGGCATCATCAGGGCCACATGCGTGCCTTTGCCGACGCCGATCCGGCTCAGCGAGCTGGCGAGCCGGGTCACGCGATCAAAGACGTCATGGCGGGTCAGCGTCTCGTCGCCATCAAAGAACACCCAGGCAACGGCTGTGGGGTCGGCTTTACAAAAGCGTTCGACCAAGTCTCCAAGATTGGCGTCGAACGGTTTGGCCTCCATCGCGGCACGCCTAGCTTGATGAGCTGCCCGCGCAGCTGCCTCGCTTGCTTCTGTGGTCTGCGTTTCTGACATGTCTTTGCGGCATCCTCGCCATGGCCCGATGCTGCAAAAGACCTTAGTCTGCCGGCAAATGGGCTGGCAATCCGGCACTTAGCTTGGATTGAGCGAGGAGCGCGCAATGATCGATTTCGGCAGTACGCCACCTATTCCGCAATTCAATCCGACCTCGAAGGAGCATCTGGCGAACTATCGCCGGGTGTACAAGTCCAGCGAGGAACGCGCCAAGGGAGAGGTCGATCCGAAGGGAGCGCTCGCAATCTATAT
>CADEFX010000167.1:0-1121 GCA_902826715.1 uncultured Hyphomicrobiales bacterium | reverse complement strand
GCTAGCTCGAGGCTTACGATGAGGCGGGCGTATCGACTGTGGTTGTCAAAGCGCGAGACGTCGAGACGTCGTTCGGGCTCAAGATCAAGAACGAGGACGTTTCCGAATTCTGCAAGCAGCAGAACGGCCGCTTTATCGGCTTCGCCGGCGTCGATCCGCACAAGGGAATAGCGGCTATTCGCGAACTCGAGCACGCTGTGCGCGTGCTGGGACTGCGAGGGCTCAACATCCAGTGCTTCGAGAACAAGGTCGCCATCAACGATCCGAAGCTTTATCCGCTGTACGCCAAGTGCATCGAGCTTGGCGTGCCGGTGAATATCCACGTCGGCATCAATTTCTCGACTGCCTCCTCGATGGAATATGGCCGGCCTGCGCTCCTGGACCAGGTGACGATGCACTTTCCAGACTTGAAGGTGATTGCGTCGCCGCCGGGTTGGCCTTGGATAACCGAGCTGATCGGCGTGGCGTGGCGGCATCCCAATGTCCACATCGGACTCGTGGCCATGCGGGCGAAATATCTCGCTGTCGCCAATTCGGGTTATGAACCTTTGCTTCAGTATGGCAACACGGTTCTGCAGGATCGGATGATCTTCGGCACCGCCTGGCCGATGCAGCCCATCAAGCAGGCCATCGCCGATGTCGAAGGCCTGCCGCTCAAGGACGCAACAAAGCGCAAGTGGATGCACGAGAACGCTGCGCGGTTGCTCGGACTATAGTCATAAGGACAGAACGATAGATGCCACGAAAGATCGTAGTTATCGGCGGTGGTGTCATCGGCACCAGTATCGCCTGGGATTTGGCTCGTAGCGGCGCCGGAGAGGTTGTTCTGCTCGAGCGCGACCGCTTGGGCTCAGTGACAACGTGGCACTCGGCCGGCAACATCACCTGGAGGCCGATTCCCAATCGCGATGAGCCGATCATGTACGCCTTCGAGGCGATTGACGCCGTGGAGGCTGCGAGCGGCCAGCAGACAGGCTGGCTGAAAACCGGACGAATGTTTCTTGCCGATAGCGAGACTACGCGCCGCAGCTTCCAGGAGATGCATGAAGCCGCCGTTGAGCGAGGGGTCTCCACGCGTTGGCTCGAGCCTGCGGAGGCGAAGGCTCTCAATCCCCACCTTG
>CADEFX010000166.1 GCA_902826715.1 uncultured Hyphomicrobiales bacterium | reverse complement strand
ACCGCGGACGCGGTAATCATCGCGACGGGCGCACAGGCGCGCTGGCTCGGCTTGCCGAGCGAAGAGCGCTATCGCGGCTTCGGCGTCTCGGCTTGCGCCACCTGCGACGGTTTCTTCTTCCGCGGCAAGGAGGTCGCGATCGTCGGCGGCGGCAACACGGCGGTCGAGGAAGCGCTCTATCTCACCCATCACGCCGACAAGGTCACGCTGATCCATCGCCGCGACAAGTTCCGCGCGGAGAAGATCATGCAGGACCGGCTCTTCGCCAACCCCAAGATCGAGGTGATCTGGGACAGCACCGTCGAGGAGGTGCTCGGCGGCGGCGACCCGCCGGGCGTCACCGGCGTGCGCATCCGCAACGTGAAGAGCGGGAAGACGACCGACCTCAGGGTGGACGGGCTCTTCGTCGCCATTGGCCACACGCCGGCGACGGAACTCTTCCGCGGCCAGCTCGACACCGACGCGGAAGGCTATCTGTTGACGCGGCCGGACAGCACCCAGACCTCGATCCCCGGCGTGTTCGCGGCCGGCGACGTGAAGGACAAGGTGTTCCGCCAGGCCGTCACCGCGGCCGGCATGGGCTGCATGGCGGCCCTGGAGGCGGAGAAATTCCTCGCTGCGGCGGAGGCGCCTTCCGCCTCGCAGGCTGCGGAGTAGAACGGATCCGTGCGCGATCCGCAGAAAGCCGATAGCCCGATGGCGATGGCCGCATGACGATGGATTGGGACAAGCTGAGGATCTTTCACGCGGTCGCGGAAGCCGGAAGCTTCACGCATGCGGGGGAGAGTCTCAATCTCAGCCAGTCGGCCGTCAGCCGGCAGATCAGCGCGCTCGAAGAGAGCCTTAACACCGCCCTCTTCCACCGTCACGCGCGCGGCCTGATCCTGACCGAGCAGGGCGAGCTGCTCTATCGCACCGCCCATGAGGTCTTCGCCAAGCTTGCCATGGCCGAGGCGCAGCTCGCCGAGAGCAAGGACCGGCCCAAGGGCCGCCTGACCGTCACCGCGACCGTGGCGCTCGGCTCGACCTGGCTTGCGCCGCGGATGGGCGAATTCCTCGACATCTATCCCGATGTCGGCGTCGATCTGCTGCTGGAGGATCGCGAGCTCGATCTCAGCATGCGCGAGGCGGACGTGGCGATCCGCATGGCGCCGCCGCGCCAGCCCGGCCTCATCCAGCGCCATCTCATGTCGGTGCGGATGCACATCTACGCGTCGGCCGGCTACATCCAGAAGCATGGCGAGCCGAAGCGTCCCGAGGACCTCGATCAGCACAAGATCATCGTCTATGGCGAGGAGAGCCGGGGTCCGCTGCCGGGCGTCGGCTGGCTGCTGCAGGTCGGCGGCTCGAAGGAGCGGCCGCGCCGGCCCGTGCTCAGCGTCAACAACATCTACGCGATCCAGCGCGCGGCGCAGAACGGCATCGGCATCGCGGCACTGCCCTCCTACATGCATCAGGACGTGCAGCAGCTCGTGCGCGTCCTGCCCGAGCTCGAAGGGCCGCGGATCGACGCCTTCTTCGTCTATCCGGAAGAGCTCCGGAACTCGAAGCGGATCCAGGTCTTCCGGGACTTCCTGATTCGCAAGGTCGCCCAGTCCGATATCTGAGTCCGGGCCGCCCGAACGGGGCCGCCGGGCCTGCCGGCCGGGGCCGGTGCGGGTTAACCGTCTCGGCCGGGCGCGGCATTCGAACGGCCCCGGGCTCCCGAAACCGGCGGTTTCCGCCACCCCCCTGCGAAAAGCCACACTCTGCAAATTGTCATGCGCCGACCGCATATCTCTTTTGTTATTTTGACTCTGGTCGGTCTGGCTCTTTCATTGCCTAATCAGCCCTGTTGCGGCGCAGCATGACGTTGGGGCCGCACCGATTTTCGGGGTGCCGTATTATGGCATCCGTCGCGAGATCCGGGCGCAAGGCCCGGATAAGGGTCTTCGGATCCTACGTCTCCCAGACGTGAAGCCTCCCTGTTTAACTTGCCGGGAACCCCAACAGGTTCCCGGCACTTTTCTTCTCGCCGCTGCCCCGGATCAACACCAGGCGCTTGTGGGTCACCGGTTGTGGCGCCGCGCTTGGCACCCACGATGGTGCTTGGTGTCGCAATGGACGGCAACGCGCGCGCCACGAGCGACCCCTGCCCGCGGCGGCGACCTCGATAACGACCCTCGCCGTTGGCGGCAGCGCTGTCTGGGGCAACCGCGCGGACGCAAGCACCGGCGCCAGGCGGAAGGAACCCCACGATGAGAAGTCTCATCTCGCTGAAATCAGCACTTGAGGAAGAATACCGAAATCGACAACCCGGAATGCAAAGACCCGCGGAGCCGCGCGTGCGTACGGTTGCGCGGATATGAATGTCGAATGCGCGGACTTGATTCCACCCGGTGACGCCATGGCGCACGAAGACCGGATTTGCCGAACGGAAGAATGCGCCCCCGCGGATTGAAGGATCGAGCCCTCCGTTGCGGATGTCGCACAGCCCCGTGGACGATCTCGCTCGCCGGCTCTTGCCTTCGTCCGGAAGGATGCGGATGATCGATACGGGGTCGCGGGGGGCAGGTGGAAATCGATATCGAAGCGGACCGGGCGACGCGCTGGCTATGCGCCACCGCCGCAGGGATCGTTTGCCTCTCGGCGGCGGGAAGCGTCGGTCTCCATTGGCTGTCAGCGTCGCCGGACATGACGATGCATTCATCGTTGCGGCTGCTCGACCGCGCCTTCAGCGTCGAGGGCAAGCGCAATCTCGCGACGCTGTTCTGCATCTTCCTGCCCGTCGCCGCGGCCGTCCTGTTCCGGATTATCGCCCGCAACACACGCCCGCGGGGGGCGCCGGAGGCAGGCTATTGGGACGCGCTCGCGCTCCTCTTCGTCGGCGTCGCCCTCGTCGAAGCCTGGCCCTTCTATGCCCGGCTGCTATGGCCCGGGGTCCAGTTGGTCGGCCTGTCGGGCGCGACGGCAACGCTGCTTCACCTCGCCTGGGCGGTTCCCGGTCTGGTGCTCGTCGGGCTTGCCGTTCTCTACTGGCGTTTCCTCCGCCATCAGGGCACGACGGGGCGAGCAATGATCCTGGCAGCCGGCATCTTCCTCGCCGGCGCGCTCGGCATGGAGACGCTGGGCACCTGGTATCTGGGTCGCCACCCGCGCGACCTGCTCTACCTCGTCGCCTCGACCTTCGAAGAGGCGCTCGAGATCGCGGGTATGATCCTCCTGATCCGAGCGCTGCTGAGACATCTCGCCGCGATGCCGTCGGCGGATCAGGTTGTCATCCGCTTCCGCTGATCGGCCAAAGGCGACGCGCCCGAATGCACGGAGCTTGCACAGCATCCGGCCCGCTTTGCCGCTGCGCGGCCGGTTCACCTATCGCCCGGGCCGGCGAGATACGGGCCTGTTCATCGGCCGGCGTGGACCGGGCGACGATTGCCCGGCCTGCACCGGAGCGGTGGCACTTCATCCTCGGAGAAAATCGCCCGGATCGTGCGACAGCCGTCCGCTGCGCTACTAGACGCACGCAACAAGGGGCAAATAGGCGAATGCCGCATACAGCTTGGCCACCCGTTCCGAGAGGCCCAACGCAGCGCCACTCGACAACCTGAGCAAGCGGCCATCGAAATGGCGGGATAAGGGAGCCCCGACGAGGCCAAGAATTGTCGGTGCCAGGTCGAGCACATGTCCGTCCGCGAGGGTCGCGCCGGGTGGAACCCCGGGCCCTGCGACAATGGCAAACCCTTTTTCTATGTGTCCCCCCGTCCGCATATATTGCACCGGTCCGAAGCGACCAAAGGCGGGACTGTCGACAATGTCCGTGGGTTCGGGACACCAGTTGACGAGCAGGTCTGCAAACCCCCCGCTGGCACGCGCCGCGTCGCCATCTCCCTGAGGAACAACCTTGCTCACCAGCGAGCGTCCCGTTCGAACATTCCGAAGCTCGTGGAGATGCGCGGTGATCTCGGCGCATACTGCTTTGTAGTCCGCGGCTCGCACTACACCATCGGCTTCCCGGCCCTCAAGGTTGATCCTGATCTTGCCTTGCTGAGACGCGCTTGGAAGCGCGAAGGCCTTCATCTTCGGCCAATAGCGGCTGTACAAGACAGCCGGCTGGTACTTTACGTCGAATTCCAGCGGATGCCCCGGACCTGCCGGAGATCCCATGACCCTTTCGACAAGCCACCCGAGCTCGATCGGCAGATTGCGCCGCAGAAATCGACGCAATCGGTTGTCGTCGTGCTTCATCGCCCACGCTTCGCGATGCCAGGATCGGCTGCGCGGATGCAAAATTGGAGGCGGCAAGGCATCGTTTTGTCCCGCCATGGCGCCCGGAACGGGATCGATGCCACGACAACCGGGAAAGCTGTAGCGATAGAGCATTTCGGGGAGGAACAGAGCGCCTGGCATATCGCCTGAGTTCGCAATCATGCCCTCCTGAGAAAACACGACGATGCGTGTTTCCGGAGATGCCACGGACAGCACATCGCCAACCGCATCATCGACAGTTATCGCCACCTCGAGCATCCGATCCGTGTCGAACATGTCGCGAAACTGCTCATAGAGCGGATGGCCTGCTTGAGCCGTATGCCAAAGATAGTGGCTGACGGAGTGCACCTCGCCAAAGACTACGAGGAACAGATCCCAATCCTGCGATTGCAGCAAATCTCGACAGATCGCCGCGCGACGTTTGGCGCCTATATTCAGCCGGCGCACAAGACCGTCCATGGAGCTGCGCCGCCAGAAGCGGGCGTAGTCGGTACCATTGGCCGCAGGATGATCGCCGTATCTATCAATCAACCGCGTCAGGAGCTCAGGCGGGCGCGATTCCCGAGCAGTGAACGACGCATGAGCGCCATAGGACGAGACTTGCACGCCGTTGATGCGCTCCGCCATGCGCACCTGGGGCACATCGATGGCCGCTACCCGATAATCGTCGCCGATCGCATAGAAAGGCGGATACCGCTCGAAGTCGTAAGTGCCCGGCATGGCGCAGCCATAGTCACCCGGATCGAAACTGTAGTGCCCGAGGAAGCCGGTTTTCCGAGGTTGCACGCCCGTCAGAAAGGTCGTCCAGGCCGTTTCGCTATCGGTAGAATCCAGCCGCCCCCAAGCTCCGCGATCGCGGAGTTTTCGCAAATTGGGTAAATGGCCCTGATCGAGCCATTGCTCGAACAGGATCGGGTCGAAGGAGTCCAACCCTATTGAGACGACACGGCTGGTCATCTTTCACCTATGGCAGCGTGCCGCCTGCGCCGGCGGCTAACGTTCAGCTTTCCGGGCAGGGCGAGTGTCCAAAAGAATGGCTTGTGAGGCGGCGCGCGGCGGTGGCTTCGACACACCATGGGCCTTGTAGAAGTGCGCAACCCTCTCCTTTGCCAACAGCGGCCGATGCACCTGCATCAGGTTGAGATCCGGGTAGTGATTGCCCTCGAGGAGTCGAAAGCCGTCGGCGGTCAAAATGAGGTCCCAGCCGACATAGAGCAAAAAGGGCAGGCTGCGACAAATTTCCAGCATTTCAGTTCTGATTTCAGGCCAGTGCGGCAGCGCCAACCCCTCGATGCGCGCTCCCGTATCCGGATGTCGGGTGCACCAGTTCAAACTTTGGCTCCTGCCGGGGTGACTTACCCCCTTGCCGAGCCTGCCGGTCTCGAGATCCGCGTCGGCGGTCAGACCGCCCTGGCTCCAATTATCGACCGGATAGCATTGGTCGCGTCCGATCCGCAGCACCGCCCCGGCGATGAATGGCTCGGCACGCTCGCTATCCCACATGGTGAGGACGCGGAGCGTGTTCGTCGTTCGCGGGTAGAGAGCCGCGATATTCGGATGCTGCTGCACATGCTCCATGACGATATCGTTGCGCATCAACCGGGTGACGCCGCGAAGCTCGTCGGACGAAACCGGCCGGTCGTTCAACAGGAGCCTGCCATTTTCGCGGAAGAGAAGGCGGACATTGCCGCCGGCGCCGCCGGCAACCGGTTTAACAACGAGCCGCGGACGGGAGTCGAGCAGACCCAGCAGATAGTCGGCGGCGTCGCGGTTCCCGGTGCCGGTGAAATGCATCCGCCCCCCGCGGATCACGCCGAATGTGGCGATCTGCTGAGCCGGGAAATTCCGCATTGTGCGCTCGAAGAGCAGCTTGTCCTTGAGCAGGAACCGATAGCGCCCGTTCAGGTCGGGCGTGCGAACATGGCGCTGGAAATCGGTCACGTAGAGGGCGGGATTATTGCGATCAAGCCGATAGATCACAAAGGATTCGCCAAGAAAGCCCTGACGCCACATGCGCAACCGCCGGCCGATCGGGACCGGTACCGTCGATCGCAGCTCCTTTTCGGCTAGTCGCACGAAGCGGTCGAACTTACGCCCGACCGGCTCCAGCGTGCGGTAACATGAGATCAGGGCATCGCGCAGCATCTGACGTCGTTCTTTCTTTCCGGAAAGGAAGGCCGGTCGCGCTGTGGAGAAGGATAATGAATGCGCGGCCTCGCCCAACTGTCGCCTATAATGGTAACGAAGCCCGGCCGATCCGGTTCCCACGCCCTGCGATGCGGTGGAGGCGATTTTTCAGGAACCGCTGAAGGATAAACCGTGTCGTCTGCGACCGCCAGCGCGGAAGCCGACGGTCGAGAAACTCGCGGAAGGGGGCCGTCAGCATCCCGTGGCCGTCCGCGGTCTGCTGCAACCGATAGCTGCCGCCAATGTTGACTTCCTGAAGGAGCGGTCCTTCTCGGCACAGGGCCACGTCCCACGCCTGCAGACGCAAGCCCGGGAGGGTGGCCGCCGCCGCAAGGCAAAGCTCGCGCATCTCGTCCCATCGGGGATGCGCGGCGCCCGCCAGGCGATAACCGGTGTCGGGATGGCATTCCGGATGCGCCTGATCCGGCCCTGTGCCGCATACGACGCGCAGCACCCGGCCGGTCTCCCTGTCGAGCGACGCCAGCAGATTACCCGCTCGCCAGAAATTGTCGGCGATGTTGCTGCCGGTCGGGATCTTCCAGGCGGTGCGCAAGATGCGGGGGCCCTTCGCATCGAGCAGCACGACGAAGCGGACGCTCGCGATGCGGTCGCCGCAGATCGCCTCGATCGTCGGATGAGGATGCAGCAGCGGCTGGAACAGATAGCCCTCGTATCTGCCTGCGAAGAACTCGGCTTCCTGGCAGAACCGGTCGAGCGGCACGGGGCCGAGTCCCGTCAGGACAAGTTCGCCCGATTGCGGCAGAAAATGCTCGAGGCGGGCGGTGCCCAGGCTAAAGATCCCGGCAACCGGTTTTGCGAACAGGGGATAGCACGCCTCACGCAGGAAATCCTGGAGAGCCCGGGTGTCGCGAAGCAGGTGACCTGCGCTCGGGCGACGGAAGTCGTGGCGCAGCGCGACCGTGGGCACGGTCGGGAATCCGTGCGCCCGCATCGCGTCCGTGAAGATCAACTTGTCGTCCGCGATGGCGCGCCAGGCCGGATCGTTCGACAGATGGTTGAGAGCGATCTGCACGCGCCGGCCGATAAAGCGGCGCTTCGCTTCCGGCGTGAAGCAGTCATCGTCGTAGAGGCAGTAGCTGTAATATTCGTCGGGCGCGACCATTCCGGGGCCGAACGCCAGTTCCGCCATTTCACGAATCTGGGTGAAGCCGGACTTCCCGGAACACCGGTGCACGAGCCGCATCGCGCCGAGAAGATCGACGGCATGTTGCGCTTCGCCGCGAGCCAGAAGATGGCCCGAAGGCGCCGCCGGCAGGCTATGGCTCCTGGCTGCGATGCTCCTACCCCAAGGGCAAAGGTGGGAAAATCCCGATCTATACTCCACCAGCGGACGATCAGTTGATACTGCAATAATAGTGGGAAGGCAGTTTGCTTGAAAAGCGCGCGCTTATTGAAGAGGCCGGATATCCCCAACCCGTTTGGCCGTGGCCCCGGTTTCCGAACGGGCGGCCGCGACAGGTCATCCCCCAAGCTTGCGAGAAGCTTACAGCGCGACCGAACCTGCGATGAAGCCTGCGAGCAAGGGCAGGCCCGGATCAGCCCCCATGGCCCAGCGCGGCGAGAAGGGCCGCATACTGGACGGGGTGTTTCACGAACCGTTGCGCCGCCTCCGCCAGCCGTTTGGTAGCGCGGTACCCCCCACGAACCGCGCGATAGACAGGCGGCAGGAAGAGTACGCGCAGCGCGAGGTCCATCGTCGCGCCGAGCGCGACCCCGAGGAAACCGAATTCGCGCATCGTAGCGTCGGGATAGTCGAAATGGCGGAGATAGCGTCCCATCACGCAATTCATCACCAGAAGCTGCGTCCGTGAGGTACCGTCGCGCCACGCTTCCAGGCGCCGGGCGTCGATCGCTTGGGTGGCCCTGAGCTTCCAGCCGTTCTCATGTACGGGAATGACCCGCGAGCTGTGGCACGGACGGAGTTGCTGCGCCTCGAGATCGATGCCCAGAAACTTGTGCATCGGCTCGAGAGCTCTCCGCGGATCGCGCACCATCTCCTCGTACCGGATGCGATAGATCCTGCCGGGATGCTTCGCCTCGAACCGCAACGTCTGAATTGCGCTGCGTCGCCAATGCAGGCTCAGTTGCCAGACGGGCTGCGCGATCCAGTGCATCCTTCGCTGCGACTCGACGACCGCACGTCCGTCGCGGACGATCCAGACGAACCGTGCGCGTGGACACCATGCGAGGATCTGGTCGAGATGGAGCTCGTGCCCGGGAGTCTTCTCCGCAACCTTCGGTTTCTTGCGCAGCGAGGCATATTCCTGGAGCACGGAGCGCAGGAGCCGGGCCGGCGTCACCGGCCGCTCCCGCAACCGCGCCCACACCGCCCGGGGATCGAGCCCGAGGTCGTTGAGGGGCGTTTCGCGTATGAGAGTCTTGACCGCGCCCAGGGAAGCATCAGCGCCATCCGCCAGGAGTGCGTTCTCGCCCGATGCCGCCGGAATCACAGCCTCGGCGAAATGGGTCTCCGGCGGAACGGCCACCTCGCTATGCCGGTCCAGGATCACGGACAGAAGGGTGGTCCCCGACCTCGGGCATCCCACCACGAAGATCGGCTGGAAGCTTTCGAACTGGCGCGGATGCTCATTGACGGCAGTCCGGGCGGCACTTGCGCTGGACGAGGGTCCATCCGCCGCACCGCGCGAGAAATGCGTTATCGGGTCGACGTCGTGTTTCATGCCGTCGGCCATGGGCTGCACCCCGTATTTCCGCTAGCGGCGCCGTGACCCTAGGTCACAATCTCTTCCAGTTGGTGGGGCGAGGCTGTGGCGTCGCCCTTCTCACCCATTTGTCACATCTTCGCGGCGCCCGATCGGCGCTCGTGACGCTCGCGAGAAGGAAGGGGAAGAAGGCCGTCCAAACACCCTGCAAGAAGATGACCCGGATGGGCCGTTCGCTTTCGTGCGACCGCAAGGAGGGGTTGTGTTCCGGCACTGTCGCCGTTCGCTGACAGAAAAAATTGTGTATTTTTAAATAGATAGATGGGATCTGCTGGAATCGCCAAACAGATGCGACGTATGGACGGCGGGATGCAGCGGGATCGGGAACCAGCCCCTTGGCGGCGCATTCAGTAGTGGGGAAACTCGTTCAAGGTCGGCAGGACGGGATCAGCGACATCGACCTTCGCCGGCGGAATATCTTCAGGGGAGGTTCCTTTTGCGCCAGAAGAAGGCCTATCAATGCAGTCTGCTCGGCAAAGATGGAGTGATCACGTTGGTTGAACTCAGTGCCGAAAATGACGCGGACGCCATCGTCCAGGGTAACAGCTTCGAGATCGATAGCTCGCACTTCCAGGGCCTCGAAATTCGCGTCGAGGCGCGCCTCGTCTATTCGCGAAGGGCAACGGCGGCGATCGGCCTCTCCGCCATGGCTCCGCCCAGCATCGTACATGTGCGCTAACCGCCATCGGACATAGACGCTGATGTTTGTCGTGCCGACAAGAAAAGGCTCTCCATACCGCCGCGTGAAAGCTCATGCGTGTTGCTGCGTCTCGAGCGCGTAGGAGTGGCCGTATCCCGTGCCTGCAAGCGCTCTCGATGCGGCTCCGCTGCCGAGTCTGAAGCCACGATCCGGTCCGAGAATTCCCGACGGGCTCCTGCTCTACGCGATCGGCGATATCCATGGGCGGCTCGATCTTCTCGGCCGTCTCCACCAGATTATTCGACAGGACGCGGACGGGCGGGGCGCACGGGATCGCGTCATCGTCTATCTCGGCGACTATGTAGATCGCGGTCCCGATTCCGCAGGCGTGATCGACCTCCTTATCGAGCCGCCCTTGCCGGGCTTCCGACGCATCGCACTCCGGGGCAATCACGAAGCGTTCCTCCTGCGCTTCCTCGAGGATCCAAGCGTGGGCGCCGACTGGTTGTTCTACGGAGGAATCGAAACTGTCGCGAGCTACGGCGTCGAGTTCAGTGCCGATCTAGCCTCGCTGCGCCAGCACCTCCTGCGTGCGCTTCCTGCGACGCATCGGCGATTCCTCGAAGGGCTCGCTCTCATGCACGAGGAAGGTGACTACGCCTTCGTCCATGCGGGCGTGCGGCCCGGTATCCCGCTGGCGTGGCAGAGCGATGAGGACCTGGTGTGGATAAGGAGCGACTTCCTGAATTCGCCATGCATTCACGAGAAAATCATCGTGCACGGGCATTCGATCACCAGAAGTCCAGAAGTGATGCCGAATCGAATCGGCATTGATACCGGCGCCTTCATGACCGGCCAGCTAACCAGCCTGGTCCTCGAGGGGAACAGCCGGCGTTTCCTGACCACATGAAGTTAGCGTCTCCATGAAGATGGTCCTGCGACAGGACCGGTGAGATCAACCTGCCACGCTTGGTCGAAAGGGGAGCTTGATGGCGATGATGCTGCGGAAGCGGGTTCTGGTGACGG
>CADEFX010000165.1 GCA_902826715.1 uncultured Hyphomicrobiales bacterium | reverse complement strand
TCTCGACGAGCGCGCCGAGATCGACCGCATGCGGCGCACGTTCTTCGCCGAGATGCGTACGGACCTCTTCCTGTGGCCGGCAGCGCCGGGCACCGCGCCGGAAGGCCTCGGCTGGACCGGAGATCCGAAATACATCGCGCCTTGGACGGCGCTGGGCGGGCCTATCGTGACCATGCCTGCGGGCAAAGCCGCCAACGGCCTGCCGCTGGGCGTCATTGTCGCCGCTCGGCCCGGACAGGATGCGCAGATGTGCACCTGGGCGCGGCGTCTCGCCGAAGGGATCGGCGTGTAGCGCTCAGGCGAGCGACGCCAGCATTTCTTCGAGGGCGCGCTCGCCAAAGGCGCGCATGTTGGCCTGGCGGTCCGGACTTCCGGTCCGTAGCATCAGGGTGCGCGTGACGGGACCGTCGAAAGCAATGCAGGTGTGCCCGGCCGGGTCGCCGTACCGGTTGCCGGTGGGCCCGGTGGCGCCGGTCTCAGCCAGCCCCCAGGACGCGCCATGCCGCTCCCGCACCGTGCGGGCCAGCAGCGCCGCGTACGGTTCACTGGCGGAGCGGATGCCCGTCATCTCCTTGTCGGTGATGCCGACGAGGGCGGCGCGCGCCTGTTTGGTGTAGACGACGGCGCCACCCAGGAAATACGCGGACGCGCCTGGCACGGACAGCAAGGCCGCCGAGATCAGGCCGCCCGTGGAGGACTCCGATACGGCGATCGTCTCACCGCGCGCTTTCAGGCGCTGCGCAATTTTCTCGGCGAGGGGAAGCAGCGTTTCCATGAGGGTGTTCTCCTTCGGTAGAGTGGTAGGGTGCAATCCCATCTGCGGCGACGCAAGGAGGAATGCGCCACGGCGGCTTCGCGTCGAGCAAGCATGATGCTCGCCAAATTCGAGTGGCCGGCGCGAGCCTTTAATACCGTGCCATCGACACCAAGTGTGGGTTCAACCAGGAGTCACCCATGCAGCGCATTCAAACCCAGGGCGTCCACCACATCACGCTGGTGGGCGCGAATCGGCAGACCTCGATCGATTTCTGGCAAGGTGTCCTCGGCATGCCCTTCGTGTTCGAGCAGCCCAACCTCGACGACCCCGAGCAGAACCACCTCTACTTCGATCCCGGCGACGGGCGGCTTATAACCATCTTCACCAGCGAAGGCTGGAAGCCTGATCGCGCGCCCAATCCGAACGGCATCGGCAATGTGCATCATCTCGCTTTCACCGTCTCGCGCGCCACATACACACTGGCGGCAGCGCGGCTCAAGGAGCGCGATGTCGCCAATTCCGGCGAGATCGATCGCGGCTTCATGAACTCGATCTATTTCCGCGACCCGCTCGGCCAGCTCATGGAGCTGGCCTGTTACAAGTTCGAACCGCCGCACGGTGCCACGCATGCCGACGTGCTGCGCGAGGCCCACAACATCCGGCTGGAGCGCGGCGCCTACAACATTGCCGAGGAGCATCTGGCCGACGCTATCGAGCTGTTGTCGCGCAAGGCGAATCCGAAGACTGAAAAAACGAAATCGTAAGGAGGCCACATGAGTTGGCTGACGGGACACGACCCGATCCCCGGCGATGCGGACTCCTGCAACGCCATCGAGCACGTCATCGTGCCGCGTTCACACGACATCGGTGGCTTCGAGGTGCGCCGCGCGCTGCCCTCGGCGCAGAAGCGCATGGTGGGACCGTTCATCTTCTTCGACCAGATGGGCCCGGCCGAGCTTCTGATCGGCGGCGGCATCGATGTGCGGCCGCATCCCCACATCGGCCTCGCCACCGTTACCTATCTGTTCGAGGGCGAGATGTGGCACCGCGACAGCCTTGGCACGTCGGCGGCCATCCGGCCCGGCGAGGTCAATCTCATGACGGCGGGCAGCGGCATCGCGCACTCGGAGCGGGAGAGTGCGCAAGCCAAGCAGCACGCGCGGCGGCTGTTCGGTATCCAGGCCTGGGTGGCGTTGCCCAAGTCGCATGAGGAAACGGCGCCCGCATTCGCTCATCACGATGCGGAGGCGCTGCCCCGCATCGCGGGCGACGGCAAGCGGGTGCGCCTGATCATGGGCTCGGCCTATGGGCAGCGCTCGCCTGTCGAATTCCCGCATGAGAGCCTGTACGCCGAGGCCGTCCTCGCGCCCGGCGCCGTGCTGCCGCTTGATCCCGACTATGACGAGCGCGCCGTGTACGTGGTCTCAGGCGAGGTCGATGTGGCCGGAACCAAGTTCGAGGCAGGCCGCCTGCTCGTGTTCAAGCCCGGTGATCGCATCTCCATCCTGGCGCTGGCGCAGTCGCGGCTGATGATCGTCGGCGGCGAGCCCATGGACGGCCCGCGCCACATCTGGTGGAATTTCGTGTCGAGCTCCAAGGACCGGATCGAAGCCGCCAAGGCCGACTGGAAGGCCAAGCGCTTCGGGCTCGTGCCAGGCGACGAAAAGGAGTTCATCCCACTGCCGGACTAACCGGCCCCGTCTCGATCGGCAGATCCTCGCGGGCGCCCCATTCTGTCCACGATCCGTCGTAGACGGCCGCATCCGGGGCGCCTAGCTGGGCCAGCGCGAAGGCGATGACGCCGGCGGTGACGCCGGAGCCGCAACTGGCGACCACGGGCCGGTCGATACTGACGCCCGCAGCATCGAATTGTGCCTTCAATCCTGCCTTGTTTTTCAGCGTTCCGTCGGCGTTGAGCAGGTTCGTGAAGGGCAGGCTCTTGGATGATGGAATATGTCCGGACCGCAACCCTGCGCGCGGCTCGGGCACGGAGCCCGCAAACCGCGCGGTCGCGCGCGCATCGACGATCTGCACCGTCTTGTCGCCGATGAGACTTTTCACTTCGGCGGCGTCGCGCACCAGGCCTGCATTGAACCGCGGCGTAAAATGGCGCGGCGTGCGCGCCGGCGGTGCGCCATCAACCAGCGGCCGCCCCTCGGCCTTCCATTTCTTGAGTCCGCCGTTGAGCACCGCGACATCGTCGTAGCCCATGGTGCGGAACATCCACCACACGCGCGCCGCCGAGTACAGCCCTTCGGAATCGTAAACAACGATGCGCATGCCGTCGCCGATACCCATCTTCTTCATCTGGCTCGAGAACTCGACAGGCGGCGGCAGCATGTGCGGCAGCGGATTGCTCTTGTCCGCGATCTTGTCGATGTCGAAGAAGTAGGCGCCGGGAATGTGCTGGGACTCATACTCGGCGCGCGCGTCGCGCTTGGCCGTGGGCAGATGCATGGAGCCGTCCAGTACGATCACGTCGGGCGCGCTGAGATGGTCCGCGAGCCAAGCCGTCTCGACCAGCCATCGTGAAGCGTCCGGCATCTTTGATCTCTCCCTGACTCTCGTTGATTGATTGTCTCAGGCAAACACGACGCGGATGCGCCGGTTCTGCTTGCCTTTGTTCTCGATCTTGGCGACGGCAAGAACGCCGATCTCGCCGGTGTTACGCACGTGCGTGCCCCCGCATGGCTGCAGATCGACCGAGCCGTCGCTGCCGATCGCCACGAGCCGCACTTTGCCGCTTCCCATCGGCGGCTTGACCGACATGGTGCGCACGAGATGCGGATTGGCTTCCAGTTCGGCGTCCGTGATCCACCGCTCGGAGACCGGATGATTGGCCGCAACGAGATCGTTCAGCGCAGCGGTCAGGTTTTCCTTGTCGACGCTCGAGGGATCGGAGATATCGAAATCGAGCCGGCCTTCGTCGGCGCTGATCTGGCCGCCGGTGACCGGAAACTTCACGAGGGTGCAAAGCAGATGCAGCGCCGTATGCATGCGCATGTGGCGGTGACGCTTGTCCCAGTCGAGGACGGCGCGGACGGTGTCGCCTGCGGCGGGCGGCACAGCGTCGCCAGCGGGAACGTGCACGATCGTCGTCTTGTCGGGCTCCCACGCCGCCGTGGCGATCGGGCAGCTGCGTCCGGCAATCTCCAGGGTTCCCGCATCGCCCGGCTGGCCCCCGGCGGAGGCATAGAACACCGTGCGATCCAGAATGATCCCCCCGCGCTCGTTGAGGCTGAGCACCTTGGCTTCGCAATCTTTGAGATAGGCGTCGGCGCGATACAGTGTTTCGGTCATTTCACGCGTTGTCCGGATCAACGAACACCTGGGTCACAGCCGGGCGCGGGGAGGCCAGCCAGTCCGGAACGGGCAGGTTCTTCGACCGCAGGAATTCTGGATTGAAGAGCTTGGATTGGTAGCGCGTACCGTAGTCGCACAGCAGCGTCACGATGGTGTGCCCAGGCCCCAGACTCTTGGCGAGACGGACAGCGCCGGCCACGTTCACGCCCGAGGACGAGCCGAGGCACAACCCTTCCTCCTGCAGAAGCTGGAAGACGATGCGGACCGCCTCTGCATCGGGGATGAAATACGACCGATCGACCTCGATGCCTTTCAGGTTTTCGGTGATGCGGCCCTGCCCGATCCCCTCGGTGATGGACGAGCCCTCCGACTTCAGCTCGCCTGTCGTGTAATAGCTGTGCAGCGCCGCGCCAGCCACATCGGCGAGTGCGATCTGGATGTCCTTGCGCTTGGCCTTCAGGCCAAGGGACACGCCGCCGAGCGTGCCGCCCGATCCCACAGCCGATACGAAGCCATCCACTTTGCCGTCGAGCGCGTTCCAGATCTCGGGGGCCGTCGTCTCCACATGCGCATCGCGGTTGGCGACGTTATCGAACTGGTTGGCCCAGATGGCCCCGTTGGGCTCGGTCCGCGCCAATGTCTTCGCCAGGCGCGCCGAGTACTTCACGTAGTTGTTGGGGTTCTTGTAGGGGACAGCCGGGACCTCAACGAGCTCGGCGCCGAGTAGCCGCAGCGTGTCCTTTTTCTCCTGGCTCTGGGTCTCGGGGATGACGATGACGGTGCGGTAGCCCAGGGCATTTGCGATCACGGCAAGTCCGATGCCGGTGTTGCCAGCCGTGCCCTCGACAATCGTGCCGCCCGGCCGCAGCTGCCCCTTCTTGACTGCATCCTGAATGATGAACAGGGCGGCCCGGTCCTTAACGGACTGGCCGGGGTTCATGAATTCGGCCTTGCCGAGGATGAGGCAGCCGGTCTCTTGCGATGCGCGCTGAAGTTTGATGAGCGGGGTATTCCCGACTGCGGCCGTGATGCCGTCTGCAAAGCCCAAGGCGCGCTCTCCCAATTAGCCCCCTCGCGTGGGTGCCCAACCTAGAACTCGCCTGACCGCCTCGCAAGGCAGTCTCGCGGGCCTGGCGGCAAGCTGCGTGTGGCCTGAACGAGGCGCAGCTTTACCTGCTCTTAACGCTAACAGATCATGATTTCCGCCATGTGGGGTTTGCGGGACCGCCAGATAAGCCCGCACGTAAAGGGTATGATTATGGAACTGGCTTTCAAGGCGAAAGTCGCCGCGTATGTGTTCGTTGGTGCTCTTGCGGGGTCGGCGCCCGTTGCAGCCGCGGACCTGAGCGGAGGATCGCTCAAGGATGGGGGATGGTCGGCGGGGCAATCAGCGGTCGGACCCTGCTATCTCCGCGCCGACGCCGGTCACGCCTGGTCCCAGGACCCTAATTCTCAGTTTGCCGGCAATTTCGATCCTGCCATGGGTGCGCAGGCGTTGAAGGACGTCTGGTTTGCCGAAGCCGGTGTGGGCTGCGGCTCGGGCTCGCGCGGCCTGCGCGGCGACGTGACCTTCGGCATTCGCGAATCCGCCGACTTCCGCGGCGACTACACCGCGCCAGGGCCTGTGCTTGGGGAGCTCAGGGCCGACATCACCACCTATACAACCATGTTCAATGGGTACTACGACTTCGGCAACATGAACGGCATGGTGCCCTACGTCGGCGCGGGCATCGGTGTCGCGTACCATCACATGGGCGATGTCACGAGCGATGTCGTTCCCGGTGCGCTGCCGGGTGACGACAAGGTTTCGTTCGCCTGGGCGCTGATGGCTGGCTTCGGTTACCAGCTGACCGACCGCGCCATCCTGGATGTCGGCTACCGTTACATCGATCTTGGCTCGGCGCAGTCCGGCAATGCCGGCGGTACGCGGCTGGAGGTCGACGACATGCGCGCCCACGAGATCAAGATCGGGCTGCGCTATCACTTGGGCTCCAGCCCGGTGCCGCTGAAGTAAACCACGCTCGTTTACTGGTCCCGCAGCAATTTTCGTCTCTTTCTATCGACCATCCGTTATCCGAGGACGGATGGCGTGCCTCTTGCGTCTGCCATGCCAGAAGCCTTGCCGAGTTGTTGTCGGCTGGCATGGTTTGGGGCACGAGGCCCAAAATGGCACGCATACTATCGCTATTGGCAGCATTGTGGCTGGGCTTTGTGCTCCTGCACGAGTACGGCTGGATCGCCTTCGGTCTTGATGAAAAGATCGTTTGGGCGCTGCTTCTGCCGGCCGTCTATCTCGTAGGCCTTGTCATCCTGCGTAGCGAATAAGAGATGAGATCGGCCGCCTATTTGAAGGCGATGGTGGAGACCGCCTGATTTACCCTGTCCTTGTTCCAGTGTTCGGGCACGTCGGGCGCCAGCCCCGGCTTGGCGATAGTGCTGCCGAGGCGCTTTTTCTGCAGAAGCACCATGCCGGAATCGCTGCGCACCTCGAGGCGGCCTGAGATGAGGAGAAAGCCGTAGGCATCATCCATCGGCCCACCCCAGAAGTCGCTGCCCTCGGCGGCAAATGTCAGCGAGCCCGCTCGCACCTCCACGCGCTTGTCGCTGAACTCGCGAATGCGGCCGGAGGTGAAGCGGAACGCACCTTTGACAACCTCGACGAACGCTGCCCCCTTCTTCTTGATGGGGTTGTAGACGAAGTACTCGATGAACGCCTCCGCGCGTTCACCCAGCGTCAATTGCGTGCCATCCATGAAAACCACCAGCAGGCGCGACTCCGCGGCCGTGCTCAAAGTATCGCCGCGGGTGATCTCGTCCCCCGCCTTGGCCGGGATCGCCGTCTCGCCGCGCCAGACTGTCGCCTCCCCCTGTATGCGCGTGAGCGCTCCCAAGGGGATGAAGGCCGGCGGCTGGCCCTGCGCCTGCGCCGGACAGCAGCCAATCACCCCTCCGGACATCCAGGCGATCAGGCCGATCAGCGGCATGAACAACACGCATCTGAGTGCAATCGCAGGCGAGCGCGGCGCTGACGTCATCAAGATCCCCTCGGCGTCGGTGCGGCGGCTGCTTCCCCCGAGAATCAGCCCGATGGCAGGTATTGAGGGCACAAACTTGGCCCAATCTGTGTCAAACGCCCTCGTTGCGACGGTTGCAATCGGGCCGCTTCCTGTTAAAAGCCGCGGGAAGTCCCATGACCTTCGTCGGCGGGCGCAGTGCGCCAGCGGGGGAGGCGTGGCCGATGTCTCAGCGGCGGGCGTGGCGGAATTGGTAGACGCGCTGGATTTAGGTTCCAGTGACGCAAGTCGTGGGGGTTCGAGTCCCTCCGTCCGCACCATGTTCGCAGCGGAAGGGGCGCGCCGCAGCCGGATTTTTTGCAATCTTGTGTATCCCGCAAACGAGTAGCAGAGCAGCATGCAAGTCACGGAAGCCACGAACGACGGTTTAAAGCGTACGCTCAAGGTCGTCGTCGGAACGAGCGAGCTCAACGACCGCTTCACGGCGCGTCTGGACGAGGTCAAGGACACGGTCCAGCTGAAGGGCTTTCGTCGCGGCAAGGTGCCGGTCCAGCACATCCGCAAGGTCTTCGGCCGGTCGCTCATGGCGGAGGTCGTGCAGCAGGCGCTAGAGGAGTCCACACGTAAAGCGCTCGACGACCGCAAGGAGCGCCCTGCGTTCCAGCCTCGCATCGAGCTCACCGAGGACAAGGCCGAGATCGAGAACGTCATGGCCGGTAAGAACGATCTTGCCTTCACCATGTCGTTCGAGGTGCTGCCTGAGATCAAGCTCACCGATTTCTCCACCTTGAAGCTGGAGCGTTTGACCGCCGACGTCGCCGAAGAGGACGTCGACAAGGCCGTCGGCGAGCTTGCCCAGCGCAACATAGCCTATGAGACTGAGGAGGGCCGGGAGGCCCAGGACGGCGACCAGGTCATGCTCGATTTCGTCGGCCGCATCGACGGCGAGGCTTTCGAAGGCGGCACCGGCACCGATGTGCCTCTCGTGCTCGGTCGTGGCGGTTTCATTCCGGGCTTCGAGGATGGCCTGAAAGGCGTCAAGGCCGATGAAGACCGCGTCGTCACCGCGACTTTTCCGGCCGAATATCCCGTCAACACGCTCGCCGGCAAGGAAGCGGTGTTCGAGGTCAAGGCCAAGTCCGTCGGCAAAGCTGTCGCGCCGCAAATCGACGACGCCTTTGCCAAGGGTTTCGGCGTGGATTCGCTCGTCGCCCTCAAGGACGGCGTGCGCTCGCAGATCCAGCGCGAGTATGACCAGGTCAGCCGCAACAAGATGAAGCGCGAGCTGCTCGACGCCCTCGACAAGGCCCACGAGTTCGCCCTGCCGCCCACGCTCGTCGAAAACGAGTATCAGGGTATCTGGAAACAGCTCACTGATAGCCTGCAGCAGGCCGGCAAGACCTTTGCCGACGAGGGCAAGTCGGAAGAGGCCATGCAGGAGGAGTACCGCAAGATCGCCGAGCGGCGTGTGCGGCTGGGCCTCGTCATCGGCGAGATCGGTACTCAGGGCAAGATCGAGATCACGCAGGACGAGCTGCGCAACGCCCTGTTCAGCCAGGCGCGCCGCTTTCCGGGCCAGGAGCGCATGGTCTACGAGTACTACGAGAAAAACCCGGGCGCTCTGACGGAGCTCAGGGGTCCTATTTTCGAGGACAAGGTCGTTGACTATATAGTGGGTCAGGCGTCGCCCACGGATCGCAAGGTCTCGCGGGAGGAGCTGCTGACGCCGATGGAAGGCGAGGATCACGGCCACCTGCATCATGGCCATGAGCACCACGACCACGATCACCATCACGACCACGATCATCATCACGGCCATGACCACAGCCACGACCATACTCACGATCATGACCACCATCATCATGATCACGGCCATTCGCACGGCCACGGCGACGAAAAGAAGTCTTGATCTGCGGCAGACGAGGCTTGTGCGGGCGGCATCGAGCGGCCGCAACGCCACGACGGCTCATCCAGCGGGGTAATAGCTATGAACGATCCAATTATCAGCGGCTTGACCGCCACCTACTGGCCGACCGTGATCGAGCAGACGGCGCGCGGAGAGCGCCCGTACGATCTGCCGTCACGCATGTTGCAGGAGCGCATTATTTTCGTAATCGGCCCTGTCGAGGACCACATGGCCTCGTCGGTCTGCATGCAACTTCTCTTTCTCGAGTCCCAGAACCCGAAGAAGGAAATTGCCATGTACATCAACTCGCCGGGAGGCGTGGTGACTTCGGGCATGGCCATCTACGATACCATGCAGTTCATCCGGCCGCCCATCGCTACGCTGTGCATCGGCCAGGCGGCCTCCATGGGATCGCTGCTGCTGGCGGCCGGCGCCAAAGGCATGCGCTATGCGCTACCCAACGCGCGCATCATGGTGCATCAACCCTCGGGCGGCTTCCAGGGCCAGGCGAGCGACATCGAGCGGCATGCCGAGGACATCGTCAAAATGAAGCGGAGGCTTAACGAGGTTTACGTTAAGCACACCGGACAACCTTATGAGAAAATTGAGCAAACCCTTGACCGTGATTATTTCATGACGGCCGAGCAAGCCAAGGGGTTCGGCCTGATCGACCGGGTGCTGACACGGCGCGACGAGGTCGAGCTCGACATCACTGGCAAGCCGAGCTGAGCGCCGCCCGGCGTCCGCGCCAGAATGACGCACGATTCCCGCTGGGGCCGTGCTTTGCGGGTTGCTGGTGCGGCGGGTTGGACACAGAACCGTCGCAAACCCATTTACCCCAACGACGGCTGGCGATTGGCCTGTTAATCCAATCTTGATCTGCCAGTCCATAGCATGCTGTGATCGGCCAAGTTGGAGTCAAGGGTGGGCCAGTGCGGCATGGCCAGGATCCTGCATAAGCGTCACGTACGGCACTGCGCGCACCACTAGCGGCCCCGGAAGGGTCTGTTCGGCAACAAGAGAGTCGGATGGCCAACGAAAAAAACACGCTTTACTGCTCATTTTGCGGGAAAAGCCAGCATGAGGTCAGGAAGCTGATCGCCGGCCCGACCGTGTTCATCTGCGATGAATGCGTCGAGCTGTGCATGGACATCATTCGCGAGGAGAATAAGAACACCCTCGTGAAGTCCCGCGATGGCGTGCCGAGCCCGCAGGAGATCTGCTCGGTCCTCGACTCGTATGTCATCGGCCAAGATCACGCCAAGCGCGTGCTTTCGGTCGCGGTCCACAATCACTACAAGCGCCTCAACCACGCCACCAAGAACAACGACGTCGAGCTGGCCAAGTCCAACATCCTGCTTGTTGGTCCGACCGGCTGCGGCAAGACGCTGCTGGCCCAGACGCTGGCGCGCATCCTCGACGTGCCGTTCACGATGGCCGACGCCACGACCCTCACTGAAGCCGGCTACGTTGGCGAGGATGTCGAGAACATCATTCTCAAGCTTTTGCAGAACGCCGACTACAACGTCGAGCGGGCGCAGCGCGGCATCGTCTACATCGACGAGGTCGACAAGATCAGCCGCAAGTCGGACAACCCGTCGATCACGCGCGACGTCTCCGGCGAAGGTGTGCAGCAGGCGCTCCTCAAGATCATGGAGGGCACCATCGCCAGCGTGCCTCCGCAGGGCGGCCGCAAGCATCCGCAGCAGGAATTCCTGCAGGTCGACACGACCAACATCCTCTTCATCTGCGGCGGCGCCTTTTCCGGACTGGAAAAGATTATCGCCAGGCGCGGCAAGGGCTCCTCGATCGGCTTCGGCGCAACGGTGATTGCACCCGACGAGCGGCGCACGGGCGATGTGCTGCGTGCCGTCGAGCCGGAGGATCTGTTGAAGTTCGGCTTGATCCCGGAGTTCATCGGCCGTCTGCCGGTGATCGCCACGCTCGAGGATCTCGACGAGAAAGCGCTGATCCAGATTCTGACCGAGCCGAAGAACGCGCTGGTGAAGCAGTATCAGCGCCTGTTCGAGATGG
>CADEFX010000164.1 GCA_902826715.1 uncultured Hyphomicrobiales bacterium | reverse complement strand
CCGTGACCGCATTTCCTCACACGAAGCCGAGCTGAAGGACTATGCACACAGGCGCCTCGGGGAGCTCAACTGGCTCAAGATCCACGGCAATGCCCGCAACAAGGGTGCGATCGTCTCGTTCACAATCGACGGCCTGCATCCGCACGACATTTCGACCATAATCGACCGGTCGGGCGTGGCAGTCCGGGCCGGGCATCACTGCGCTCAGCCGCTCATGGACCGCCTCGGTGTCACAGCGACGTGCCGAGCCTCGTTCGCCATGTATAATACCAAAGCTGAGGTCGATGCCTTGGCCGAGGCGCTGATTAAAGCGCACGAGTTCTTTGCGTGACGGTGCTGGCAATGGACGGCAAACCAGAGCGTGACATCCTGACGGCAAACGCGCCCGTGTCGCTGGCGGACGGTGGCACGCCCGTGGAAGGTTCGAAACTTTCCAAGGAAGAGCTGGAGCAGATGACAGCGGACATCGTGGCGGCCCTGAAAACCGTGTACGATCCCGAGATTCCGGCGGACATCTATGAGTTGGGCCTGATCTACAAGATCGACATTTCGGACGAGCGGGACGTGACGGTCGATATGACGCTGACGGCGCCAGGATGCCCGGTCGCGGGCGAGATGCCGATCTGGGTCGAGAATGCGGTCGCCGCCGTGGCCGGAGTTGGGCAGGTCAAGGTGAATCTGACTTTCGATCCGCCCTGGGACCAGAGCCGCATGAGCGACGAGGCCCGCCTGGCCCTCAACATGTTCTGAGGATGGCAATCCGGCATCTCGATATTTGGGCAAATCGCGCTATATTGTAGCTTATCCAACGATCGGACTGCTGGATGAGAGACGTATGAGCAACCCGAGACCTCGCCCCCAGGTGCTGACGCTTACGGATGCGGCCGTGGCACGCCTCAAAACCATGATGGCTGCGAACGCTCAGGCCGCCGGGCTCAAGATTGGCATCAAGAAGGGTGGCTGTGCCGGTATGGAGTACACGCTCCAATGGGCAGAGTCGGCCGGTAAGTTCGACGAGGTGGTCGAGCGCGATGGCGCGCGGGTCATCATCGATCCTCAGGCGGTGCTGTATCTGCTCGGCACCGAGATGGACTACAAAGTGGACAAGCTGGCGGCGCAGTTTGTTTTCAACAATCCCAATCAGGCGAGTTCCTGCGGCTGCGGCGAGAGCGTGAACCTCACTCCCGCGCCCAAGGATAAGCTCGAGGCCTTGAAGGTCTAGCGGTGGGCGAGGCTGCAGCAGGGCTGTGGGCTGACGAGATCCTCGACTTCTGGTTCCGCGAGCTGGATCGCAAAGCTTGGTTCGAGAAGTCGGACGCGACCGATGCCTTGATCCGTGATCGCTTTCTCGCCCTTCACGAACAGCTTGAGCGCGAGGTGTCGTCTCAGTCTGCCCTCGATCCACGGGCGACGTTGGCCGCCGTGATCGCGTTCGATCAATTTCCGCGCAACATGTTCCGCGGCACGCCGCGCGCCTTCGCGACCGATCCCTTGGCCCTTGCGCTTGCGCGGCAGTTGGTGGATGGCGGACACGATCGCAGCTTCGGCAAGGATGAAAGGATGTTTCTGTATCTGCCGTTCGAGCATTCCGAACAAACCGGGGATCAGGCCCAATGCTGTGCGCTGTTTACCTTGCTCGATGATCCCGAGCTGTTGCGCTACGCGCAGGCGCACAAGGATATCATCGACCGTTTCAGCCGCTTCCCGCATCGCAATGCAATTCTCGGACGCGTCTCGACACCGGACGAGATCGAGTTCCTGAAGCAGCCCGGCAGCTCGTTCTAAGGTACGTCCGCGATGGCCTCCAGTGCCGGGTTTCTCGCGTTTCTGGACGAGCAGTTGGCAGGCCTCGGGCCGGTTTCCATCCGTCGCATGTTCGGCGGAGCCGGTGTATTTGCCGATGGCATCATGTTCGCGCTGGTGTCGGACGACACGCTCTACTTCAAGGTCGACGAGACGACGTGCGCCGACTTCGAGGCTGAGGGGATGGGTGCCTTCACCTATGCGACCAAGGACGGCCGCAATACGCTCATGAGCTATTGGCGCGCGCCCGAGCGCTTGTTCGACGAGCCTGACGAGATGCTGGCTTGGGCGCGCAAAGCACTGGCGATCGCGAGGAGCGCGGATGCCCGAAAGGCGGGCAAGGCATCGAAGCGGCGTCCGGCCCGCTGATGCGTGCCACTGTTAGTCGAGCCTTTGATAGAGGCCGTCCTGGGATTGACGATGCTCGAGACCGGCGCGCATGCGGCTGGGCAGCATTTCCGCAATCGCTTGGCGGAAGTGGAGGCGGTCCCAGAAATTGCTGGCGTCTGTTGTCCATGCCGATGGCCGCATGAAGTCAAGCGTGGTACCGCCGTGTTCGCGGACAATGTCAGCGATCATCGCCTTGCACGCATCGGGCGCGATCACGACAGCGTCTTGTGGCAGGTACGTGGGCATCAGGACGACCAGCAGGCGTGTGGCGGTCGGACGTTTGCCTAGTGATTTATCCAATAATGATACTGTCGGGAAATGTGCTGTGGCAGTGGATGTCATGGCCACGCTAGCCATCGCTCGTTGCACATCTGCCGTGAGTCGAGGCACAGCTTTTTCCAGGGACCAGGTCGCGTCCGGCGGCAGGTCATCGTTGAAACCGTTCGGCGCCAAGCGTTTTTTGGAGGAACTCCATGAGATCTCGAGCTTGCGGCGCGCAAGCTCGAGGGCGCGCCAATTCAGCAGGTGCGAGAAGTGGCCCAGGTTCCAATCTTCGAAGAGCCAGTCGGGAAACTGCGCCTGCGGATGGTAGCGTGCCGGTTCGACCCGGCTGCACCAGACGTCGTCGAGGCCCAGTATCACCATGCGCGGCATAGGCTTCTGGCGCAGCACGAGGTCAAGTACACGCATCTGCTCGTAGGGCGTTGAGCCGTGAACTGCCACGTTTGCGAACTTGCCGCCGAACTCTGCCTCGAGCCACCCCGGATTAATGGAGTTCACCGTCGAGGTGCCTACGATGAAGGAGTCGTATCGGCGGCTGCGAATGATGTCCGCAACGATGAACCGGCGCTGCGTGGGGACGACGATCTCCGAAGAGATGGCGCGAATGGGCGACACACCGTAGGGATCGGCCAGCAGGACGAGGAAGAACGGGATCGCGAGGCCTGCTGCCAGCGTCAGTGCGAACGGCCAAAGAAATTTTTGCCACACCGTCTGCACTCTCAAAATTGAAAGTAGATGAACGTTTGCGGATGTCCTTGCCCCACCGCGAGGACGGTGGCCGCGAGGATTGCCCCTAACGCAATGCCCTGGTAGGCGGCGGGTTGAAGCCACCCACCCTCGACGGCGGCTTTGGTGGTGGGGCCGAGCACGGCCACTGCAGTGGCGATGGCAAGCTCAGGCTTGATCGCTTGTGTCAAAGCGAACCCGTCTCCCAGGCCAACCATCGCAGTCAGCATCTGCGCGGCCGTGGTGAAGTCCGGTGCGCGAAACAGCACCCAGCCGACGATGACGAAGAGCATTGTCACGATCCAAGCTAAGCCTGATGGCATCGGCGGCATGCTCGATTGCCAGGCGCGGCATACGATGAGGCCGACACCGTGCATGAGACCCCAAGCGACGAAGGTCCAGCCAGCGCCGTGCCACAGGCCGCACAAACCCATGGTGATCAGCGTGGCTGTGACGTAACCACCCCATCCCTGCCGGCTTCCGCCCAGCGGGATGTAGAGATAATCGCGGATGAGACGGGACAGGGTCATGTGCCAACGGCGCCAGAAGTCGCGCAAATCCGTGGCCCGGTACGGCGCATTGAAATTGTCGGGGAAGCGCACGCCCAGCATCAAGCCAAGCCCGATCGCCATCTCGGTGTAGGCGGAGAAATCCAGGAACAACTGCAGCGAGAACGCCAGCGCACCGTGCCACGCATCGCCGAGCGACGGTACACCAGCCTGGGCTGCAGCGAACATCTGGTCTGCGCTCGACCCCAGCGGGTCGGCGAGAAATACTTTCTTCGCGCATCCGACGACGAAGAAGGCGACGCCTTTGGCGAAGCGCTCGGCCACGCCGTCGCGCAACGGACTGGCGTCGAGCTGGGGCATGATCTCGCTATGCCGCACGATGGGACCGGCGACGAGGTGCGGGAAAAGCGACACGAACAGACTGATGCGGCGCCACGGGTGATGATGGGCATCGCCGCGCGCGAGATCGACGAGGTAGCACGCAAGCTGGAAGGTGAAAAAGCTGATGCCGATCGGCAGGAGAATGTGCGGAGTTGCAAGCTCAAGCCCGGCTAATGCCGCGACGGTGGAGATCAGGAAGGCTGTGTACTTGAAAAAGGCGAGCGACAGCATATTGAGAATGACGCCTGCCCAGAGCCAGCCTCGGTAGCCGGTCCGGCGATGACATTCAGACGCTAGCCACGTCAACGTGCACTGGCCGAGCAGGAGCGGCAGAAAGCGCACGTCCCACCATGCGTAGAAGACGAGCGACGCCAGCAGCAACACCCACTCGCGTGCCTGCGCGTGCCGAGCTGCTAAATAGTAAGCGGCCAGCACAAGAGGCAGGAACCCAAGAATGAAAACCTGGGAGTGAAACAGCATCGCCGTCCAGCCTACAACGGGCCTCGAGACCCGCTCGTGGCAAGTTAGCGTCGTGTGCCGACAATCGCCTGCGGCGATATGGCCGTACCTTATTGGCCGGCGACACGGACCGGGCGGCGCAGAAACGCAGGCACGTGCTCGCCGAGGCCTACAGGCGCCCGCTCACCCTGACGCTGCCCGCCTTCGCGCTTGTCCCGCGGAGGCTGGTTGGGTTTGGCGGTGCGGGGTGCAGGCTGCTGCTCGCGTGGTACCCTGGCCTCGCGCGCAGGGTGTTCCTCCTGCCGGCGCGGTTCATGCCGTTCGCGTGTGGCGGGTTGCGGAGGCCGGGCGTTCCGGGCTTCGGTAGCCCCGATGGGCTGCGGAGAGCGGTCCCCGCCGGCAGGTGCGCCATTGTGGGCCGCGTGCGAGACTTCATTGCTGCGCGGGCCATGGCGGGAATGTTCTCTGCCGCGCGTACGACCTGGTTTGCTATCGCCGCGCCGCACCGGCTTGCCACGTCCGCGACCACGCCGGCTCATGCCTTCAGCCATCGTGTCGGCATCAGGGGCGTCCCCGATCCACTTCGTCTCCTCGCCGATGAGCTTGCTGATGGCGGCAACCGACTTCAGGTCGTCGCCGGTCACGAGAGTCGCCGAAAAGCCTTCCTTGCCGGCGCGGCCCGTGCGGCCAATGCGATGCACGTAGTCGTCGGGCTGCCAGGGCACGTCGAAATTGAAGATGTGCGAGACGTCGGGAATATCGAGCCCGCGCGCTGCCACATCGGACGCAGCCAGCAGCGTGATGCGACCGTCGCGGAAGGCATCGAGTGTAGCCATGCGGCTGCTCTGGTCCATGTCGCCGTGCAGGGCGCCTGCATTGAAGCCGTGCTTGAGCAGCGATTTCAGCAGGATGGCAACGTCGCGCTTGCGATTGCAAAAGATGATGGCGTTCTTGACGTCGAGCTGATGGATCAACTCGCGCAGCACCTCACGCTTGGCCCAGTCGTCGCCCGATGGGCAGAAGCGGAAGCGCTGGGTGATGGTCTTGGCCGCCGTGGCGGGCTTGGCCACCTCGATACGCACCGGGTCCTTTAGGAACTGCCCGACCAGCCGGGTGATCTCGGGCGGCATCGTGGCAGAGAAGAACAGTGTCTGACGGCGAGGTGGAAGCAGTTTGCAGATCTTCTCGATATCGGGGATGAAGCCCATGTCGAGCATCCGGTCGGCCTCGTCAATGACGAGGATTTCCACGCCCATGAGCATCAGCTTGCCACGCTGGAAGTGATCGAGGAGTCGGCCAGGCGTGGCGATCAGTACATCGACACCGCGGTCGAGCTTGCGATACTGCTCGTCGAAAGACACACCGCCGATGAGAAGCGCCAGCGTCATCTTGTGATTGAGGCCGTACTTCTCGAAGCTTTGCGCCACCTGGGCGGCGAGCTCGCGTGTCGGCGCCAGGATCAAGGAACGCGGCATTCGGGCACGTGCCCGGCCCGATTCGAGCCGAGTGATCATCGGCAGGACGAAGGAGGCGGTCTTGCCGGTGCCAGTCTGAGCAATGCCAAGAACGTCGCGCCCCGCAACGGCAATAGGGATGGCCTGAGCTTGGATCGGAGTGGCAGTGGTGTATCCCGCCGCTTCGATGGCGGCGAGCACTTTGGCGCTGAGCCCTAGGCCAGCGAAGTTGTCAGTCTGCAAAAGGAGGTCTCTCCATCAAGGTTCATGAGCCGACGGTAAAGCGACGCCGCAACAGCAGCGTGACGTCGACACCATGAGCGCAGGGGAGAGCCGCAAATGGCCTAACGGGAAAAGCTGAAGCTTCAGGGAAATGGGATAAATAAACAGACCCCTGCGCCCGCTAGTGGCCGCTACATGGCATTGTTTTCGGCAAAATTCAAGGTGCAGCAAGCACCTAGGACATTTTGCCGGGGGACGCCTCAGTGCGCCCCCCGCAACTGGCAATGGGCCGTCAGCCCGCTGGCCGGGCAGGCAGACGGAAATCTACGCTTATTCTTCCTGCAGGTAGCGCCCGACCACACCGCCGATGATCGCTCCCAGAATCGGCGCGATCCAGAAGACCCAGAGCTGGCCGATGGCGCCTACGCCTCCGAAGATCGCCGTGGCGAGGCTGCGGGCGGGGTTCAGCGACGCGTTGGAGACGGGGATCGATACCAAATGGAACAGCGTCAGCGCGAGGCCGATGGCAATCGGTGCGAAGCCGGCCGGCGCCCGCCGCGATGTCGCCCCCACGATAACGATGAGGAAAAGGGCGGTGATGACAACCTCAATCAGGAATGCCGATGCGAGACCAAACTGGCCCGGCCCCCCATAGGTGTTGGAGATGGCTGTGAAAGTGTTCCACTTGCCGCCACCGACAGCGCCACCAAGGATGATGTAGAAGATGATCGCGGCGACGACTCCGCCAACACATTGCGCGACGATGTAGGGGATGGCACGGCCCGAGTCGAAGCGCCCGGCTGCAATCAATCCCAGGGTGACAGCGGGATTGAAGTGTCCGCCGGAGATGTGTCCGACGGCGTAGGCCATTGCCAGCACCGAGAGGCCGACTGCAAAGGCTACGGCCACGAGACCGGCCGACGGCGCCGAGAAGAGCGCCGAGCCGCAGACGGCAGACACCAGGGCAAAGGTGCCCACAGCCTCCGCGACCAGCGCGCGCGTATTGATGTTCATAAGTCCCTCCGTTTCCCCAAAAAATTGGCTGCCGTCGTGCGCACGGAGCCGATCGAAATTCCGCGAATCACTGACGGCGCCGCTTTCGTGTTTAGTACGAATTCATGATGTCCGGGAGACACTGTCTCTGCCTGTTGCGCCAATGGCCTTCAGGAACAGCATCTTTTAATCTCCGCTACGCGCAAGCAGCACATCCTTGGCTTCGTTAATTTTGGCGGCGAGGTAGGTGGAGCCGCCGCGGTCGGGATGCAGCTTCAGCATCAGCTCGCGATGCGCACGTCGGATATCGTCGTCGCGGGCGCTCGGCGGCAATCCGAGAATTTCCAACGCCTGCGCCGCCGTCATATTTCCATCCGGCCCGTGTGTGTGCTCAGCCTCGCCGCGGGCCATGTCATCGCGCCAGGAGGGGTGCAAGCGATCGAGATAAGCCTCCACGAGCTGGGCCGATTGGGGATCGTTGAAACGGCAGTCCTGCCACAGATGGGCCAGCTCCACCGGCTTCAGTCCCTCGAGGTCGCGTCCTGCGAAGAAGCCTTTCAGCACATGCCCGCGCATGGCGCCGGTATCGTGATCCAGCTCCATCTCGAGGTGCTCGGTGGTGACCTTCGAGGTTTGCCCGGATGACGGTCCGCCGCGACCCGGCCACCCGAACGGCGGGCTGCCCTGGCCCCACAGGAGCCAGGCACCGAGGCCGGCAAGGGGCAAAGCGTAGCTGGTGCCGCCGCGAAAAAACAAAACGCCGGCTCCGGCGAGAGCGGCAACGCCGCCAACCAGCCGCAACTTCAGCGCCAGAGCGGCCGGATTCGCGCGCATGAACGCTTGTGCGACGACGAGGCCGAACACGATAGTGGCCAGTCCGAGTAAGAAGTACTGCATGGGTTGCCAGTGTCCCGAATTCGAAGCTCGTACTACCAAGCGGCTAGGTTTTTCGCGAACTTCGGGTTCGGCATGGACACTAGCAAATTTATGATTCTAGGAAGTGGTTCAGACGTTGGTTTCTCCCTTGCAACGCGTCCATCAAGCGACCGGTTGAACCACCACGCTAGGTATGTTTCATCTGGCCGAGCAGAAGCCGCCCACCGCGCTGGCCCGGGCCCTCGAGCCGCTCGAGTGCTCGATGACCTCCGGTCGCGAACACGGCAACGGCCATCAGCAGCTCACGCAACTGCGCCGCGGAGCCGGCATCGAAATGGCACCAGGCACCATTGGTCAGCCGCGCGATTTCGCGGAACGTGCGCTCCGCGCGAGCGTCCTGACCTTCCTGGAACAGAAACATCGGCACGCCAAGGAGTGCGAGCTCACCGGCGCGACCGCACAGATCGTCCGCGTCCTCCTCCATGCAATCGCCGACATAAACGACGGCGTTGATCTTCCGCTTCTCGCTCTCCTGCCGTGCGTGGCTCAGCACTTTGCGGATCTGCGTATAGCCACCATGGCATTCGACGGCAGTCATCAGCCGGGCCAGAGCGTCGGGATCCCCGACCCATTTTGACGCCCGGCACTCGCCTGCCCCGCGAAAGTAGACGAGTTGGATGTCCAGTCCGCCCACCGTCTTCACGGCCTTGAACATGTCGGCCTGAAGGGCGAGGGCCATGTCCCAGGTCGGCTGACGGCTCATGGTCGCGTCCATGGCAAAGATCAGGCGACCGCGTCCCGCTCCGGTCTGGGGCGTCAGTGCCTTTACGTTACGAAGAAAGTCTGCAATTTCACCGCCGGTCGATTGTCCGGCTGCAGGCCGGGCGTGCTCGGCTTGCGGCTGGGGAACGCCGGTCCCGGATGACGTCTTGTCGCCCTTGCTCATGGTGCGCTCCTCACAGCGCTAAGATGGCAATGCCGTCCCTGCGCGGCAACAGTAACGCCCTCAATCGGTTGCGGCCGACAACCCCAGGAGCTGCACGTTGCCGCCCGTGGCAGTGATGTCGGTAGAGCGGACCCGCTCCGTGGCGAAGCGGGCCAGGTAATTGGGGCCGCCGGCTTTGGGACCGGTACCGGAGAGGCCCTCGCCGCCGAACGGTTGAACGCCAACCACCGCCCCGATCTGATTGCGGTTGACATACAGGTTGCCGACCCGTGCGCGCTCAGCGACCCTGTCGGCCACGCCCGCGATGCGGCTGTGCAGACCCAGCGTCAGGCCGAAGCCGGTGGCGTTGATGTCGTCGATGACCTTATCGAGCTGGCCGCCCTTGAAGCGCAGCACGTGCAGGATCGGCCCGAAGACTTCGCGCTCCAGCATCTTCAGGGAATTGATCTCGTAAATCGCCGGGGACACGTAGGTGCCGACGCGGCAGTCCGCCGGAACGCGGACATCGATCAGCTCGATCGCCTGCCGCTGCATCCGGATCTTGTGTGCCTCGAGCGCGTCCTGGGCGACCTGGTCGATGACGGGGCCGATGTCGGTGGCATAGTCGAGCGGGTCGCCGATATCGAGCGCTCCTGTCGCGCCGGCCAGCATCTCGATGACGCGCGGCGCAATCTCCTCCTGTATGTAGATCACGCGCGCCGCGGAACAGCGCTGGCCGGCGGAGTCGAAAGAGGAACGCACGGCATCGCGCACGACCTGCTCCGGCAGGGCGCTGGAGTCGACGATCATGGCATTGATGCCGCCGGTCTCGGCGATGAACGGGACCAATTCGCCGCGGCGCTCGGCCAGGGAATTTTGAATAGCCCACGCCGTCTCGTTCGAGCCAGTAAATGCGATACCGCGCGTGCGCGGATCGCGTGTCAGTGCGGCACCGACCCTACCGTCGCCCGTCAGCAGATGCAGGACGTTCTGGGGAACACCTGCTTCATGCAGAATCCCCACGGTGAGAAAAGCCGTTACGGGCGTCTGTTCCGCCGGCTTGGCGACGACGCAGTTTCCGGCCGCGAGTGCGGCGCAGACCTGCCCGGTAAAAATGGCGATCGGGAAATTCCACGGGCTGATGCAGGCGAACACGCCACGGCCTCGCAGCTCGATGCTGTTGCGCTCGCCCGTCGGGCCCGGAAGCCTGGTCGGGCCGGAAAACAGGCGTCGAGCCTCGATAGCATAGTAGCGCAGGAAATCGATGGCTTCGCGCAGGTCGCTTTGGGCGGTGTCGAGTGTCTTGCCGGCTTCGCGAACGATGACCGCCAACAGGCGCGCGCGGTCCCGCTCAATGAGATCGGCGGCCTTCTCCAGCATGGCTGCGCGCGCAGGACCGCCCAGGCGGTCCCACCCGTGCGATGCCGCTGTAGCCGACGTCAGGGCCTCATCGATCAGCTCGGGAGTCGATTGGCGCACCGTGCCGATACGCTGGCGGCGGTCGTGCGGGCAGAGCACGAGTGCTGCCTCCGGGCCGCCGGTGATCGCGCGGCCGTTGACGATCGGTCCTGCTGCAAAAGACGGCGCCAGCGCCTTGGCCATCTCACCGAGGAGCGCATCACGCACCGAAGGCTCGGTCAGCGGCAACCCAAGGCTGTTGCGGCGCTCGCGGCCGAACAATTCCGGCGGCCTCGGAATGCGAACCTCGGCGGCTAGTTTGCCGTCCTGCCACTCGCGCTCCGCAGTCTCCACCGGATCACGCACGATTTCGGCGACCGGAGCCTCCTCGTCGGCAAGCCGGTTCACGAAGGACGTGTTGGCGCCGTTCTCAAGCAGGCGGCGGACAAGATAGGCAAGCAGGTCCTCATGCCCTCCGACAGGAGCATAGATCCGGCACGGGCGACCGAAGTCCTCGGCTTCGCTGACGGCTTCGTAAAGCGATTCACCCATGCCGTGCAGGCGCTGAAATTCGAAGTCTGCGTTACCGCCCGCTATGT
>CADEFX010000163.1 GCA_902826715.1 uncultured Hyphomicrobiales bacterium | reverse complement strand
GCGATAGACGGACAGGGGGTCGACGATGACAACGTTGCTTCAGCAAATCGAGGATATGCGCGTTCACGTAAACGACTTGGCGAATGCCGAGCAGGGACTGGTCAAGGCGCTGGGGGATGCGCTCAACCGTGCCGACCAAAAGCTTCTGCACGACGTTCGCAGCGTCGCCGCAGAGCATGAGCTGCGCCGCGGCACAATCTTGAAGGAACTGCAGTCGTTGGCCTCAAACATCGGCTTGCTGCCCGCTCCGCGAGAGTCGATGGCCATGTTGGAAAGCGCACCGCGTGAGGTACCCGCCTTTCCAGTTCAGGAGGAGCAGCACGCCATCCGTCGCGGCGACTGGCGGCAGGCGGCCAACAACATCCAGGATGAACTCGATTTTCATCTCAACGGCCGCACGCACTAAGGCCGGCTCGGCTTAGATCGTCTGCCACTTGCAAGCTCCGGCCGGTTTCCGGCTGGAGCTTTTTTCTGTGCCCAAGAGAAAAGGCGCCCGCCCGTCCTTCATGGCGATGCACGAGTAAATTATTCTTCTGTGATCCGGATATTCCGGCGGCGGCAGCATTTTTTTTCCTCACACATCTGTCTAGGCGGAACGCCGTGAGGTAATGTTCGGACCTCTGATCCACCCACCGCCGGAGGTCCTGCGCGTGTTGTCGTCTGAGGCTGAGGCGCTTTCCAAGCCGCAACTGGCGGCTCTACAGGCCCGGCTGAGGGCTTGCGAAGCGCAATCTACGATCGAGTTCGCGATCGAGACTTTTCCCGGCCGGATCGCCCTGACCTCCAGCTTCGGGACCGAGTCTGCCGTTCTGCTGCACCTCGTCTCCCGCGTCGCGCCGCATATGCCGGTCCTGTTCCTGGACACGGGCAAGCTCTTTCCGGAGACGATCGCTTATCGTGAGACGCTCGTCGGCCGCCTCGGACTTACGGCCGTGCGGGTCGTCAGTCCCGATCCGTCGAAACTCCAAGACGACGATCCTAGCGGATACCTTTGGAGCGTGGATCCGGATCGTTGCTGCGCCGTCCGCAAGGTCGAACCTCTGTCGCAGGTGCTGGCGGAATTTTCCGCGTGGATCACTGGCCGCAAGCGATTTCAGGGCGGCTCCCGATCAGGCCTGCCGGCCTTCGAGCGCGATGGGAGGCATGTCAAAGTCAATCCTCTAGCGGACTGGTCGGAGGCCAATGTCGAAAATTATCTGATCGAGCATAACCTGCCGCGCCATCCTCTGACAGCACGCGGCTATCGCTCGATCGGCTGCACACATTGCACCAGCCCGGCTCTGCCGGGAGAAGACGCTCGCGCCGGACGCTGGCGGAACAAGGCCAAGACAGAGTGCGGCATCCACAGGCCGCGGCAAGTTGCTGTGGACGAGCCAGATGCGACGCTCGGCAATCTTGCACCATGAGCCGCCATCGTCGGATAGAATGGAGCATGGATCGTCTCGACCAGCTTGAGGCGCAGAGCATCTACATTCTGCGTGAGGCCTTCGCCAAGCTCGACCGGATAGCGCTGCTGTGGTCGCTCGGCAAAGACTCCAACGTGATGATATGGCTGGCCCGCAAGGCCTTCCTGGGCCACGTGCCGTTCCCCGTCATGCACGTCGATACGGGCAAGAAATTCGCCGAGATGTATGCCTTTCGCGATCGCTACGCGAAGGCTTGGGGCCTCAATTTGCTTCTTGAGCCTTGTCCGCCGATCGATGCCGTCGATCCGACGCTGCCGCCCGCGGCCCGCTCCGCCGCGCGCAAAACCGAAGGCCTTAAGCTTGCCCTGGAAAAGCACGGTTTTGACGGCTTGATTGCCGGCATTCGACGCGACGAGGAGGCCACGCGCGCGAAGGAACGTATCTTTTCTCCACGCGCACCCGCCGGCGACTGGAACGTCAAGGACCAGCCGCCCGAGCTTTGGGATCATTTCAATACGACTGTGCCGGACAACGGGCACCTGCGCATTCACCCCATCCTGCAGTGGACCGAGGTTGACATCTGGACCTACACGCGCCGCGAAGGCATTCCGGTGATCCCCCTCTATTTCTCCCGCAACGGGCAGCGGTACCGTTCTCTTGGTGATGAGGACATCACGCGACCGATCGCTTCGCACGCGGCAACGATCGACGACATTATCGTCGAGCTGCGTGAAACGCGTGTTCCCGAGCGTTCGGGGCGGCTTCTGGACCACGAAACCGAAGATGCATTTGAGCGTCTTCGCACGGCGGGTTATCTATGACGGCTGTGGAAGCGTTCAGGCGATCGACGGATAACATGCCGGAACAGACATCGCGTGCGCCGCTGCGCATCGTTGTTGTCGGCCATGTCGATCACGGCAAGTCAACGCTCATCGGCCGCCTCATCCACGACACGGGCTCGCTGGAGGATGGCAAGCTCGAGGCCATCAAGGCCATGAGCGTCCGGCGCGGCATGCCTTTCGAGTGGGCATTCCTGCTCGACGCCCTCCAGGCGGAGCGCGATCAGGGAATTACGATTGACACCAGTCAGATCCGCTTTCGCACGCCCTCGCGCGAGGTCGTGCTGATCGATGCGCCCGGACACGTGGAGTTCTTGAAGAACATGGTCACGGGGGCTGCGCAGGCCGACGCGGCGCTGCTGGTGATCGATGCGGCCGAAGGCGTGCGCGAGCAGAGCCGCCGCCACGGTCTGCTGTTGAAATTGCTGGGCATCAGGCAGGTCGCCGTCATCGTCAACAAGATGGACAAGGTCGGCTTCTCCGAGGCGGTGTTCCGGACGGTGTCGACCGAGTTCGCCGGCTATCTCAAAGAGCTGGACGTGGTGCCCGAGGCGTTCATACCTGTCGCCGCGCGCGGCGGCGACATGATTGCGGACCGCGGGTCGGCAACGGGCTGGTACGCCGGCAAGACCATCATCGAGACGATCGACAGCTTCGAACCCGCGCAACAGGATGCTGAGCTTCCGCTGCGGCTCGTGGTTCAGGACGTCTACAAGTTCGACGACCGCCGCATCGTCGCAGGCCGTGTGGAAAGCGGACGGCTCGCGGTCGGCGACGAACTCGTGTTCACGCCCTCCGGCAAGCACGCCCGCATCCGCACGATCGAGGCGTGGCCGCCCCCCCAGGAAGGACGAGCGCTGCGCGGGCTAATGGCCGGGCATGCTGCCGGCATCACCTTGGATCGGGAAATTTTCGTTGAGCGCGGCGAAGTGGCGGCCTTTCGCGAGACGCGCCCTGCGGCGGCCCGCGTCCTGGTAAGCCGCATTTTCTGGTTGGGCGACGAGCCGCTTGCCGCCGGATCGCGGCTGGCACTCAAGATCGGGACAGCGCAGGTACCGGCAACGGTGACGTCGATCGACGCCGCGGTCGACAGCACGTCGTTGCAGCGGACCGTCGCCCAGTCGGTGGAACGCAACCAGGTGGCGGACGTGACGCTTTCGCTGGCAAAGCCCGTCGCCGCCGACACGCAGGCCGGCAATCCACGCCTTGGGCGTTTCGTGCTGGAAGCCGGCGGGCGTATCCGCGGCGGGGGCGTCATTCTGCGCACATTCGAGGAAACGCAGCGTCGCGCGAGCCCGAACGTCACCCCTGTCGCCTCTGCTGTCAGCATAGCCGAGCGCACCTCCTTGACTGGCCATAGCGGTGCAGTCGTTTGGCTGACGGGTCTGCCGAGCTCCGGCAAGTCGACGATCGGCCGCGCGCTCGAGCGGCTTCTGTTCGACAGCAGCTGCCACGTCGTTTTGCTGGATGGCGATACGTTGCGTACGGGCTTGAACGGCGATCTCGGCTTTTCCGATACCGACCGTGCGGAAAACGTGCGCCGAACCGCCGAGGTTGCAAGCTTCCTGGCACGCCAGGGACAGATTGCCATCGTTGCGCTGGTTTCGCCGCTCGCTGCGGATCGTGCCCTTGCGCGCGGCATCGGCGGCGCCTCGTTTTTCGAGGTGCATGTTCACGCCAGCGTCGATGTCTGTGCCACGCGCGATCCCAAGGGGCTTTACGCACGCGCCAGGGCTGGCGAGATCAATGGCTTCACCGGCGTGTCCGCGCCCTATGAGCGGCCCGATCAGCCGGACGTGATCGTTGAAACGGATCAGCGCAGCCTCGCTGAATGCGTCAACCGCATCGTCCAATGCCTCGAGGATCGCGACGTCCTGAAGGCCAGCAGGACGGCGCACTAAGCTGCGAAGTACGATCGCAGCGACGCCACCAAAGTGGCCACTGCGATCACGGCCAGGGTCGTCAGCGCAGCACGCCGGTAGTGCCGATGCCCACCTCTCGAGAAGTACCGGCTGCCGAACATGGTCGCGGCGACATAAAGCGGAAACAGCAGCACACCCAGGATCAGCACATGGCGGCTAAACACGCCAAAGTACCAGAGCGGAAGAAGCGACGCCGATGCGATTGCCGTCATCAAGGCCAGGACATTGGCTCGCTGCTGCTTCGGGCTGCCGCCGCGCGCCAGCGCGACCGCCACGACCGGCGGTCCGCCGATCCCGGCAGCGCCTTGTATCAGTCCGCCGGCTGCGCCCGCGCCGATCAGGGCCGGCAGTCCGATGTTCGTTTTGGCTGTCCAGCCTTGCGCCAGCATCGCCACCATGGCGATGACCAGTCCCGAGATCACGACGGACATCAGCCTTGGGTCCACCGAAACCAGGACCCACGAGCCGATCGGTGCCGTCAAGAAAGTTGTCAGGGCCACGGGGATGACGATGGGCCGTTCGGAGTACCGGACGGCCTCAGGCAGAAGCTGAAACAGCGAAGGGATGCCCATGACGCTGGTGATGGCGACAGCCGCTTGCGGCCCCCAGACCACGCTCAGGACCGGCACCGTGACGAGCGCTCCCCCAAATCCGACGAAGCCGCGCATGAAGCCTCCGATCAGCACCGCCGCGACCACCGCAAGCAATCGGAGATCGACAGGTGTGCCCAGCAGGTTTTCCAAGGCCGACGTTCCTTAAGCTTCATCCTCGGCGTGCGTGCCCCGACAGCGCCGGCGCAGCCCGTTTCTTTATGGGCAAAGACCACCGCGGGGTTCTTAGTCTAAGCTGGCTGCGTCAGGCAACTGCTGCGGGCGGCTCGCGCGCGGCGCTTCGGCAACCGCAAGGCACATGACAATGCGCAAATTGGAATTCGGCTGGTTTCTGCCGACACGCGGGGACACCGACGATTACGGAGAGCCGCTGAAGGTCGCGGCATCATTCGACATGTTCCGCAGGGTCACCGCCGCCGCCGAGGCCGCGGGCTTCGAGTACATGCTCGTTCCGGTCGGACATCAGTGCTGGGACGCCTGGATGACGAGCGCCCTGATGATCGGCGCGACCAAGTCCATGCGCATGCTGGTGGCGGCGCGGCCGAGCTACATCAATCCGGTTCTGCTGGCAAAAATGATCGCCACCTGCGACCAACTCTCCGGGGGGCGGATTTCGGTCAATCTGATTGCCGGGCAAAGCGAGCAGGAGAATATTGCCGAAGGCGTGCGCTGGAACAAAGAGCAGCGCTACGAGATCATGGATGAAGAAGTGAAAATCCTAAAAGCTCTCTGGACGTCTCAGGGCACCACGGATCACACCGGCAAGTACTACACGTTGAAGCAGGCTGAGCTGACGCCCAAGCCCTTGCAGAAACCCCATCCCAAATTCTATCTCGGCGGTGGCTCGGGCCAGGCTTGGGAGCTTTCCGCCAAGCACTCGGATGTCCATCTCTTCTGGGGCGATACGGTTGCGCAGGTTGCCGGCAACATGAAGGTGCTGCGCGACATGGCCGCCAAGCACGGCCGCGAAAAAGACTTGGGCTTCGGCATGCGCTTGCAGATCGTTTGCCGCGAAAAGGAGCGCGACGCCTGGGAGTTTGCAGACGGCCTGATCCGCAACGTTACCAAGGAACGCCAGGAGTACATCAGGACGTACTACGCGGCGTCCGTTGCCAATCAGCGTGTGCAAGAGCTTGCACGTCAGGGCGACCTCATTGCGCCGCATCTGTGGACCGGCCTGACCAAGGCGCGTCCTGGCGCCGGCATCGTCATCGTCGGCAATCCCGAGCAATGCGCCAACACGCTGCAGGAGTTTATCGACATCGGCTGCCATTCGTTCTGCCTGTCGGGGTATTTGCACGACGAGGAATGCGAGCGTTTTCATCGCCTCGTGCGGCCGATCCTGGCAGATCGCAATCCGGGCCGCATGTCAGTCTGAGCCAGCAATCAACCGGGAGGTCAAAATGCGCGATCCACAAGCGCTGATCAGCACGCAACAGCTGGAGGCACTCTGCGATCAGCCTCATGTCAGAGTTTACGACTGCACGACGTACCTCGAGCCCACGCCGGCCGGCAGTGACGACCCTTATATCGCTGTTCCCGGCCGCAAGACGTTCGAAGCGGCGCACATTCCGGGCGCGGACTTCCTCGACCTCCAGGGAGAGTTTTCCGACCAAGCCACGCGGCTGCGTTTCATGATGCCGCCCGTTGCCCAGCTCGAGGCAGCCTTCGCCCGCCATGGCATCGGTGACGGCATTCGCGTCGTGCTCTACAGCGTCGGTACGATGATGTGGGCGACACGCTTCTGGTGGATGCTCAAATCTCTGGGCTTCGAGAACGCGGCCGTGCTCGATGGCGGCTTCGACAAATGGAAGGCCGAAAACCGTCCGACCGAGGGCGGGCCCCCGCACGGCTATCCGCCTGCCAAATTCGAGGCGCGCCCGAGAGCCGGATACTTCGTCGACAGCAATTTCGTGCGCGGCAGGATCGGCGCGCAGGACACCGCCGTCGTCAATGCGCTCGGGCCGCAGTTTCACAAAGGCCTGGAGCCGAGCCGCTATGGGCGGCCGGGGCGCATCCCGGGCAGCGTCAATGTATCTGCTGCAACACTCGTCAACGCATCGGACAAAAGTTTGGTCTCTCTTGACGATGCGTCCGCTAGGTTTGCAGCGCAAGGCATCTCGAAGGACAAGACCGTCGTTTGCTACTGCGGCGGCGGCATATCCGCCACGATAGACCTGTTTCTGCTGCACCAGCTCGGTTACGACAACTTGACCCTCTATGACGGATCGATGGGAGAGTGGGCGCGAGATCCCGCGCTGCCGATCGAGACTGATTGACCGCCATCCACCACGCGCTGCTGAAATCCGGATCTGAACGTGCCGCACGAAATTCTGATCAACATCTTCAATATGAACACGGTCGGCCATCAGTCGCCCGGCTTGTGGAAACATCCGCGAGATCGGTCGCGCGCATATCGCGATCTCGAAACCTGGACCGGCCTTGCCCGGACTCTGGAACGCGGGCTTGTCGATGGCCTGTTCCTGGCGGATGTGCTGGGTGTCTACGACGTGTACGGTGGCACTCCGGAAGCGGCACTCCGCGCCGGTGCGCAAGTACCCGTCAACGATCCCATGCTGCTCGTCTCGGCAATGGCGGCCGTTACGGAGCATCTCGGCTTCGGCGTCACGTGCAGCCTCGGCAACGAACAGCCCTATGTGCTCGCGCGCCGCATGTCGACGCTCGACCATCTGACCAAGGGCCGCATGGGGTGGAACGTCGTCACGGGCTATCTCGACAGCGCAGCCAAGGGCATGGGGCAGCCGCAACAGCTCGGTCATGATCGCCGCTACGACCAAGCCGACGACTTCATGCAAGCGGCCTACAAGCTATGGGAAGGAAGCTGGCAGGACGACGCAGTGGTGCTCGACCTCGAGCGGCGGATATTCACGGATCCCGGCAAGGTCAGGCGCGTCCGGCACTCGGGTGAATTCTACAACGTGGACGCCATCCATCTGTGCGAGCCCTCGCCGCAGCGCACGCCGGTGCTCTATCAGGCGGGCGCCTCGGGCCGCGGCAAGAAATTTGCTGCCTCCAACGCCGAATGCGTCTTTGTGAACGGCCCGACCGCGCGGGTTGTTGCGACCTATGTGAAGGCGCTTCGTGAGGAGGCCCAGGCCATCGGGCGCAGTGCGTCGGACATTCGCATTTTTTCCATGGCGACAGTCATCGCTGCCGAAACCGATGCGGCCGCGAAGGCCAAGCTGGAGGACTATCGGCGGTATATCGACCATGAAGGCACACTTGCGCTCATGTCCGGATGGACCGGCATCGATTTTTCCAAATACAGGCTCGACGATGTCCTGGAGCATGTGCAAACGGAGGCCATGCGCACGGCCATCGACAACTTTACGTCGTCAGCATCAGATCGCAAGTGGACCATTCGCGACATCGCCGAGTTCGGGGCCATCGGCGGCCGTGGACCTGTGTTCGTGGGGTCCCCCGCCAGCATTGCCGATCAGCTCGAGCGGTGGGTCGACGAGTCCGGCGTCGACGGGTTCAATCTGGCCTATGCCGTGTTTCCCGAAACGTTCACGGATTTCATTGATGTTGTGATTCCAGAGCTCCAGCGGCGCGGTCGCTACAAAACGGCCTATGCGCCGGGAACGATGCGCCACAAGCTGTTCGGTAAAGGCCCGCGGCTGCCCTCGAGCCACCCGGCGGCAGCCTACCGATTCTGACGCGAGCGGGGCCATCGCGGCAGTGATGCACCAGGAGACGAGATGGTTATCCGGGCCGCCGCCCTACGATCCGCGCGGATAGCCGATTCCCGGGCGTGACGTGCGGCGGGCAATTTTGCGCTCCACAACGACCGCCGGACCGCCCTTGCGGGCGCTCGGCAATGCATATGTGCTATTCGCAGGGCGCGTGGGAAGTTTCGCTGCCTGCTTGCGCACGTCCTCGATCGGCAACGCCATCAGCGACGCGGCGATGGCGATCTGTTCCTGCCGGTTGCGCGTGAAATCCTGCGCGGCGTCAAGCGCCTCCTCTAGCGTCGGGGGCTCGTGTTTGACGCGCCGCCGGCCATATTTCGTATTCCACACCGGCCCCATCGCGCTGCTCCTCGCTCCCTTCCGTCCTCAAGCAACGCCATCGGCGCCGCCGCTTCTCAGTTGTGTAAAGCCGCAGCCGAATTCAAGCCTGAAAGAACGGCATGCCGCATAAATTGCCTACAGCCGTGATAATACAAAAGAACGCAAACTGTCGCTGCAATTGTCTGCACAACACGGTAGCATTGACGCAACTCGTCACATTCGGCCGTCGATTCATCAGACCAGTTTTTCATTCTTCAACGGCAGCGACCGTACGCGCTTTCCGGTCGCCGCGAAGATCGCGTTCAGAACGGCGGGGGCTGCCACGGCAATGGTCGGTTCGCCGACGCCGCCCCAGAAGCCGCCGGAGGGAACGAGCACGGTTTCCACCATCGGCATCCCGGCCAGCATCAGCGTTTCGAAGCTGTCGAAGTTCTCCTCCACGATGCGGCCGTCCTTGACGGTGTTCTCCTGATAGAAGGCCGCGCTGAGGCCGTAGACCACCGAGCCTTCCACCTGCGCCGCGATCTGGTCCGGATTGATGGCAATGCCGCAGTCCACCGCGATGACGAGGCGATGCACCTTGACCTTGTTGCGCTCCATCGAAACCTCGGCGACGGCGGCACAATGGCTGCCGAAGCCGGTGTTCTGGCACAGGCCACGGAAGATGCCGGCCTGAGGCGGTGTAGCCCATCCCGCCTTTTCGGCGGCCGCGTTGAGCACGCCCAGGTGCTTGGGATGGCTCTTCATCATAGCCCGGCGGAATTCCAGCGGATCGCGGCCCGCCGCATGCGCCACCTCGTCGATGAAGGACTCGATGAAGATCGCATTCTGGTTGTGGTTGACACCGCGCCAGAAGCCGATCGGCACGGGCGTCGACCGCTGTGCATGCTCGATCAGCAAATTCGGGATCGAGTAGCCGAACTCGTCGGCAAGCAGGCCCTGGAAGTGCAGCCTGTCGACGCCGCCTTGAAGACGCGCCGGGAAAAGCTGGTTGAGGATGGACGGCCCCGACAGCCGCATGTGCAAGCCTACGAGATTGTTCTTGTCGTCAAGCCCTGCAGCCAGCTTGCACTGCTGCACGGGCCGGTAGAACCCGTGCATCATGTCCTCCTCGCGCGACCAGATCATCTTGATCGGCACATCGGGAATCTGCTTGGCGATCCGTACGGCCTGCTTGACGTAGTCGTGGAATGCACCACGCCGGCCGAAGCCGCCGCCCAGATGCATCTTGTAGACCTCGCATTTCGCCAGCGGCAGCCCCGAAGCTTCTGCCGCCGCGGCGAGTGCCGCCTCGCCGCTCTGTGTCGGCACCCACACCTCGCAGCGATCGGCGGTATACTTGGCCGTCGTGTTCATCGGCTCCATCGTGGCGTGATTGACGAAGGGCGAGTGGTAAACCGCCTCGACCTTCTTCGCCGCGCCGCTGATCGTTCCTGGTGCATCGCCGATCTTCTGGCCGATCGCCGCTTCCGTTGCGTCCAGGCCCCCCTTCAGGAGCTCCAAGATCGTCGCGCTGGAGACTTTGGTATTCTCGCCTGCGTCCCATTGGATGGGCAGGGCATCCAATGCCTTCTTGGCTTGCCACCACGTATCGGCAACCACAGCCACGGCGGTGTCGCCGACCTTGACCACATGCCGCACGCCCGGCATCGATTTGACCGCCGCCTCGTCGTAACTCTGCAACTTGCCGCCAAATACAGGGCAGTCCTTGATGGCCGCGTTCAACATTCCCGGCAGCTTGAGGTCGATGGCGTAGACCTGCTTGCCGTTGACCTTGTCGGCCGTATCCAGCCGCCTCATCGACTGGCCGGCGATGGTCCAGTCCTTGGGATCCTTGAGCTTGATATCCTTGGGATCGGGCGGTGCCAGCTTGGCGGCTGCGGCCGCGAGCTTTCCGTAGGTCGTCGTGCGCTTGCTTTTCGTGTGCGTGACGGCACCCTTCGACACGGCAAGCTCGATGACCGGCACTTTCCACCGCTCGGCCGCAGCCTGCAGCAGCATGCTGCGTGCCGCCGCGCCGCCCTTGCGCACGTACTCCTGCGATGAGCGGATGCCGCGGCTGCCGCCGGTCGACATGTCGCCCCACACGCGGTTGCGCGCGAGGTTTTGGCCGGGCGTCGGGTACTCTGTGGTGACCTTGTGCCAGTCGCACTCCAGCTCCTCAACGACGAGCTGGGCTAGGCCGGTCAGCGTCCCCTGGCCCATTTCAGAGCGCGCGATGCGCCCCACCACCGTGTCGTTCGGCTTGATGAAGACCCAGGCATTGACCTCGGCGCCCGTGTG
>CADEFX010000162.1 GCA_902826715.1 uncultured Hyphomicrobiales bacterium | reverse complement strand
ATTAGCTAATGATCATGGCATAACAAACGGGCAACTTGTGGGTACGCCCATTGTCTGCGCCTGGTTATCGGGCTGCCACCGGGCTTGCTGTCCTCTCCAGCAAGGCCAGGAGCTGTTTGTGGACGTATGAATTGCCGACCGCAATGCTGCCACTGTCGAACATCCCCTGGCCGCCCTTGAGATCCGTCACGATGCCCCCGGCCTCGCGTATGAGCACGATTCCGGCGGCCATATCCCAGGGCTGGATCGCGTGCTCCCAATAGGCATCGAACCGCCCCGCCGCAGTCCAAGCAAGATCTATGCAAGCAGCCCCGGTGCGCCGGATCCCCGCCACCTCGCGCATGGCGGCGGCGCATTCGGCGAGGTGCCGCTCGTGCCCGCCGCGGCCGCGATGCGGAATGCCGGACGTGACCACGCTGTCCTGCAGCGTACGGCGTGCCGCGACGCGCAGCCGCCGGTCGTTGAGAAATGCGCCTTTGCCTTTCTCGGCCGTATACAACTCGTCCATGATGGGATTGTAGATTACGCCGGCGACGAGTTGACCCTCGCGCTCCAGCGCGATCGAAATCGCAAACAACGGAATGCTGTGCAGGAAGTTGGTGGTGCCATCGAGCGGATCGACGATCCACCGGTGTGATTTGTCGGCGCCGGCAACCTCGCCGCGCTCCTCCATGAGGAAACCGTATCCGTGCCGTGCCTTGGTCAGCTCGTTGAAGATGATGTCTTCAGCCCGGTGATCCGCGGCGGTGACAAAGTTGCCGGGTCCTTTGATCGAAACCTGAAGCTGCTCGACCTCGCCGAAATCACGCACGAGGCTGCGCGCCGCTTTGCGAGCAGCTGCAACCATGACATTCATCAACGCGGACGCGGGCATCGGAACTCGACGGAGGTTAGGAGAGCCGACATTCGGCCGCACGGCTCTCAGCGGCTTCCCCTAGAGCGCGATCGTTTCGCATGGAAGCACTATCGGCTTCCACGCGGAACGTGAATCGCACTCTAAACTCAGAAATAGAGCAGGATTCACGTTTCGGCCGAGGCGCCTCATGGAGGGAGAGGTGATTCAATCCGAAACGATCCTGCTCTAGCGGTTTGAGCGGCCGGGTGCAAGTGACGAGGCGTTAACTGGAGGCTGTGCCCCGGTTTACTGTACGAGCGACTTCTCGCGCCATTCCTCGGCCGCTTTTTCCGCTGCCAAACGGTCGGCCTTTGAGAACTTGGCGACAAGGGCGTCCAGCTTTTCGTCGGTGACGCCGCCAGCCTTTGCCAGAAGGTACCACTTGCCGGCCTCTTTGGCGTTCTTCTCCACACCCGCACCGAAGATGAAGCAGCGCGCCAGCCGGTTCTGCGCCACGGCGACGCCTTTCTCGGCTGCGGTGCGGAATAACTGAGCACCGCGCTTCTGATCGGGCGGCAGGCCGTGACCTTTGAACAAGAGCACGGCAAGTTCGACCGTGGCGTCGATGTGGCCGGCGTTGGCTGCCTTCTCAATCCATTTGGCAGCCTCGAACGCGTTGGCATCCGTGCCGGTGCCCGTGGCGTAGAGCGTTCCGAGGTCGTATTGGGCAGCGGCAATGCCGTGCTCGGCCGCATACCGCATGTGCATGAAAGCGCGATACGGGTTTTCCGGCTTTCCGCGGCCTTGCAGGAACAGCAGCGCGAGGTTGTAGTTGGCAACCGCGTGTCCCTTGGCGGCGGCGGCTTCGAAGGAGTTGGCCGCGGCGCGATCGTTCTTGGCGATGCCGCGCCCCTCGGCTGCGAGAACGCCAAGCGCGAATACGGCCTCGATATCGCCGAGCTTGGCGGCCTTCTCATACCATTGCGCGGCCGCTTTCTCGTCCTTGGGGACGGCAACACCTTCCTCGTAAATGCGCGCGATCAGCGTGTGCGCCTGAGGGTCGCCCTTTGCGGCCGCCTTCTGCGCCAGGTCGAGGGCCGTGAGGTAACGACCCTGATCGAACGCGAAATAGGCCTCCTCGCCGTCATCGCCGGCGGGCGATTTGGGGGCCTCGGTGGTTGTGGCCTTGGGCTTTTCTGCGGGCGACGTGCGGACCGTCTTGGGTTTGACGGGCACCGGCACCGCATTCCAGCCATCGCCTTGCGCAGGCGCGCTTTTGCCGGGCGCGAGGATGGTGCGCTGGGACCAGGAGCTGGTTTCTGCTGCAGCCGTCGTCGCGGCCGCCGCAACTAGCATCGCCATGGCGGTCAGCCTGAGTCCTCGCTGGCTCATGCGCGCGGGCCTCGTCATGCGGCCGACACGTCGAGCGCGGCGGCATAGTCGCGCATCGCCGCGCGCACATCGTCGGGCGTCATCTGGGATGCAAGGCGGACGGCAATGAAATCAGCTCCCGCGCGGGCCAGCGCCTCGGCATCCGACGCCGTCTCCACGTCGAAGGCGACGCACGGCACCTCGAAGATCTCGGCCCACCATGCGATGAGGTCGAGCTGGCGTGCGCGCGCGGTTTCCATATCGCCGACGAACTCTGGAATGCCGAAGCCAATGTATTCCGCGCCTGCCTCGCCCAGATGCATGGCCGCGTCGCGCGAGCGGCCGGCGTCGGCGCCGATGATGAAACGCTGGCCCAGGATGCCGCGTGCGTCTGCGTAGTCCGCGTCGGTCGAGCCCACCGGCAGATGCACGCCATCGGCCTTCAGCGTCCGCGCGAGCTGCGGATCGCCCGCGAGCAGCGCGGCGGCGCCGGCCTTCTGGGCAATTGCGATCAGCGGCTTGGCCGTTTCCGCGTCCGCGGCCGTGATGATGACCGTGGCAATGTCCGTAGCCTCCAGCGCTGCTGCGAGCTGCTCGCACGCGTCCGCCCCGGATTGCACCAGGAGGATCAGCCGGCAGCGCTCTTGAGAGTCTGGCACGTCGTGTCTCGGTCGTGGCTGAGCGATCACCGAGGCTATCGGGCGGGAATCGGGCAAAAAAGTGGGCACGGCCATGCCGTGCCCACTTGCGTCTGCCCGATATGGGCGATCCCGCCCGCCTTACGCCGCCTTTTCCAGATCCTGCTTCCATTTGCCGGTCGCGGCGAGCCCGTTCATCTTGGCCCGGTGCGCGAAGGCGCGCTGTCCTGCTGCCACGTTCTCCGACTTTCCGCTCCAGGCCTTCAGCGGCGCTGCCTGCAGGGCGCGGCCATAGGAGAACGACAGCTTCCACGGCAGCGGGCCCATGGCATTCATGTAATGCAGGTGTGCGGTCGCGTCCTGGTCCGACTGGCCGCCGGACAGGAAGGCAATGCCCGGCACCGCCGGCGGCACGCAGCGCTTCAGGATCTTCACCGTCTCCTCGGCGACCTGCTCGCGGCTGGCCTGCTTCGGGCTCTGCTTGCCGGCGATGACCATGTTGGGCTTGAGGATGGTCTGCTCGAGGGGGACGCGCGCGTAGTACAGCTCCTGGTACACTTCCTTCAGCACCCACTCGGTCACCTCGGCGCAGCGCTGGATGTCGTGCGCGCCGTCCATCAGCACCTCGGGCTCCACGATCGGCACCAGTCCGCCTTCCACGCAGATGGCGGCATAACGCGCGAGCGCATGGGCGTTGGCATGGATGCAGGTGTAGCTCGGGATGCCGGCGCCGATGTCGATCACGGCGCGCCACTTGGCAAACTTGGCGCCGAGTTCGACATACTCGCTGACGCGCTTGGGCAATCCATCGAGACCCTCGGTCACGACTTCGCCCTTGCAGAATTGCAGCGGCTTGGTGCCACCATCGACCTTGATGCCCGGCAGCGAGCCGGCGTCGCTGATGAGCTTTGTCAGCGGTGTGCCGTCCTTGGCCTTCTGGCGAATGGTCTCGTCATAGAGGATGACGCCGGAGATGCAGTTCTTCATGGCGTCGGTCGAGCGGAACAGCATCTCGCGATAATCGCGGCGGCTGTCGGCGGTCGAGTCCACCTTGATCGAGTCGAACCGTTTCTTGATCGTACCCGAGCTCTCGTCAGCCGCGAGAATGCCCTTGCCAGGGGCGACCATCGCCTGCGCGACTTGTTCGAGCGTCATTGTCATCGGTTTCCTCTCCAACTTGAAATGTCACACGTCCGAGAATGGATCTGGTGCTGACGGTGTAGCGCCAATTGCGCGGGCTAGCCAGTACCAGCCCTGTCCCATCCGACGCCAACCTGCAACCAGCGTTACCGGTTCCTCGCTCAGCGGAAATCCTGACATCTTAAGAGCTTGGGCGCTGCGCGGCCGCCGCCGTCCCGCCACCAAAAGACCTAACGGACTCCCCCGTTTGCTCCCAGCCGGGCCTAAAAGGGGGACTAATGAGCATTTCCGCGTGCGTGGAAATGGAGAAAATTATGCTGTCTCAGCTTTACTTTTCCCTGATTGCGGCCGGTGCGGTGCTTCCCTTCGCCATAGCCGGCGCGACGATGGCGAGCCCTGCCGCCAACCGCATTTCGACCCCGACAGTGCATGAGAACATCGCTGTGTATTTCGTGCACGGCAGTTCGGCTGCGGGGCCTGTGCCGTCGACGCTGCAGGAAGCGCTTGTCCGTGGCGATGTCGAGGTGTTCGAGACCGGCAATGTCCGCGAGCTGCAGATCGAGAACAAGGGCAACGACCCCGTCTTCGTGCAGTTCGGCGATCTCGTGAAGGGCGGCAGGCAGGATCGCGTGCTGACCGTCAGCCTCGTTCTGCAGCCCAAATCCGGACGCGTGCCGATCGGGTCCTATTGCGTTGAGCAGGGGCGATGGTCGGCGCGAGGCGGCGAGGACGTAAAAAAATTCTCGATGTCGGACTCCATGATGCCGTCGCGCGAAGCCAAGATTGCCATGGCGAAGCCGGCGGTCAAGGCGCCCACGCCGGAGGTGCTGATGACCGACAGGCCGCGCAACTCAGTCAGTGGAGGCGACAACCAGCGCATCGCCCAGCAACGGCATTCCGCACCCGATGGCCAGAGTGAAGTATGGCGCAACGTCGGTGCCATGCAGAGCGCGCTCTCGAGCCGCCTCGCCGCGCCGGTGTCGTCGGAAAAGTCACGCACCAGCCTGCAACTCGCGCTTGAGAACGAGAAGCTCAAGGATGCCATGGGTGCTTACGTCGCCGCGCTCGAGCCGGCCGGTTTGAAGGGCGATGACGTCGTCGGTGTTGTGATCGCCGTGAATGGCCGCATCTCCAGCGCCGACGTCTATCCGTCGAACGGCCTGTTCCGGAAGATGTGGCCGAAGCTCGTTCGGGCCGGCGCGACCGAAGCCTTGGTGAGCAAAGCAGCGAAGGCCGATGCAGCACCCGCGCCTGCTGACGTCGACGCCTTTCTCAATGATGCCGAGACAGGCAAGCAGAGCGAGCTGGCACTAGGCACGCACGCAAAGCTCGAAACGCGCGATGCCGACAAGGCCCTGCGCACGGAAGCACGCACAGCCGCGGGCGCGTTCGTGCACCGCAATTACCTGGCAAAGTGAAATCCCCTCTCCCCATTTCTTCAATGGGGAGAGGGTTGGGGTGAGGGGGAGTCTTCTTTTAAAGCAGCTTGCCCATCGCCACCGCGGTATCGCTCATGCGGTTGGAGAAGCCCCACTCGTTGTCGTACCACGACAGGACGCGCACCAGCGTGCCGTCCATGACCTTGGTCTGATCGAGATGGAAGATCGACGAGTGCGCATCGTGGTTGAAGTCGATCGAGACATTGGGCGCGTCGGCCGTGCCCAGGATGCCCTTCAGCGACTGGCTTGCCGCGCGCTGCACGGCCTCGTTGATCTCGTCCTTCGACGTCTTCTTCTTGGCAACGAACTTGAAATCGACAACAGAGACGTTCGGCGTCGGCACGCGGATCGAGGTGCCGTCGAGCTTGCCGTTGAGCTCGGGCAGCACGAGGCCGACGGCCTTGGCCGCGCCCGTGGTTGTCGGGATCATCGACAGCGCTGCAGCGCGTCCGCGATAGAGATCCTTGTGCATGGTGTCGAGCGTCGGCTGGTCGCCCGTGTAGGCGTGGATCGTCGTCATGAAGCCCTTGTCGATGCCGACGGCGTCGTTCAGTACCTTGGCCACGGGCGCGAGGCAGTTCGTCGTGCACGAGGCGTTTGAGACGACCAGGTGCTCCTTCGTCAGCTTCTCGTGATTGACCCCATACACGACCGTCAGATCGGCTCCGTCGGCCGGAGCCGACACCAGCACGCGCCTGGCGCCGGCCTTCAAGTGCGCCGCGGCCTTTTCCTTCGACGTGAAGATGCCGGTGCACTCGAGCGCCACATCGATGCCCATCTCCTTGTGCGGAAGCGTTGCCGGATCCTTGATGGCCGTGACCTTGATCGGCCCGCGGCCGACGTCGATGCTGTCGCCCTTGACCGTGACCTCGAACGGGAAGCGCCCGTGCACGCTGTCGAAGCGCAGCAGATGCGCGTTCGTCTCCACCGGCCCCAGGTCGTTGATGGCGACCACTTCGATATCCTTGCGCCCGCTCTCGATGATGGCGCGCAGGACGTTGCGTCCGATGCGGCCGAATCCGTTGATCGCGACTTTCACAGCCATGTGCTCAGCTCCTTGGGTAGGAATGGAAGATTCCGGTGTTTGCTACGCAACGCATGAGCGTGGATATGCGTTCTCCACAGGCCGGTTGCGGGCCCTTTCGCGCAATTGGGATCGTGAAAATGTTCATGTCGAGCAAGCCTGTCAATGCGTCACTCTCCAAAAGCATGAATGCAAAGGGGTGACACCATCCGGCAAATGGCTCTACGCCGGGTTGTCGAGTTGACTGCGGTTCAATGAGCCTCCAAGGTTTTCCGCGTGTGGACGCGGGTCATGCGAGGGATGCGGCTAGAATAGCGGGCGGCGGATAACGGAACATGGCACGGTCGGGGGGCGGTAAGGGCAAGGGACGCGTGGCGAAAGCGGGTGATCATGCCGCTACAGACGCCGCCGGACGCGTGCGCGAGCTGGAAGCCGAGCTGGAAGAGGCGCGTACCCGCATTCGCCGGCTGGAAGAAGAGCGTGACCAAATCCGCAATCGCATTGATTGGGTTATAGACTCTCTGCATAGCGTGATTGGCGAATGATGTTTTCATACATGTAATTGCGGGCAGGATTGCCTTTTCCCGATTGCAGTGCCGGGCTTGCGTCAGACCAGTATTGCTCTGCATCTTCGGGCCGGCGAGGGCGGGGCCAAATGGGGCACGTCACGGTGACGGTCAACGGCCGGACCTACCGGCTGCAGTGCGATGCTGGGGAAGAGCAGCGCCTGATTGAACTCGCCACGCATGTCGGTCATCGGGTTGATGGGCTCGCCGTCGAGTTCGGTGCCATCGGTGACGAGCGGCTTTTGCTCCTGGCAGCCCTGCTCGTTGCTGACGAGCTATGGGACGCGCGCGAGCGGGTGGCCCAGCTGGAAACCGCCGACTCAGCGCGGCGCCTGCCACCGCCCCTGCCTGTCCCGGCGAAGGAGAGCTGATCGGCGCCCGCATCGCTCCCCATTGACGGCGGGCCTACGTTGGACTTTCCGCCGAACCAGACTACATTGGGTGTTGCAGGGCTGCGGGGCGCGTCAGGTGCACACGACCCGGGGGCCTATAAGACTCGCTCGGGAGCTGTCCCTGACCGGAGCCGTGGTTCCGGATACACGGCGCCCACCTACAATTGTAGGGACCCAGCGGGATCGCCGCACCGACGGCCAACGCGGCTCTGCAACTTTCCTTTCCGATAGCGCCCGAGGTGTCTTTGCAGCCGGACGACGACGTCAAGATCGAGAAGCAGGCCTTGCGGGCGCATATGCGGGAGCGGAGAGAAGGCCTCATATCGGCTAACGGCCCTCGGCTGGCGGCATCGGTAGCCGATCACGGTCTGGGTTTTCTCGATCTTGCGAACCGATATGTCGTATCGGCGTTCTCCTCGATGCCCGACGAGCTCGACACCCGTCCGATCATGCTGCGCCTCGCTGCTGACGGGTATGGTCTTGCCCTGCCTGTCATGCAGGGGAAGGGCAAGGCCCTTGTATTCCGCGCCTGGACGCCGGGAGACGCCATGAACGAAGGCACGTGGGGCATCCGCGAGCCCAAGGACGACAAGCCGCTGCTGGCACCGGACGTCTTCCTTGTGCCGCTGCTGGCGTTCGACAGGCGCGGCTGGAGGCTCGGCTACGGCGGCGGTTTCTACGATCGTACCCTGCGGGAGGCCCGCGCTTCCCGGTCCGTCGTGGCAGTCGGCTTCGCGCTCGACGAGCAGGAGGTCGACGCGGTGCCGCATCTGGACTATGACGAGCGCCTCGATTGGGTCTTGACGCCGTCGGGCCCACGGCGGTGTTAGGACGCGATCATGCGATTGTTGTTTCTGGGTGATGTCGTGGGGCGTTCCGGCCGCAAGGCGGTTCTGGAGCGCCTTCCCGAGCTGCGCGCGCGCAACAAGCTCGATTTTGTTGTTGTCAATGGCGAGAACTCCGCCGGTGGCTTCGGCATCACCGAGGTCATCTGCCAGGAGCTGCTGGACGCGGGCGCCGACGTCGTCACGCTGGGCAACCACGCTTTCGACCAGCGCGAAGCGCTTGTCTTCATCGACCGCCAGGACCGTCTGGTGCGGCCGCTCAACTACCCGGCAGGCACGCCTGGCCGTGGCTCGAGCGTCTACAAGGCTGCCAATGGCGCCGACGTGCTGGTGATCAACGCACTCGGCCGCGTGTTCATGACCGAGCTCGACTGCCCGTTCCGCGCCATCGATGCCGAGCTCAACGCTTGCCGCCTGAAACATGGTGCCGATGCCGTCCTGATCGATTTTCACGCCGAGGCGACGAGCGAGAAGCAATCCCTCGCCTATTTCGTCGACGGCCGTGCCAGCCTCGTCGTCGGCACTCACACCCACGCGCCGACCGCCGACGAGCGTGTGCTGCCCGGCGGGACGGCCTACATGTCCGATGTCGGCATGTGCGGTGACTACAACTCGGTGCTGGGCATGGAGATCGACGAGCCCGTCAGCCGGTTCCTCACGCGCATTCCGCGCGCGCGATTCGAGCCCGCGTCTGGCGAGGCAACGGTCTGCGGCGTGGCGGTGGAAACCGATGATGCGACCGGGCTTGCGAGGTCCGTGAAAGCATTACGGCTCGGTGGTGCTTTGACACCTACCGAGCCGTTATTCTGGGTCGAGTGAGAAGAGACTTGGCTCTTGCTATCGGTTGTTGCTGCAGCATCGGATGCTGCGATCAGTAGCGGCTTCGTACGTGGTAGCTTGCGCGACCACCTCGTGGGCAGCGAAGCGGTCGGGAAAGACGACTCATCGTCTCTGCAAACGAAGGTGGGCCGAACCGGTTAATGAAGCCTTAACAAGTTGATACAACGCGATCGGCGCGCAGGTGGATTTCGTCCGATCCGCACCCTATAAACGGGCGGTTAACGAGGTTTTGCAGGCGGGTCATGGCTGGCCATTCCCAATTCAAGAACATCATGCATCGCAAGGGCAAGCAGGATGCTGCCCGATCCAAGCTGTTCGCCAAACTGGCGCGCGAAATTACGGTCGCTGCAAAGAACGGCACGCCCGATCCCGACATGAATCCGCGCCTGCGCCTGGCCGTGCAGAACGCCCGCGCCGAGAACATGCCCAAGGATAATATCGAGCGCGCCATCAAGAAATCGCAGGGCGGCGACAGCGGCACCTACGACCAGGTCCGCTATGAAGGCTATGCGGCCGGTGGCGTTGCCGTGATCGCGGAGGCCCTGACAGACAACCGCAATCGCACGGGTGGCGCCATCCGTGCCGTCTTCACAAAGCATGGCGGCAATCTCGGTGCCACCGGGTCGGTCGCGCACATGTTCAATCGCATCGGCGAGATTGCCTACAAGCCCGGCGCAGGTTCCGCCGATGCCGTGCTCGAGGCAGCGATCGATGCTGGCGCCGACGACGTCGTCAGCGATGCCAACGGGCATCTCGTGACCACGAGCTTCGACCAGCTGGGGCAGGTGGCTGCAGCTCTCGAAGCCAAGCTCGGCGCGCCCGAAAGCGTCAAGTCGGTCTGGAAGCCAAGCCTGACGACAACCGTTGACGAGGAGAAGGCGCAATCGATTCTAAAGCTGATCGCAGCGCTGGACGACGACGAGGACGTGCAGGCCGTCTTCTCCAATTTCGAAGTCGACGAAGCCACCCTCGCCCGCCTGACGGCCGGTTAGGGTTTTTTTCCGATCACACGGGAACAGCTTCACCTCTCCCATCGTGCCAAAGGCGCGTCTTCGACGCGACGGGAGAGGTCGGAACGCTTTAGCGTTCCGGGTGAGGGGTTAGAGCGCCAGATAGTTTGAAGCCCCTCACCCCAACCCTCTCCCCATGGGAGAGGGAGTCAAGCGGTGCTTGGGTTTGATCCGGATTTGTTCAAGCAAATCGTTGCGCCGGTCACCGCCACCACACGCCGAGCGCGATCAGGACCGCCCCCGCCGCCAGCGCGACCAGTCCGACGATGGTCGCCACCTGCGCTGCCACGTGCCGCGCCGCATGCCCCGCCACCATCTTGGCGCGCCCAACGTTCGAGGATTCGGCTCGCAAATCCTTCAGGCGATTGCCGAGCTCGGTTTCGACGTCCACGCGGCCGCGATTCTTGGCCACCTCCCAGGCGGTGTCGATCGCCAGGCCCTTCAGGTCGTGGCGCGAGGCCCATCGCAACAGCAGCAGGCCGCAAACGAGCAGCACGCCGCCGGCAACAAGCAGATAGGGATGCGTCATAGCCGGCTCCATAGTCTACCGCGCGACCATGACGCAACGCCTGCACACTCGGCAAGCCGCCCTCGGTGCTCATCCCTGCCCGTCATGCTATGTGCTGCGGCATGAGGGGCAATTCGATTCGCATTATCGGCATCGATCCCGGGCTGCGCCGCACCGGCTGGGGCGTGGTCGAAAGCGATGGCGTGCGCCTGATCTACGTTGCCAGTGGCGTCATCACGTCGGAGAGCGATGAGGATCTGTCCTGGCGCCTGCGATCGCTGTACGAGGGCCTCGCCAGCGTGCTCGCGACCTTCAAGCCACAGGAAGCCGCGGTCGAGGAAACCTTCGTCAACGAGAACGCGCGCGCCACCTTGAAGCTCGGCCAGGCGCGCGGCATGGCCATGCTTGCTCCTGCCATGGCCGGCATCCGGGTCGCCGAGTATCCACCTAACCTCATCAAGAAGACGGTGGTCGGCGCCGGCCACGCCGAAAAGCGCCAGATCCAG
>CADEFX010000161.1 GCA_902826715.1 uncultured Hyphomicrobiales bacterium | reverse complement strand
GCGGCCGGCGACGTCGATGTCCGCCGTCGTCTGCTCCAGCTCGGCCGAGGCCATCTGGCTCGCCATCGCCCGCTTCCACACGAGCTCGTAGAGCCGCGCCTGGTCGCGCTCGAGGCGCCTGCCGACGTCATCGGGGGAGCGCGAGACGTCCGTGGGGCGGATCGCCTCGTGCGCTTCCTGGGCGTTCTTGGCCTTGGCCTTGTACTCGCGGATGAAGGGCGGCACGTAGCGCTTGCCGAAGTCGCGCTCCAGCTTGCGCCGGATCTCCGAGATCGCCTCGGGCGCGATCTGCACGCCGTCGGTTCGCATGTAGGTAATGAGGCCGACCGTCTCGCCGCCGATGTCAACGCCTTCATAGAGGCGCTGGGCCACCTGCATCGTCTGCCGCGCCGAGAAGCCGAGCTTGCGCGAGGCCTCCTGCTGTAGCGTCGATGTGGTGAAGGGCGCATACGGGTTGCGCCGTACCGCCTTCGTTTCGACCGATGTGACGCGGAAGTCGCCCTTCTCGATCGCTGCCTTGATGGCGTTTGCCGACACGCCGTCCTTGATGTCGTGCTTGTCGAGCCGCTTGCCGGCGATGGCGTTGAGGCGCGCACGTACGTCCTCGCCCTTGGCCGTCGCCAGCAGGGCCTCGATGGTCCAGTATTCGTCGGTCCTGAAGGCCTCGATCTCGGCCTCGCGGTCGCACACGAGCCGTAGCGCGACCGACTGCACGCGGCCTGCCGACCGCGCGCCCGGCAGCTTGCGCCACAGCACAGGCGACAGGGTGAAGCCGACGAGATAATCGAGCGCCCGGCGCGCCAGATAGGCCTCGACCAAGGGCGTCTCGATCTGCCGCGGCGACTTCATGGCATCCAGCACCGCCTGCTTGGTAACGGCGTTGAACGTCACCCGCTCGACCGGCACGCCTTTCTTGAGAACGCGCCTTTCCTCCAGGACGCGCAGGATGTGCCAGGAAATGGCCTCGCCCTCGCGGTCACGGTCGGTGGCCAGGATCAGCTTGTCGGCCTTTTTGACGGCTTCGGCGATTTCCCGGAGGACTTTGGCCGACTTGCCGTCCACGTCCCAGTGCATCTCGAAATCATTGTCGGGCTCGACCGAGCCGTCCTTGGACGGCAGATCGCGCACGTGGCCGTAGCTCGGGATGACCTTGAAATTCGACCCAAGGTATTTGTTGATCGTTTTGGCCTTCGCGGCCGATTCCACGATGACGATGTTCATTCGATCCTGACGGCGATTTGGAGCGCGGTTGGCGGGTGCGAAATGTTAACGCTGGCCCCGCAAGGGCGGTGGAACATGGGTGAGGATTGCCGCCCTGTCAAACCCGCTAGTTCGTAGACAGGAGACGCATTACCCGCCTAGATTGCATTTACTGTGGCACTATGATAGTTTAACGCAATCAAGGATTGTATTTTATCGGCTAGAAGATCATGGCGATCAAATCATTGCGCGATAAAGTTGTTCATCTCAGTGCCAACAACCACAAGGATGTGCGGTCTGAGCCCATCACCGCCGAGCGTATCGAGTACATGGCCGACATGATCGCCCAACTCAAGGGCATCGCTACGGCCGGAAAGCTTCATGTCCTGAGCGGCATTCTTGAGGTTGCCTACCAGGAAGCCCGCGCCCATGCCCGTCGCACGTCATAGGCCGCGTTTAGACCAAGCGAAGTGAGACAAGCTGCCCGCCGTGCTGCTCGATCCGCCCGGTCAAGGCTAGTTCGAGCAATGCGATGCGCACGCTGCGAATGTCCAGATGGGCTGCACGCGAGATCTCGTCCACGCTGACCGGCGCCGGCCCGAGCGCCGCCAGCACAGCCGCTCGTGCGTCCTCGGCGAGCGCGGGGTACCCTGCGACCCCGGACGGGAGGGCGTCAGGCAGGTCCTGAAGCCCCGTCTGCCGGTCGAACGCCCGTGCTTCCAGGATTGGCGCCAGAACTTCGGTCACATCCGAGGCCCGCGTCACCAACGTCGCTCCGTCCCGCAAAAGCTGGTTGGTGCCTTCCGCCCGCGGATCGAGTGGATGCCCGGGCACCGCCATCACCTCGCGGCCCTGCTCGCCCGCGATCCGCGCCGTGATCAGTGTGCCCGATCGGCGCGCAGCCTCCACGATCAGCACGCCCAGCGACATGCCGGAGATGATGCGGTTGCGGCGCGGGAAATCCTGCGCTCTCGGCACGTATCCGGGCGGTTGCTCGGTGACGAGACAACCGCTTTCGCCGACTTGCCGCTGCAGCGTTTCATGTTCCGGCGGATAGACGATGTCGATGCCTCCTGCGACGACGGCGACCGTGCCCGTCGTAAGCGATGCCTCGTGCGCCGCCGCATCGATGCCGCGCGCCAGTCCAGATACGATGATCAGACCCTCGGCACCCAGCGCCGTCGCGATCTGCCGCGTAAACCGCTGCCCCGCTGCGGAGGCGTTGCGCGAGCCGACGATGCCCACCGCCGGCCGTGCCAGTAAATCCGCGTTGCCCTTCACGTAAAGCAGCGGTGGCGGCACATCGACGTGCGCGAGTGCCGCCGGGTAGCCAGGCTCGATCGTGAATATCGGACGCGCCCCGGTTTTCGCTGCCGCCGCCAGCTCGGCCTCCGCTGCATCGCGCGGACAGATGCGGATCGTGCGCTTGCCGCCGCCACGCCTGACCAACTCCGGCAACATTTCGAGGGCGACGTCGGCGCCGCCGAACTGATTGATCAGCTCGCGAAAGGTCACCGGTCCCACCTGCTCGCTGCGAATCAGCCGCAGGCAGGCGAGGCGTTGCAGATCATCAAGGGGCGCCTGCGGCAGCGGCGCATTGGCGAACAGAGGGATCTGGTCAGCTTTTGGCACCGATCCGCGGCTCCTCGCCGGCGAGCAGTCGCCGGATGTTGGACCGGTGCGCCCAGAACAACAGCAGCGACAGCACGGTGAAAAGCAGGGCTTCGGGTGCCGCGCCGAGGCCGAGCAGCACTGGCGGCGTCACCGCGGTCGCCAGCAGCGCCGAGAGCGAGGAATAGCGCGTCACCGCCGCCACCGCGAGCCAGACCGCGCAAAAGACGAGCGCAACCGGCCATGCGATACCCAGGAGAACGCCGATGTAGGTTGCCACGCCCTTGCCGCCGCGAAAGCCCAGCCACACCGGCCACATGTGACCGATGAAAGCGCCGAGCCCCGCCGCCAGCGTCGACACGATGGCATATCCTGCCGGCGCGCCGATCAGCCTCTCGACCAGCAGCACCGCCACCGTCCCTTTCATGGCGTCGAGCAGCAACGTCGCGGCCGCCAGGCCTTTGTTCCCCGTGCGCAAGACGTTGGTGGCGCCGATACTGCCCGAGCCGATCTTGCGCACATCGCCCGCACCCGCTGCCCTCGTCAGCAAGAGGCCGAAGGGGATCGAGCCCAGCAAATAGCCGATGGCGAAAGCGAGACTGAGAACCGTGACGATCGAGTCCATGACCGCACCGATAGGCTGCGAAGAAAGTGCGCCGCGTCAGCCGCGGGGTGGCTCACCGTACTGATAGACGCACGTGCCGGCAACAATCGTGCGCAGCACGCGGCCTTGCATCTTGCTTTCGTCGAACGGCGAGTTCTTGGAGCGCGACCTCAACTGCTCGCGATCGACGACCCACGGCACGTCGGGGTCGAACAGCAGCAGGTCGGCCGGCGCGCCCTTTTCCAGGCGCCCCGACGGCAGCCCCAGCAGCTTGGCCGGGTTGATGGTCATGGCCCGCAGCAGCGGCAGCAGCTGGATCTCGCCGTTGTGGTAGAGCCGCAGCGCTGCCGCCAGCAGCGTCTCGAGCCCGATGGCGCCGTCGGCGGCTTCCGCGAACGGCCGCCGCTTGACGTCGGCGTCCTGCGGATCATGGCTGGACACGATCACGTCGATGTCGCCGGCGGCGAGCCCGCGCACCATGGCCACGCGATCGTCCTCCGCGCGCAGGGGAGGGCGGATTTTGAAGAACGTCCGGTAGGGGCCGATGTCGTTCTCGTTGAGCGTCAGGTGATTGATCGACACGCCGCACGTCACCGGCAGCTTGCGGTCCTTCGCCTGGCGGATCACGGCGAGACTCTCCGCGCAGCTCAGCGTCGAGGCGTGGTAGCGCCCGCCCGTCAGCTCGACCAGGCGCACGTCGCGCTCCACGACGATGGTCTCGGCCGCCTTGTGCACGCCGGGGAGGCCGATGCGCGTTGCTACCTCGCCCGAGTTCATGGCCGCGCCCGCCGACAGGAACGAGTCTTCGGTGTGGTGCACGACCAGCGCGCCGAAGTCCTTGGCGTACAGCAGCGCGTTGCGCATCATGCGCGAGTTGGCGACGCTCGACTTGCCGTTCGAGAAGGCGATGGCGCCGGCGCGCTGCAGCAGGCCGATCTCGGCCATCTCCTCGCCTTTGAGGCCGCGCGTCAGCGCCGCCATGATGTGCACGTTGACGATGGCGCGCTCGCGCGCCCGCCGCTGCACGTAGTCGACGAGGGCCACCTGGTCGATGACGGGCTCCGTGTCGGGCATGCACACGATGGTCGTCACGCCGCCGGCCGCGGCCGCAAAGCTCGCCGTCTTCAGTGTCTCGCGATGCTCCTGGCCGGGATCACCCGTGAAGACCTGGCAATCGATCAGTCCCGGCGCCAGCACATGCCCCTGGCAATCGATGACTTTCGCGCCCTCGGGCGCGTTGCGCCGCAAATGCCCGCCAAGATCGGCTATTATGGCATCGCGCACGAGGAGGCCGCCCGGCTCGTCGCGGCCCGAGGCCGGATCGATCAGCCGTGCGTTGAGAAACACGGTTACTTCCGGGTCTGACCCTGCCACACCTGTTTTACGCGCCGGGCTCATGGCACCACTCAATGATTCGGCAGATGCCGGGCGACCGCTTCCAGCACGGCCATGCGCACGGCGACGCCCATCTCGACCTGGTCCTGGATGACGCTGCGCGAATGATCGGCGATCGCCGACGCGATCTCGACGCCGCGGTTCATCGGCCCTGGATGCATGATCAGCGCATCGGGCTTGGCGCGCTCGAGCTTGTCGTGGTCGAGGCCGAAGAAATGATAGTACTCGCGCGTCGAGGGCAGGTAGGCGCCCTGCATGCGCTCGCGCTGCAGCCGCAGCATCATGACGATGTCGCAGCCTTCCAGGCCCTTCCACATATCCGTGTAGACTTCCACGCCCAGCCGCTCCACGGCCGATGGGAGTAGTGTCGAGGGCGCAACCACGCGGACATTGGCACCGAGTGTGTTCAGCACATGGATGTTGGACCGGGCCACGCGCGAATGCAGGATGTCGCCGCAGATGGCAACCGTGAGCCCGCTCACGCGTCCCTTGGCGCGGCGGATGGTCAGCGCGTCGAGCAGCGCCTGCGTGGGATGTTCGTGGGCGCCGTCGCCGGCATTGATGACCGAGCAGTCGACCTTCTGGGCCAGCAGTTCCACGGCGCCCGCCGCATGATGGCGCACGACAATGATGTCGGGCCGCATGGCGTTCAGCGTCATGGCCGTGTCGATCAGCGTCTCGCCCTTCTGCACCGAGGACGTCGACACGTTCATGTTCATGACGTCGGCGCCCATGCGCTTGCCGGCGAGCTCGAACGAGCTCTGCGTGCGCGTCGACACTTCGAAGAAGAGATTGATGAGCGTGCGGCCGCGCAGGATGTCGCGCTTCTTATTGACCTGCCGGTTCACCTCGGCGGCCTTGTCGGCGAGATCGAGCAGCGAATTGATTTCTTTGGCGGAGAGCCCCTCGCACGTGAGGAGGTGTCGCCGCGGGAAGTGGAAGGATGCGTGGGCCGCAGGTGTCATTAAAGCGGGGTCTATAACCGGTGTTGCCGTGGGGCGCAAGGCATGGCCGGCAAGCGCTCACAACTTGGTTTCTCTACCGTCGGCACGACGATTCTGGCGGCTCGGAGTCGGGAAGATGAACGCCACCCCTGAGCGCGGTTCAGAGCCGGTTCAGTGCGGCAGGAGCATATTCGCCGCGTTCTCGGATACGAAGCGCGACACGCGCGCCGGTCGCCCGAGCAGAACCAAGGAGTTTTGTTCATGAACAGGACAGTGATTGCGGCGATGCTTGGCCTCGTGGCGTCGACGTCGGTTGCCAGTGCGCACGATTGGTATGGCGGCAGCAATATCGATCGCCGCCAGGACCGGCAGGACTACCGCATCCACCAGGGCATGCGCTCGGGCGAGATTACGCGCCACGAGGCTTACAGGCTGGAGCGTGAGCAGGCCCACATCCGGCACATGGAGCGTAACGCCAGGGCCGACGGCTACGTCTCGCCCTACGAGCGCGACCGCATCCGCGCTGCGCAGAATTCCGCGAGCCGGCACATCTACAACGAGGCTCACGACGGCAACCGCCGGTGGTATCGGCGCTGGTGGTAGCCGATCCGATCTAAGACGATGCGCCGGATTTTTCCTTCGGCGCATCGCCGCTTCTGGGCCGGCTCCTGCCGATGAGAAGCACCAGAGGGATCGTCACGGCGCAGGCGAGAGAGAACATGCCGAAAACGTTGAGGTGTGCGATCAGGGCGGACTGGCGCGAGATCTCGTTCGCCAGCTTCTGCAATCCCGCCAATGTGCTCACGTCCCACGCACCGACGACCCACGGCAGCGCGAGCGACGGATTGTAGACCGAGACGCCCTCGATCATGCGGCTGTAGTTCACGCCCGTCGAACGCACGATCTCTGCAACGCAGGCCGAGATGAAGAAGCTGGAGCCCAAATTGCGCAGCAGGTGGAACACGGCGCTCGTCTCGGCCCGGTCTGCGTCGGCGACGTTGGAGAACGTGGCGACCGTCAGCGGAACCCACAGCATACCGGCAGCGGCGCCTTGCAGCGCCGCGTTGGCGGCAAGCATGGCCGGATGAACGTTGAGATCGATGGTCATGAGCCACAGTCCGGCTACGAGCAACAATCCAAAGCCGCCGATCATGGAGATGCGCGGGTCCAGCCGGCCGGTAACGGTGCCGATCAGAAATCCGATACAGCCGCCCACGCCACGGGCCGCGATGATCTCGCCGACCAGCGACTCGGGAAAATTGGCATAGGCCTTCAAGAGCGGAGGCAGCAGAACCACCGGCGTGAAGTTCAGCATGCCGTAAAGCGTGACGAGCAGGAGGCCTATCGCGTAGTTGCGGTTGAACAGATGGCGCGGATCGAGGAACGGCTGCCGGGTCGTCAGGCTATGTGCCGCGAAAATCCAGAACGCCACCACCGCAACGAACGTCTCGACGATGATCTCGCGGCTTTCAAACCAGTCCAGGCGCTGGCCGCGCGCCAGCACGAGCTGCGTTGCAGCAAGCGCCACCGACAACGCCAGGAAGCCCGTCCAATCCAATGATTTGCCGCGCACAGCCTTATCCGCAGGAAGGAAGATGCGCAGGAACGTCACGCCGAGCAGGCCGACGGGAAACAATGCGTAGAACGCGTACCGCCAGGTATATTGCTCAGCCATGTAGCCGCCGAGCGTTGGTCCAATCACCGGGCCGATGACGACGCCGAAGCCGAAAAGCCCCATTGCCATCGCATGCTGGCGGCGCGGATACGTGTCCATGAGGATCGATTGTGCAAGCGGCGTCGACGGCGCACCCAACGCGCCCTGCAGGATGCGCCAGAAGACGAGGCTCTCCAGAGAATTCGCAAATCCGCACATCAATGTCGCGAGCGTGAAGCCGAGCACGCTCCACACCATGACGTTGCGGACGCCGTAGCGGCCCGCGAGCCACCCGGTCATCGGCGTGGCGATGGCCGTTGCCAGGATATTGAACGTCACGACCCACGAGACCTCGTCGGCCGTGGCGGAGAAGGTGCCCTGCATCTGGGGAAGCACGGTCGAAACAATGAGGATGGTCGTGGAATAGAGTGTCGTTGCCACCACGACCGAAACGAGGACCAAAGCGCGGCGCAGTGGCGTCACGTCTCCGGCGACCGTCTCGTCTCGGCTCATGGTCTTCTCCGCCGCTACGTTATGTCCGGACATGCCGACAGTGCTATCTTTTTCTCCGGTCTATGCAACACGTTGCCGAAGCCGGACCGCGCCAATGCAAGCATCGGGAAGCCACACATTTCAGAGCAGTCTGCGCAAAGGCACGTAGAGGCCGGCCGCGTGGTGTGCTAGGCACCCTGCCGATGATTTTGTCGCACGACCACAAGTTCATCTTCATTAAGACGCACCGGACGGGCTCAACCCTGGTCGAGGCCGGACTGGCCGCTGTCTGTGGCCCCAGCGACGTGATCACCTACGCCAGCGAAGAGACGGAGAGCACGCTGCGGCGGCCGGCGCAGAACTATCGCCTGCGGCATCCCGCGGTCCCCAAGCGCCCATGGTGGCGCCGCCTGCTGGGCAGGCCCGAACGCAATCATCATCCCTCAGTCGGCTACTTCGATCACATGCCCGCATCGCTCGTCAGAACCTACGTTGGCGAGGAGGTGTGGCGCAGCTATTTCAAGTTCAGTTTCGAGCGCAATCCGTGGGACCGGCAAGTGTCCTGGTATCGCTACAAGACCAGGACGCGAGCTGACGGCACCCGCCCCTCGTTCGACACCTTCAATGGCAATCGCCGCCGCGCGTGGGTGGGGAACTGGGATCTCTACACCGCCGACGGCAACATCGCCGTCGACTTCGTCGGCCGCTATGAGACGATTGCCAAGGACTTCGCCATGGTCGCGGACCGGCTCGGTCTGGGGGGACAGGTGACGCTTCCCGAGGTCAGAGCGTCGCGCGATTATCGCGCCCACTATGGCGATCGCAGCCGGCACCTGATTGCGTCGTGGTATGCCCCGGAGATCGAGGAATTCGACTACAAATTCTGAGGCCCTCGCCTGCAATCGCACAGCCCTTAGCCTCTTCGTAACCATATGCTCGTAGCCTGCGAGCGGGGTGAATGCGGGTGGTGGGCAGTACAATGGGCGTCTTGCAGTACGTGTCGATGGATGAGATCCGGTCGCGCGGGAGCATCCGGGACGGCGATGTTCTGAAGCTGCGTCGCGCCTTCAACGACGACGCTGAAATCTCCCAGGCGGAAGCCGAAGCGCTGTTCGCTCTCAATGCGGCCTGTCCGATCAAGGATCCTGTCTGGGCCGAGTTCTTCGTCGAGGCTCTCACCGACTACATCGTCAACCAGGCCGAACCCGAGGGCTATATTGCTGCCGAGAACGCGGCGTGGCTCATTGAGCGTGTGTCCGCCGATGGCCGTGTCGAGAGCAGCACGGAGCTCGAGCTCCTGGTCAACGTGCTCGACAAGGCACGCTGGTCGCCCCCGAGCCTTGCGCAGTTCTCCCTCGATCAAGTGAAAATCGCGGTGCTGACCGGTGATGGTCCACTGCGTGCGGGGCAGTCGCTCGACCCCGGGGGCATTTCGCCCGCGGAAGTGGCGCTGCTGCGCCGTATTCTGTTTGCCTTCGGTGGGGACGGCAACATTGCCGTGACGCGCGCCGAGGCCGATACGCTCATCGACATCAACAATGCTATCGCGGCGGGCAGGAGTTCGCCCGAGTTCACGGAGCTGTTCGTCAAGGCCATCGCCAACGCCGTCCTGAGCGGCATCGGTTTGGCAGTGCCGAGCCGCGCGGAAGCATTGCACATCGAGGCAGGGCTCGACGACGCAGATGCGCGCGGTGCGGGCGGTCTTCTAGCCGACGCCTTCACGCGGGGAACATCAGGCGCTCAAGCCCGGTCGCGCGTCGGCGGTTTTCTGGGACGCATGCTGTCCTCGCCAGGTGCCAGCGTCTGGGGCACGTTCCGCGTGCAATCGACCGAGGAGCAGGCGCTTGCCCGTCTCGAACGCCAGCGTCTCGAGATCATCACCAGCGAGACGCTGGATGATGCCGACGCCGCCTGGCTTGCGGGCCGGCTCGGCTCCAGCGGCAAGCTCGACGACAACGAGCGGGCGCTCGTCCGCTACCTGAAGGAAGAGAGCCCGATCCTGCCGCCGCTCCTCCAGGAACTCGCAGACCGCATCGAGCACGCCGCGTGAGGTTAGGCCGGTCACGGCTGCCCCCAGCGAGGTGTTGGTCTTCCCCGCCGTAACCGCGCGCGAGCGGTCATGCCTGGTGCGTCCGCTTCGCCGGGCGCCTTTTTCGCCGCCTCATGCACGCCACAAGTGGCATGGCGGACGAATTCCAGTGCCAGCAACGACCCTCAGAACCTTTTCCCTCGCCGGGATCGGTCCTACACTCGCCCTCTCAGGCCAAACAAATCATCCAAGAAAAGGAAGAGGCGATGACCACTGGTTTTATCGGCGTCGGCAACATGGGCCTGCCCATGGCCGGGAAACTCATCGATGCCGGAGAGCCGCTCGTCGTCTACGACAATCGCTTGGCCGCGCTCGAGCCGCTGCTCGCCCGTCAGGCGCGTGCCGCCGCGAGCCCCAAGGATGTCGCCGACCGCTGCGCCAACGTCATCGTCTCGCTGCCGACGCTCGACAGTTTGAGGCAGGTCGTCCTCGGCAAGGACGGCGTGATCGAAGGCAGCGCCGTCAAGACGGTCATCAATACCTGCACCGTCGGCGTGCCGCTGGTGGAGGAACTCACCGCAGCGCTCAAGGCCAAGGGCATCGACCTCGTCGACTGCCCCATCAGCGGCGGTCCGCCCGGTGCCCGCGCGGGCACGCTGGCGGTGATGATCTCGGGCCAGCCCGGTCTCGTTGAAGCCGTCCGCCCGCTCGTGTCGCACTGGGGTCCCGTCACGGTGGCGGGCGACCGGCCCGGTCTGGCCCAGGTTCTCAAGCTCACCAACAACATCCTCTCGTTCGTCGCCATGGCCGCCACTGCGGAGGCTTACGTCATGGGGGCCAAGGGCGGGCTCGATCCCGAGGTCATGACCGCGGCCATCAATACCGGCAGCGGCCGCAACAGCGCCACGCTCAGCAAGGTGCCAATTGCCGTGCTGGACCGGAGCTTCAACTACGGCGCGCCGTTCTACATCATTGAAAAGGACATGGACCTCGCCATTGCCCAAGGCGAGGCGCTGGGCGTGCCCATGTGGGTCTGCCAGGCGGCGCGCAACCTTTTCAAACAAGCCATGTACGAATGGGGCAAGGACCGCGACCTGACCGAGATCGTCAAGCTGGTCGAGCGCGGCGCCCAGTTCGAAATGCCCGCCACGCGGAAGAAGCAAGGTTAGCCTCTTTGTATTCCCTCTCCCCATTCTTCATGGGGAGAGGG
>CADEFX010000160.1 GCA_902826715.1 uncultured Hyphomicrobiales bacterium | reverse complement strand
CGTGCATCTTCTGCTGACGCTCGCGGCCATGTCGCTGATCGGTACGACGATGACGTTGCCGGGTATCGCCGGTCTCGTTCTGGGTGTTGCGATGGCCGTGGACGCTAACGTGCTCATCTACGAGCGGATCCGCGAGGAGCTGCGCAACGGCAAGTCGCCGATCTCGGCGATCGACGCCGGCTTTACGCGGGCGTTCATCACCATTGCCGACAGTCAGCTTACAACGCTGGCGTGCGCCATCGTCATGTTCTGGCTTGGCGCGGGCCCGATCCGCGGATTCGCGGTGACGCTAACGATCGGCATCTGTACGTCGATTTTTGCGTCCGTGACCGTCGTTCGTTTGCTGATCTCGATCTGGCTCAAGTCCATGAGCCGCAACCGTCGAACATTCGAAGTGCCGGTTTAGAGGCGAGGGTTGTCATGCACTTCCTGCCGAACTTCAAGGGTTTCGATCTCTTTCCGCACCACCTGCGCATTGATTTCATGCGCTTCAAAGGCCTTTGCCTGATCTTGTCGATCATCGGCATGCTGCTATCTCTGGCGCTGTTTTTCACGCTCGGGCTCAACTACGGCGTGGACTTCAAGGGCGGCTCTATGATCGAGGTACAGTCGAAGTCGGGTCCGGCCGATATCGCGTCCCTGCGCGACAAGCTCGGCAGGCTGGGCCTCGGCAATGTACAGATCCAGAGCTTCGGCGCACCGACGGACGTGCTCATCCGGCTCGAAGAGCAGCCGGGCGGTGAAGCCGCGCAGCAGGAGGGGTTGAAGAAGGTTGTCGATGCGCTGGGCGATCAGTACTTGCAGCGACGCGTCGAGGTGGTCGGACCTGCGGTTTCTTCGGAACTCAGATTTACCGGCTTCATTGCGGTTGCCGCTGGCCTTCTGGCGATCGTCGCTTACGTCTGGTTCCGGTTTGAATGGCAGTTCGCGGTCGGAGCGATTGTAGGCCTGACGCATGACGTGCTGCTTACGATCGGACTGTTTTCCCTGTTTCACCTCGAGTTCGACCTTTCGATCGTAGCAGCGCTGCTGACGATTCTTGGCTATTCGGTCAACGACACCGTGGTTGTCTCGGACCGGATCCGCGAGAACCTGCGCAAGTTCAAGCGCATGGAGCTGAACGAACTCCTCAATTTGTCGATCAACGAGACGCTGTCGCGAACCATCCTCACAGGTGTCACGGCCCTGGTCGTGCTCCTCTCGCTTTACATCTTCGGTGGTGAGGTGTTGCGCAATTTCAATTTCGCGATGCTGTTTGGCGTAGTCATCGGCACCTATTCGTCGATTTTCATTGCCGCACCGCTGCTGGGGTATCTCGGGGTGAAGCGGGATTGGAGTAACCTCAAGGCCCAGACACCGAACGCGGCTGCCAAGCAGGCCTGACGCGGCCGAAGCTGGAGAACGGCATGGCGACGCAAACGGCAAGCTATCCGGGGCGCGCTCCCATCGAGGCTTACGGCAACGGCGGATTCAGGTTCGCGGGCATGAGTCACCGCGGTTCGATACTCTGCCTTGCCAATTCCATCGTAGCGTGGGATGTCGCGACGCCGGAACAACTCACGCCAGCAGGTCTGGCGCCGGTTCTTGCCGAAAAGGACGTCACCAGATCTTTGCTGCTCGGCACGGGCTCGCGCCAGGTGTTGCCATCGCCGGCGCTGCGTGCCGCATTTCGCGAAGCCGGCATTGCCCTCGAGGCGATGGATACCGGCGCTGCCTGCCGGACGTTCAATGTTCTGCTCGGCGAGAGACGGCCAGTGGCGGCCGCACTGATCGCCATCGACTGAAGGGATGACGTTGGTATGAATCGCATACTCTCAAGCGCATCCGCCTCCCTTATGGCGGGGCTGGCCATCTGCGCGCTAATCCTCGTCATCTCACTGTTCGACCCAAGCATCGATTGGCTCGGGTTCCTCTCGTTCCTGTTGCGCTGGACCCACATCCTGGGCGGGATCATCTGGGTTGGCATGATCTGGTTCGTCAACTTCATCCAGTTCGCGGCCCTCGACGAGGCGGATGACGCCGGGCGCGGCGTGATCCACAAGCTGATCGTGCCGCGCGTGGCGCATATGTTCCGTCATGCGGCACACCTGACGCTGCTGTCGGGCGTGCTTTTGATGATCAGCACGGGATATCTTTTTGATCGGTGGGTGTTCTCGTCGGCGGTCTACATTGCGCCGATGCGTAGCGTGCTGCTGTGGTCAGGTGTGATTGCGGGCGCCGTCATGTGGGGCTTGGTGCAGTTCGTGATCTGGCCGAATCTGCAGACGGTGCTGGGCTCGGCCGATGCCGAAGCCAAGGCGGCCGCGCGTCAGCGCGTGCGCCGCTTCGCGCGCCTCAATCTCGTTCTGTCCATCCCCGTGACGTTCGTGATGGTTGCGGCGACGCACCTCTATTGAGGCATGAGTACGAGCGGCACCGACGGCAGCCTCATCGCCGACGCCGTACGCGAGGCGGCGCGGAGCGGCGAGGCGGATCGCTATCTCGCCTGTTTGCTGGCACCCAAATCGGTACGTGGCGATCTGGCGGCATTGGCGGCGTTCTCGGCTGAGCTCAACCGTGTCGTCCAGATCGTGACTGAGCCCATGGCGGGTGAAATCCGCCTGCAATGGTGGCGCGATACAGTGGAGACAATCGCGCGGGGAGACAGCGTGGGCCATCCGCTGGCGGATGCGCTCGGCGACGCCATGCGGCGGCATCGCCTGCCGGTGTCGCTTGTGCAGAGCCCGATCGATGCGAGGTCGGTGGAACTGGGCGTCGAGGCGGCCGCGGACGAGCAGGCGCTTGAAGCGTACCTGGACGGCGCCGAGGGAGCCGTGTTCGGCATGGCGCTGCGGGTGCTGGGCGCGCCGGACCGAGCGGACCTCGATGCCATCGCTCGTGCGGCGGGACGGGCCTACGGGATTGCCCGCCGTCCGGGAGGCCTCCTGCTGGCCCTGCGCAGCCCGGAACTGCGCCGCTCGAGCCCACAGGCTGGCAGCGCGCCGGAGGTACCGGCTGAGGCGCGCGATGCTCTGGCAGCGATGCGCGACGAGGCGAGGGCGGCGATGCTGACTGTCCGTGCCCAGTTGGAACCCAGCTATCTGTCGGTCTTACTTCCGCTCGTCATGGTTGAGCCATATTTGCGCGCTCAGGAGCGTATGGCAGATCCGCTGCGTGACGTTGCGGACGTGATGCCCCTCGCTAGAGTTTCGCGGATCTGGTGGGCCCATGTGCGGGGCCGGATTTGAGCGGGGGCCAGCAAATAGGACAGAAACGGTTGGCGGCAATCTTCAGGCTCTGCAGTCTCCTGGTCGTGCTGGGTTTGGCTCTGGCGGGGTCGGCGCAGGCCGAGCCGCGTGTCCTGTGGCGCGTTGAAAACCCGTTCCGCTTTTTCACCCAGCCCGCGGATACGGAGATGCACCGGGCGACCTATCTGGCGCTGCGCGGCAACGATCGGCAGGATCCGATCCTCGCCGCCGAGCGGGAGCTTTCGGCGCGGCACGAAGGGCAGGGCTGGGCCGCGACCGTGTCCGCGCGTACGTGCTGGAACGCGTCGCGCAACAGGCACGAGTGCCCCGGCACGAAGGATTATCTGCTGCCGGTATCGCATCGTGTGGTGTTCGAACTGACGGACGTCGAGGACGCGTCGACCATCGACTGCGCCTGGGTCATGGAGCCCGAGCAGGGCCGCGCCGATGTCGCCCGCCTGACGATGCCATGCGACCAGCCCATTGTTCTGGACGTGCCCTATCCCAGCGGCGCGGACATTGCCGTCAGCGTGGGCGGCGTGAAGATCGCCGAGATGCCGGTGCGCGTAACGGACCTTCTCATCGTGGGCATGGGCGACAGTTTCGCGGCTGGAGAAGGTAACCCCGATGTGCCGGTGCGCTTCTCGCGCGAGCGGGCGGCCGACTATGGATTGGTCGGGCCGGATCGTCAGCTTATCGGGTATCCGGCCCGGGTCGGCGCCTGGCGCCAGATCGGCGACGCGGCCTTCATCGAGGAAAATCCGCGGTGGCTCGATCAGGCCTGCCATCGGTCGCTCTATTCGCATCAATTGCGCGCGGCGTTGCAGATCGCGATCGAGGCGCCGCATCGCGCGGTTACGTTCGTCAGCTATGCCTGCTCCGGCGCGGAAATCCTGCAGGGCTTGTTCCTGCGGTACAAGGGCCACGAGTGGGTGCCAAATCCACCGGATCTTTCGCAGATCTCGGCCGTCGCCGAGGCGCAATGTGGGCGCCGGAGAGCAAGTCCGCACGATCTGCCGGAAGCCTATCACCTGGCCGGCAAGGTGTCCGAGCTCAAGGGCGGGCTGGTTTTGCGCAAATGCGATCCCGACGATGCCCGCAGCATCGACCTGCTTATGGTTTCGATCGGCGGCAACGACGTCGGCTTCTCGCGCCTTCTGGCCAACGCGGTGCTGAGCGACGAGTCTTTGTTGCGCCAGCTTGGCGGTTGGTTCGGAGAAGTGCAGGGCTTTCTCGATGCGACTGCACGACTTGACCGCTTGGAGGATTTTTACAAGTCGCTGAACCGCGCGCTTCACAATATTCTCCACATTCCATGGGCGGAGTCGGATCGCATTCTCCTGACGTCCTATCCGCGGCTGGCGCTGCTCGAGGACGGCAGCTCGGTGTGCCCTGACGGGCATGCCGGTATGACGGTTCTGCCCGACTTCGCGCTCAGTGCGGTCAAGGCACGTGATTCCGGCGTGGCCGCCGCGCGGCTCGACGCGATCATGGAGGATGCAAGCCGTCAGCATGGCTGGACCTTCGTCAACCGCCACGCGAACGCCTTTCTTGGTCGCGGCATCTGCGCGGGGTGGAGCGAAAATGCCTTCTCATCCACGGACGATCTCAGACTGCCGCGCAAGATCGGTGGGAAGTGGCAGCCGTACAATCCGGCGGATTGGAAGCCTTACGCGTCGCGGCAGCGCTGGTTCCGCACGCCGAACGATGCCTTCATGACCGGCAATTTCCACGTCAGCGCGTCGATGCTGCAGCGGGCGCTGAAGCTGCCGACGTTCTCATGGTTCCAGATTTTGCTCGCGAGCACCTACTCGGGAGCCTTCCATCCGACAGCGGAGGGACAGGCCGCGATGGCCGATGCCGTGGCTGTGGAGGCGCGTCGCGTGCTGGCGAAATATGAGGGCCGGCGCGCGGGACAGTGAACGGCTATGCCGCAACGCGCGCGGTCTGGTCCAGCCATGCCGCGAGATCGGCCAGCGCCCGCGTGGCGATGCTCTGTCTTCGCGCGATCGATTTTTCCTTTCCCTTGAGGCGCCGGCCGGTCGCAGCGCGCGTAGGTTCTTCGCCGGCCGGGAACAGGCCGAAGTTGATGTTCATGGGTTGAAACGAGCGCGGGCCGGTGTCGATGGCCTCGATATGACCGCCGGTGATGTGCGCTAGAAGCGCACCGAGGGCGGTGGTGGCGGGTGGCGGCATAGCGTTCGCGCCGCGCCGTTCGGCGGCGGCAAACCGTCCGGCGAGAAGACCGATCGCGGCGCTCTCGATGTAGCCTTCAACCCCGGTGATCTGGCCGGCAAAGCGCAAGCGCGGTTGCGTGCGCAGCCGCAGGTGTCCGTCGAGCAGCTTGGGGCTGTTGAGGAAGGTGTTGCGATGGAGACCACCGAGGCGCGCGAACTCAGCGCGTTCCAGTCCCGGGATCATGCGGAAGATGCGTGTCTGCTCGCCGTGCCGCAGCTTGGTCTGGAAACCGACCATATTCCACAGGGAGCCCAGCGCATTGTCCTGGCGGAGCTGAACGACAGCATAAGGACGCGGCGCGCCTTCGTGAGGATTGGTGAGGCCGATGGGCTTCATGGGCCCGAAGCGGAGCGTTTCCCTGCCGCGCTCAGCCATCACCTCGATCGGCAGGCAGCCTTCGAAGTAAGGCGTGGTCGCCTCCCAGGCGTGAAATGAAGTCTTTTCGCCCGCCAGCAACGCGTCGACGAAGAGATTGTACTGCTGCTCGGTCATCGGGCAGTTGAGGTAGTCGGCGCCGGTGCCGCCAGGTCCGGCCTTGTCGTAGCGCGATTGCTTCCACGCGATCGTCAGGTCGACGCTGTCGAAATGGACGATGGGGGCAATCGCATCGAAGAACGCGAGCTCGGCTTCGCCTGTCAGCGCCCGTAAGGCGGAGGCGAGATGAGGGGACGTCAGCGGCCCCGTGGCGATGATGACGCTGTCCCAATCGCCGGGCGGCAGATCGGAAATCTCGGAATGATCCACGGTGATGAGAGGATGGGACTGGATGATGTGCGTCACATGATCGGAAAAACCATCACGATCGACCGCAAGTGCCCCGCCCGCCGGAAGCTTGTGCAGGTCACCCGCCCGCATGATGAGCGAGCCGGTGCGCCGCAGTTCTTCGTGCAAAAGCCCGACGGCATTGTTCTGCCAGTCGTCCGAGCGAAAGGAGTTGGAGCACACGAGCTCGGCAAGCCCGCCGGTCTTGTGGGCTTCCGTCATGCGCTCGGGGCGCATCTCGTGAAGGATAACGCGCAAGCCGGACTGCGCGATCTGCCAGGCAGCCTCGGACCCAGCAAGACCGCCGCCGATCACGTGAATGGGTAGTGGATCAGGCATGACCCCAATCTAGGCGGAAAACGGTGCGATTGAAAATGCCGATCCGGACAGATCAGGCAGCGCTATTGACAACGATGGAGCGCGTCAGCCGCTCGAGCAGCTCCGGCCCCCGGCATGGCCTGCCGAAGAGATAGCCTTGCACGTCCTCGCAACCGCGCTGCTTCAAAAATGCAAAGTGGTCCTGAGACTCGACGCCCTCGGCCGTGGTGCGCATTTCCAGGTTCCGCCCAAGCTCGATGGCCGCCGTCACGATCGCGGCGCAATGCGGACGCTTGGTGACGTTGGCCACGAAGCTGCGGTCGATCTTGATGCGGTTGAAAGGGAACAGGTCGAGATAGCGAAATGACGAATAGCCCGTGCCGAAGTCGTCGAGCGCCATGTGCACGCCCTGGCGGCTCAATTGCTGGAGCATGGCACGCTGGTCGCCGCGCTCGAACAGCAGCAGTGACTCTGTGACCTCCAGCTCAAGGCGGTTGGCCGGGAAGCCTGAGTTGGAAAGGGCCTGCTGCACACTGCCGGAAAGGTCGTTGCCGAGGAACTGCGCCGCCGACACGTTGACCGCCAGCCTGACATTCTCGGGCCACCGGCGGGCCTCTACGGTGGCACGCCGCAACACCCAGTCGCCGACGGCAGCGATCAAGCCGCACTCCTCGGCGATGGGGATGAACTCGCTGGGACCGATAAGCCCCAGGCTCGGATGACGCCATCGCACGAGGGCCTCGCAGCCGGCGATACGCCCCGTCTCGCAATTGACCCACGGCAGATAGTGGACTTCGAACTGCTCGCCGGCCAGTGCGTCCCGCATATCCGTCGCCATGCGCGCCTTTGCGTCCGCGGCGACCTGCATTTCCGGCTCGAAGAAGGAGAAAACCGCCCGCCCATTCTTCTTGGAGGCGTGGAGGGCCAGATCCGCATTCTTCATGAGCCGTTCCGGCGTGTCACCGTCGTTCGGCGCGGTCGCAATACCGATGCTCGTTGCGACAATCAACCTCTGACCGTTGACGCTGTATGGGGCCCCGACTGTGGTGAGGAGCATCTGGACGAGAGGAATGACGCTGAGCGGATGATCGACGTCGGCGTTGACGATGACGAACTGGTCGAGGCCGACGCGCGCCACAAGGTCCTTCTTGTCCACGCACTGGAGCAGACGCTGAGCCACCTGCTGCAAAAGCGTATCGCCGGCGGCGTGGCCGAGCGTATCATTGATGGCCCTGAGGCGATCGAGGTCGAGACTGATGACGCAGAAACCTTCCCCGGCGCGGTGGAGCCGCTGAAATGCATCCTGCAGATGCTCATGAAGCCGAGCACGATTTGCGAGGCCCGTCAGTTCGTCGCGGAGCGCCATGGCGCGCACTTCGCCCTCGGCGCGCCGCCGCTCGGTGATGTCCGTGAAGGTGCGGACCAATCCGCCATCGGGGAGAGGTACGGTGCGGATTTCAAGCGCTGTGCCGTTCGGCCGCACGCGCTCGTAGACCGGCAGGAGTGTCGAGGCACCGCCTTGCTTGATCGAATCCCAGACGACCGGCTGGACCGATACGCCGTCCTTTCCGAACTCCTGGCATTGGTGCTGAAAGTTAAGAATATCGTCGAACGTCGCCCGCTGTGATGCGAGCGACTTGGGAAGGTCGAGCAATTCGATGGCGCGCTGATTGATGACCGGCACCTTGCGATCCGGCGCCACCATCAGGATGCCCTGGGTCATGTGATTGAGCGTCAATTCGAGCTCGCGCGATTTGGCCGCCAATGCGCGCAGAAGCATCATGGCATAGAGTGCCACGCCGATGAGGCCAAGTGCGATGGCCCAGGCATGATCCCACCAGAGTGTCAGGGCGATGATTGTGACGGTCAGCGCAATAAGGCCGGCTCCCAGCCGATTCACATGAGTGCTGGAAATGGGCTTCATACTCATGCGGGAAACGGCTGAGGCGAATACGCGCGCAACGGCAGCGTGCGCTTGGCTCAGAAGAGTAAGCGATGCTTGATGCATGTAAGGTACCTATCCCGTCCTCTACGGCCAGAGTGCCCCATCCGTCTAAAGATTGTTGCAACGGCGCATTAAAGACAGGTTGATGCGTGGATTGTCCGGGAACATCCGTAAGCCTTGCCGTCGAGCCGGCAGGTGCGGATGCGCCTATACAAGCGAAAGCCCCTAGGCGATCATGGCATCTCGTTGCTTAGCCATCGAATAGCCGCAACGAGCTAAACAAAGCCGATCCCGCATCGTGGCGATTCAATCACGCACCGGAGGTGCCCAGTGTTAAAATTCTACTACAACGGCTCGCCAAATCCGACGAAGGTTGCCTTGTTTCTGGAGGAGGCGGGGCTCGAATACGAAGGTGTTCCGGTCGACACCCGCAGAGGGGATCAGTTCAAGCCCGCGTTCCTTGCCATCAATGCCAACGGCAAAGTGCCCGCGATCGTCGATGGCGACGTGACGGTATTCGACAGCAACGCGATCCTGCTTTACCTGGCCGAGAAGACGGGCAAGTTCCTGCCAGCCAACACACCCGCTGCGCGCGGCGAACTGCTGTCCTGGCTGATGCTGGTGGCGACCGGCGTCGGGCCGTTCTCAGGGCAGGCCGTGCATTTCAAGCATTTCGCGCCGGAAAAGATACCCTACGCCAACAATCGGTATCAGTTCGAGGCCAAGCGCCACTTCGGCATTCTTGATGCACGGCTCGCCAAGCAGCCGTATATGGTCGGCAAGACCTACACCATCGTGGACATGGATGTCTGGGGTTGGGCGCGCATGATCCCGTTCGCGCTGGGAGAGGGGACGTGGGCGGAATTTCCGAGCCTGAAACGCCTCGTCGATGAGATCAGCGCCCGGCCGGCCGCAGCGCGGGCCATTGCACTCAAGGACAAGCATGCCTTCAAGACCGACATGGACGACGAGGCCCGCGGCCACATGTTCAAGCATCTGAAGGCAGGTTGATTAGATAAGCGCTCGGGCGTGGGACTGCGGCCTTTCCGGGTGCGGTCCCACGCTTGGCGCCTGTCCCAATGCGCAGGTCCGAGCGGACTTGCCTTTCAGACGGCGCCACCGCCTCGATGCGGCTGGACAGCTGCGAGGAGTAGTTTCAAGGATCGGCGGCTGTTGCCATGCGGCCGGGCGATCCTGGCCGCCTCGCCGCGGGATGTACAAAGGGCGTGCGAAAGGCCGTCCGTTGGTGCACAAACACTGCCGCGTGCATTGGAAGGCAAGGGTTTCGAAGATATTGCAGGCTCAATCGCATAAGTTCTGTGTCGCGCCCATGATGGACTGGACGGATCGGCATTGCCGGTACTTCCATCGGCTCATCACGCGCCATGCGCGGCTCTATACCGAGATGATCACTGCGGAAGCGGTGTTGCGCGGCAAGCGGGAGATGCTGCTCGCCTTCAGTCGGCAAGAGCATCCGGTGGCGCTGCAACTTGGCGGATCCGCACCCGAGCGGCTGGCCGAAGCGGCGAGCATCGGCGAGAGCTACGGCTACGACGAGATCAATCTCAATGTCGGTTGCCCGTCGGATCGGGTGCAGGGCGGTCATTTCGGTGCCTGCCTGATGGCGGACCCGGATCTCGTAGGGCGCTGTGTGGCGGCGATGCGCGCACGGGTGCGCATTCCAGTGACGGTCAAATGCCGCATCGGCATCGACCAGCAGGATAGCGAAGCGGATCTCGAGCGCTTCATCACCACGGTGGCGGCGGCGGGCTCGACGACCTTCATCGTGCATGCCCGCAAGGCCTGGCTGCAGGGGCTATCGCCGAAGGAGAATCGTGAGATCCCTCCGCTCGATTATGACCGGGTTTACCGCCTTAAACTTGCCCATCCCGAATTGACGATCGTGATCAACGGCGGCATCGAGACGATGGCCGAAGCAGAGCAGCACTTGCAGCGCGTTGACGGCGTCATGCTGGGGCGTGCGGCCTACCAGACGCCCTACGTGCTGGCAGAGGTGGACCGCCGCCTATTCGGCGATGAGGCGTCGCGTCCATCGCGCGGCGAAACGCTCGAGCTGCTGATCGGTTACGCGCACGGTCATCTGCAGCGCGGCGGCCGGCTCAATAACGTGACCCGCCATGTGCTCGGGCTTTATCATGGCCTGCCGCGCGCGCGCGCGTTTCGCCGCCATCTGAGCCGGCACGCGACCGGTAGCGGCGCGACGGTCGATGTGCTGCGCGCCGCGCTGGATATCGCTGAAGGCCGCGCGACCGTGCACGCCATGGCGGCGGAATAGAGGGCAAGGCATGGACGCCGCAATTTCGCCGGGCACGATCGGCTTGCTCGTGGCGGCGCTGGTGATCGCCGGGGTCGTCACGGGGTTCCTGGCCGGGCTGCTCGGCATCGGCGGTGGCGGGATCGTGGCGCCGGTTCTGTACGAAGTGTTCGGCATCATCGGCATCGATCCGGCTGTACGCATGCATTTGGCAGTCGGAACGTCGCTGGCCGTGATGGTGCCGACGACAATTCGGTCATTCGCCGCGCACAATGCCAAGGGAGGTGTCGATATGGACGCCTTCAAGCGGCTTGCGCCGGCTGTGCTGACGGGCGTCGTTCTGGGGGCGTGGATCGCGCGCTATGCGCCGGGCGCTGCGCTCAAGGCCGTCTGGGTGACATTCGCCCTCGTGATG
>CADEFX010000159.1 GCA_902826715.1 uncultured Hyphomicrobiales bacterium | reverse complement strand
GCCATGGCCATCATCGTCGACAAGAATACGAAGGTCATCTGCCAGGGCATCACCGGCAGCCAGGGAACCTTCCATACGCGGCAGGCGGCCGAGTACGGCACGAAGGTGGTCGGCGGTGTGGCGCCCGGCAAGGGCGGCACCAAGCATCCCGACGAGGTGCTGGCCAACGTCCCGATTTTCGAGACGGTGCTTGAGGCCAAGACGAAGACCGGCGCGACCGCCACGTCAATATACGTGCCGCCGCCGTTCGCGGCTGACGCCATCCTCGAGGCGATCGATGCCGAGATGCCGCTGATCGTATGCATCACCGAGGGCATTCCGGTGATGGACATGGTCAAGGTCAAGCGCGCTCTGAGCGGATCATGGTCGCGTCTGATCGGCCCTAACTGCCCCGGCGTCCTGACGCCCAACGAATGCAAGATCGGCATCATGCCGGGCAACATCTTCAAGAAGGGGCACGTCGGCATCGTCTCGCGCTCGGGCACGCTCACCTACGAGGCGGTCAAGCAGAGCTCCGATGTCGGCCTTGGCCAGTCAACTGCGGTCGGCGTCGGTGGCGACCCGGTGAAGGGCACCGAGTTCATCGATGTGCTGGAGATGTTTCTCGCCGACCCAGACACCCACTCCATCATCATGATCGGCGAGATCGGCGGCTCGGCCGAAGAAGATGCGGCCGAGTTCATCAAGCGCGAAGCGGCCAAGGGCCGCAAGAAGCCGATGGTCGGTTTCATCGCCGGCGTGACGGCGCCGCCGGGACGCCGCATGGGCCATGCCGGCGCGATCATTTCCGGCGGCAAGGGCAAGGCCGAGGACAAGCTCGAGGCCATGCGTTCCGCCGGCATCAGCGTTGCCGACAGCCCGTCCGCCATCGGCACGACATTGGCGAAAGTTCTCAAACCTTAGAATGGTTGTAGCCCGTCATTGCGGCGCGGATGAATCCCGGTTCATCGCGGCATCCATTTCAGTGTCGAAAGGCCGCCCTGCCCTGCATTCAGGCATATTCTGCACGTCTTAAAACAGCATTCGCTGTGTACTAAATGCACACGTGTGGTAGGTAGGCGCCCGATCCAGGGTGTTTGTCATTTTGCGTACGACCTGCCCCGCCGCTCTAACGAACGGACAGCGATCCGCCATGTCACGCCAGCCCTTGAACGACGCCTTCGCACGCACCTCGTTTTTGCAAGGGGCTAATGCCTCCTACATCGAGGACATGCAGGCGCAATACGAGCGCAACCCCGGCTCCGTCAGCGACGAGTGGCGGCTGTTCTTCCAGAGCCTGCAGGAGGAGCAGGGACGCGCCGAGGCCGAGGCGGCCGGGCCGTCATGGGCGCGTCCGATCCAGGATATGCAAGCCAACGGCGAGCTGATTGCTGCCTTCACAGGGGACTATGGTGCCGCCGAGCGCGATGTGCGCGACAAGCTCGCCCAGCGGGCTCAGGTGTCCGGCCTTGAGCTGTCGCCTGCCGCCTCGTTTCGCGCGACGCAGGACAGCCTGCGCGCGCTGATGCTGATCCGCGCTTACCGCGTCATGGGCCATCTGGCGGCGGATCTCGATCCGCTCGGCATTGCTGACCGCAAGGTGCACAAGGAGCTCAAGCCCGAGACCTACGGCTTTACGGAAGCCGACCTCGACCGGCCGATCTTCATCGACAAGGTGCTAGGCCTGGAGATCGCAACTGTTCGGCAGATCCTGCGTCTTTTACGCCGCACGTATTGCCGGCATATCGGCGTCGAGTTCATGCACATCACCAATCCACAGCAGAAGGCCTGGATTCAGGAGCGCATCGAGGGGCCCGACAAGGAAGTCAACTTCACCGCCGAGGGCAAGAAGGCCATCCTCAACAAGCTGATCGAGGCGGAGACCTTCGAGAAATTCGCCGATGTGAAGTACACCGGCACCAAGCGCTTTGGCCTGGATGGCGGCGAGTCGCTCGTGCCCGCGCTCGAGCAGATCATCAAACGCGGGGGCCAACTCGGCCTGAAAGAGATCGTCGTCGGCATGGCGCATCGCGGCCGCCTCAATGTGCTGGCCAACGTGATGGGCAAGCCGCATCGCGCGGTGTTCAACGAATTCAAAGGTGGCTCGTTCAAGCCGGACGATGTCGAGGGCTCGGGCGATGTGAAGTATCACCTGGGAGCGTCGTCAGACCGCGAGTTCGACGGCAACCGCGTGCACCTGTCGTTGACGGCCAATCCCTCGCACCTGGAGATCGTGGACCCGGTCGTGCTCGGCAAGGTTCGCGCCAAGCAGGATCAGCATGGCTGCGCGCCGGGGCAGCGCACGCCTGTGCTGCCGCTGCTGATTCACGGTGACGCAGCTTTCGCTGGTCAGGGTGTCGTCGCTGAATGCTTCGGCCTGTCTGGCCTCAAGGGACACCGTACCGGCGGCTCAGTGCACTTCATCATCAATAACCAGATCGGCTTCACGACGGCCCCGCGCAACTCGCGGTCCTCGCCCTATTGCTCCGATGTCGCCAAGATGGTGGAAGCGCCGATCTTCCATGTGAACGGCGACGATCCGGAAGCGGTGGTGCACGTCGCCAAAATCGCGATCGAATTCCGCCAGCGTTTCCAGAAGCCCGTCGTCGTCGACATGGTCTGCTACCGCCGCTTCGGCCACAACGAATCGGACGAGCCGGCGTTTACGCAGCCGATCATGTACCGCAAGATCCGGTCGCATCCGACGGCGGTCCAGATCTATTCCAAGCAGCTCGTCGAGTCCGGCGTCCTCACCCGGGAGGAAGTCGACGGCATGCAGGCGTCGTTCCGCGGCCATCTCGACCAAGAGCTCGCGGCGTCCGAGGGCTATAAGCCAAATAAGGCCGACTGGCTCGACGGCCGCTGGTCAGCCATCGGCTTTGCTGATGATGAGGCGCGCCGCGGCGATACCGGCGTGGCGATCGATGTGCTGAAAGAAGTCGGCCGGCGCATAACTGCGGTGCCGCAGGATTTCAATTCGCATAAGACGATCCAGCGCCTGCTGGAGCGCCGGCGCGAGATGGTCGAGAGCGGCACCGGCGTCGATTGGGGCATGGCCGAGCACTTGGCGCTCGGCACGCTGCTGAAGGAAGGCTTCCCGGTTCGCTTGTCGGGTCAGGACACGGAGCGGGGGACATTCTCGCATCGCCATTCCGTGCTCATCGACCAGGAAACGGAGCGCCGCTACACGCCGCTGAAGTATGTCGCGCCGGACCAGGCCCGTTTCGAGGTCATCAACTCGATGCTATCGGAAGAGGCCGTGCTGGCGTTCGAGTACGGCTATACGCTGGCCGAACCAAATGCGCTCACCATATGGGAAGCGCAGTTCGGCGATTTCGCCAACGGCGCGCAGGTCGTGTTCGATCAGTTCCTGGCGTCGGGCGAGCGCAAGTGGCTGCGCATGTCGGGCCTCGTCTGCCTCCTGCCGCATGGCTATGAAGGACAGGGACCGGAGCACTCGTCCGCGCGTCTCGAGCGCTATCTGCAAAGCGCGGCCGAGGACAACTGGCAGGTCGCCAACTGCACGACGCCCGCCAACTACTTCCACATCCTGCGCCGGCAGATGCACCGCAAGTTCCGCAAGCCGCTGATCCTCATGACGCCGAAGTCGCTGCTGCGGCACAAGCGGGTTGTCTCGGATCTAGCGGATATGGCGACGGGCACCAGCTTCCATCGCCTGCTGTGGGACGATGCCCAGCACCTGCCCGGCCAGACGATCAAGCTTCGGCCGGACGGCGAGATCCGGCGCGTCGTGCTGTGCTCGGGAAAAGTCTATTACGATCTGTACGACGCGCGCGAAGCGGCGGGGATCGACAATGTCTATCTGATGCGTGTCGAGCAGCTTTATCCCTTCCCAGCCCGCGCCCTTATGCATGAACTGGGACGCTTCCCACAGGCGGACTTCGTCTGGGCCCAGGAAGAGCCGAAGAACATGGGCGCCTGGAGTTTCATCGAGCCTAACCTGGAATGGGTGCTGGAGCGCATCGACTCCAAGGTCAAGCGTGCCACCTACGCCGGGCGTCCGGCATCGGCTGCGACGGCCACCGGCCTCGCCAGCAAGCACAGTCAGGAACAGAAGGCGTTGCTGGGACAGGCTCTGGCAGTCTGATCCAGAAGAAAGAGGCGGGCATGGCAGTCGAGATCAAAGTACCTTCGCTGGGAGAGTCGGTCACAGAGGCGACGGTTGGGAAATGGTTCAAGGCTGCGGGCGACGCGGTAAAGGTCGACGAACCGCTCTGCGAGCTGGAGACGGACAAAGTGACCGTCGAAGTCCCCTCGCCCGTATCCGGTGTTCTGTCTGACATTAAGGTGCCGGAAGGAACGACCGTGGCCGTCGGTGCCGTGCTCGGATCCATCAACGAAGGCGCGGCCGCAACGACGCCAACAAAGCCGGCGGTCAAGAGCGATGCGCCGGCAGCCAAGCCTCAGCCCGCAGCGGCGGCGCAAGAGCAGACGGCTGCGACGGCACGCTCGGTTGATACGGCCGCGCGCGGGGCCACCAACGGCGACATGCCGCCCTCCCCATCGGCCCGCAAGATGATGGAAGAGAGCGGGATCTCGGTCGGCGATGTCCAGGGATCGGGCCGGCGCGGGCAGGTTCTCAAGGAAGATGTTGCCACGGCTGTGTCAACCCGAAGCTCGACGCCCGCAGCATCGCAAAGCGCCACTCCCGTCGTCTCGACCACTCAGGTGCCGGTGACGACGCAGCAGATGCGGGCACCATCGCTGCCCAACGACGCGGCGCGCGAAGAGCGTGTGAAGATGACGCGCCTGCGGCAGACCATTGCCCGCCGCCTCAAGGACGCTCAGAACACGGCGGCGATGCTCACGACATTCAACGATGTCGATATGAGCGAGGTCATGAGGTTGCGCTCGGAATACAAGGACCTGTTCGAAAAACGCCACGGCATGAAACTCGGCTTCATGGGCTTCTTCGTGCGCGCATGCCTGACGGCTCTGAAAGAGGTTCCGGCAGTTAACGCTGAGATCGACGGCGGCGACATCGTCTACAAGAACTACTACCACATCGGAGTGGCTGTCGGCACGGAACGCGGTCTGGTCGTGCCGGTGGTGCGCGAGGCCGACCGCATGTCTCTGGCCGAGATCGAGATGTCCATCGCCGACTTCGGCAAACGCGCGCGCGACGGCAAGCTCGGCATCGAGGAGATGCAGGGCGGCACCTTCACCATTTCGAACGGCGGCGTTTACGGCTCCATGCTGTCGACGCCGATCCTCAACGCGCCGCAGTCGGGTATCCTCGGCATGCACCGTATCGAGGAGCGCCCGGTCGCCCGCAACGGCCAGGTGGTCATCAAGCCGATGATGTATCTGGCGCTGAGCTACGATCACCGCATCGTCGATGGCCGCGAAGCGGTGACGTTCCTGGTGCGCGTCAAGGAATGCCTGGAAGATCCACGGCGCTTCCTGCTCGATGTTTGATGTTGATCCGATAACACAAAGGATATTGTCGTGAGTGCCTACGACGTTGTCGTCATCGGTACAGGTCCCGGTGGTTATGTCTGCGCCATCCGTGCGGCGCAACTCGGGCTGAAGGTTGCCGTCATCGAAAAGCGTTCGACCTTTGGCGGCACGTGCCTCAACGTCGGGTGCATCCCATCGAAAGCACTGCTGCATGCCTCGGAGGCCTTCGAGGACGCCGGGCATGGCTTCGCTGCCATGGGCATCGAGGCGCAACCGAAGCTCAACCTTGCCAAGATGCTGGCTTTCAAGGACGAGGGGGTAAAGGGCAACGTCGACGGCGTTGCGTTCCTGATGAAGAAGAACAAGATCGACACCTATCAGGGTACGGCCACGATCATCGGCCCCGGCAAGGTCGGGGTCGTGCTGAACAGCAGCGACCGCCAGCAGATTGAAACTAAGAGCATCGTCATTGCGACAGGCTCGGACGTGGCGCGATTGCCCGGCATCGAGATCGACGAAGACACGGTGGTTTCCTCGACCGGCGCGCTTGGGCTGCCCAAAGTGCCGAAGAAAATGCTGGTCATCGGCGCAGGCGTCATCGGGCTGGAACTCGGCTCAGTCTGGCGGCGACTAGGGGCCCAGGTGCAGGTGGTCGAGTTTCTGGATCGCATCCTGCCGGGCATGGACCTGGATGTGGCGCGCACCACGCAGCGCATCCTGGCGAAGCAGGGCATGACCTTCCGGCTCGGCAGCAAAGTCACGAAAGTGGCGCGCAACGGGGCCGGGCATGCGGTGACCATCGAACCGGCCAAGGGCGGCGATGCCGAGACCGTTGAGGCTGATGTCGTTCTCGTCTCGATCGGGCGCGTGCCCTACACTGAAGGCTTAGGGCTGGAGCGCTCGGGAGTGGCACTCGACAACCGCAAGCGCATCGTGGTCGACGCGCACTATCAGACGAACGTCCCGGGCATTTATGCGCTTGGTGATGTGATCGCGGGGCCCATGCTCGCGCACAAGGCCGAGGACGAAGGCATGGCCGTCGCGGAGATCCTGGCGGGCCAGGCCGGTCACGTGAACTACGACGTCATTCCCAATGTCATTTACACGTTCCCCGAGGTCGCGTCCGTCGGCAAGGGCGAGGAAGACCTCAAGGCGGGGGGCATCGAGTACAAGATCGGAAAATTTCCGCTTACCGCGAACGGCCGCGCCAAGGTCAACAAGACCACGGACGGCTTCGTCAAGGTTCTCGCCGACGCAAAGACGGATCGCATTCTCGGCGTGCATATCATCGCGGCTCAGGCGAGCGAAATGATCGCAGAGGCAGCCGTCATCATGGAGTTTGGTGGTTCAGCGGAAGATCTGGCGCGCACATGTCATGCGCATCCGACACTCACAGAGGCCACGAAGGAAGCGGCGCTGTCTGTCGGCAAACGCGCAATTCATATGTAGCTGGTTGTAACGGACTGCGCCGCGTCAGCGCGTCGGCACGGGCTTGTCGCCGCGGTAGTCGTAAAAGCCGCGCTGCGTCTTACGGCCGAGCCAGCCGGCCTCGACGTATTTCACCAGCAATGGACACGGCCGGTACTTGGAATCGGCCAGCCCTTCATACAGCACCTGCATTACCGAAAGGCAGGTATCGAGGCCGATGAAATCCGCCAGCTCCAGCGGTCCCATGGGGTGGTTGGCGCCTAGCTTCATGGCCTTGTCGATCGCCTCGACGGTGCCAACGCCCTCATACAGCGTGTAGACGGCCTCGTTGATCATCGGCAGCAGGATACGGTTGACGATGAAGGCCGGAAAATCCTCCGACACGGCAATGGTCTTGCCGAGACTGGCCACGAACTCGCGGGCGTTACCGAACGTTTCGTCCTCGGTGGCAATGCCGCGGATCAGCTCCACAAGCTGCATCAGCGGCACCGGATTCATGAAATGCATGCCGATGAAGCGTTCGGGACGATCCGTTGTGGCGGCCAGACGCGTAATCGAGATCGACGAGGTGTTGGACGCCACCATGGCGTCCTTCTTCAGGTGCGGGCAGAGATCAACGAAGATCTTGCGCTTGATAGCTTCTTCCTCGGTCGCGGCCTCGATGACGAGATCGCAATCGCCCAGCTCCTTGAACGACGGCGCGAAGGAGATGCGCTGCAGCCCCGCTTCCATGTCGCCCTCGGTGATCAACGAGCGTGACACCTGCCGCGTCATGTTCTTGCGGATAACGCCGAGCGCCTTTTCGACGGCCTCCTTCTTGAGGTCGTTCATGGCCACGGCGTAGCCGGCGAGCGCCACCACGTGGGCAATGCCACTGCCCATCTGGCCGGCGCCGATGATGCCAACCTTGCGAACACTGGACGCAGTGCCCGCTGCACCCGATTTCTTCGACTTCACCGCCACATCCATGACGGCTGCTCCTTTGCGCAAGAGTTAGTGTCCTGCCTTTTTGAGTTCAGCTTCGAGTTCCGGCAGTACCTGGAAGAGGTCGCCCACGAGGCCGTAGTCGGCAACCTGGAAGATCGGTGCCTCTGCGTCCTTGTTGATGGCGACGATGACCTTGGAGTCCTTCATGCCGGCGAGGTGCTGGATTGCGCCCGAGATGCCGACAGCGATGTAGAGCTCCGGCGCTACGACCTTGCCGGTCTGCCCAACCTGGAAATCGTTCGGCACGAAGCCGGCATCGACCGCGGCGCGGCTCGCGCCCATCGCCGCGCCGAGACGGTCGGCGACAGGCTCGATGTATTTCGTGAAGTTGTCGCCAGATTGCATGCCGCGTCCGCCCGAGATGACGATCTTGGCAGCGGTCAGCTCGGGACGGTCGGATTTGGACAGCTCCGCCTTCTCGAACGTGGACAACGCTGTCGCGCCCGGTGCCGTTACGGGTTCAATGGTCGCAGTTCCATCTTCGCCAACGGCCTGGAACGACGCCGTGCGCACAGTGATGACCTTCTTGCCCTCAGGAGATTGCACGGTCTGGATGGCGTTGCCGGCGTAGATCGGGCGCTCGAACGTATCGGCTGAGACGACTTTCGTGATATCGGAGATCTGCATCACGTCAAGCACGGCGGCAACGCGCGGAAGCACGTTCTTGCCTGACGCCGTCGCGGCCGAGACCAAGGCGTCGTATTTGGTCATCATCGGTACGATGAGGGCGGCAACTTCCTCGGCCAACGCATTGGCAAGTTGCGGGCTCTCCGCCAGCAGGACCTTGCTGGCGCCGCCGAGTTTGGCGGCGGCCTCGGCCACGCCTTTGCAATCGGCGCCGGCTACGAGCACATGCACCTCTCCGCCAATCGCCTTGGCAGCGGTCATCGCTTTGGCATTGGCCGAGCCAAGGGCCTTGTTGTTGTGGTCTGCAAGAAGGAGAACGGCCATCAGATCACCCCCGCCTCATTCTTGAGCTTGGACACGAGTTCGGCCGCGTTGGCCACCTTGACGCCGGCCTTGCGGCCCGCGGGTTCAGTGGTCTTCAGGACTTTCAACCGCGGCACGGCGTCAACGCCGAAATCACCGGGCTTCTTGATGTCGAGCGGCTTCTTCTTCGCCTTCATGATGTTGGGGAGCGACGCGTAACGAGGTTCGTTGAGCCTCAAATCGGTGGTGACGATGGTCGGCAGTTTTAGCTTCACGGTCTCAAGGCCGCCATCGACTTCGCGCGTCACGAGTGCGCTTTCACCTTCGATCACAATTTTCGAGGCGAACGTACCTTGCGACCAACCGAGAAGCGCAGACAGCATCTGTCCGGTCTGATTGCAATCGTCGTCAATTGCTTGCTTGCCGAGAATGACGAGGCCCGGCTTTTCGGCGTCGACAATTCCCTTCAGCAGCTTGGCGACCGCGAGCGGCTCGACTGGCGCGTCGCCGGTTTCCACGAGGATGCCGCGATCTGCGCCCATGGCCAGCGCCGTGCGAATGGTCTCCTGGGCCTTCGATGGCCCGATCGAGACGGCGACGATTTCCGTCACCACGCCCTTCTCCTTGAGCCGGATCGCCTCCTCGACCGCAATCTCATCGAAGGGGTTCATCGACATCTTGACGTTGGCAAGCTCAACACCTGAGCCGTCGGCCTTGACTCGAATTTTCACGTTGTAGTCGACCACCCGCTTGACGGGCACGAGGACCTTCATTGCGTAACGGCTCCCAGAAAGTTCAAACCGCGGCCGCGAGGCGACCGAGTATACGCGCAACATGTTGCGGTGCGATCCTCCGCCGCACATTGAGGCATTTTGCCCCGGGAATGGGCAGAGGGGGCGTCTCGCAGGTGCGAACGGGACCGTAGGCGCCCCATTAATCGGTGTCAATTGGTCACGCAAACAGGTGCCAATGGACCGTCGGCGAATGAAAATTCAGGCGGCCGATTCAGGCTTGCGCCCGAACAGGGCGACGCCCGGACGGCGCATGAAAGGAAGTAAAATAGCGCCGGCAAGGACGCCGCCAACATGAGCCCACCACGCCACGGGTCCGACGTTGGGAATGAGCAACATAGCGAACTGCGTCAAGATCCAGGCGCCGAGCGCAAACATCGCCGAGATGTGGAGCGGGATGAAGCGGAACGCGAGGATCCAAACGCGTACGTGCGGATGCAGCATAAGATAGGCGACGATCACGCCAGCAACAGCGCCGCTGGCACCGATGAGCGGAACCTGAGCCATATCGGGCGACCAGAAGTGCACCACGACGGCGTGCATGAGCCCGGCAATGATCCCGCATGCGAGGTAAAATACCAGATACTTCAGATGTCCCATGGCGTCTTCGATGTTGTCGCCAAAGACCCACAAAAACAACATGTTCCCAGCGAGGTGAAAGGGATCGCCGTGCAGGAACATATACGTGAGCAGCGTGTAGCTTTCCGGGATAGCCAAAGCGTCGAGCGCGCCGTTGGCCGGGCCGCCAAACACGCTGACCTGAAACAGCTCCTGCGGAATGATCGCGAAGCTCGCCGCTGAGATCTGGCCCTGCGGCGACAGCTCCAGCAGGTAGATCACGACGTTGAGCACGATCAGCGCGATCGTCACGATCGGCGCGCGGATCGTCCGTAGCGGATTATCGTCGTAGATGGGAACGAACACGGCGGGGAGCCCTTCTGGCGACGCTTTAGCGGTTTTGACCGGGCACCCAGAGAACGTCGCGTTTGCCACGGTCGTTGACATAGCGACTCGCCACAAAGAGAAAATCCGACAGGCGATTGATATATTTGACGGCCGAAGCGTTGACCGGCTCGTTGGGATCGGCGGCGAGCTCAGCGATGAGCCTTTCGGCGCGGCGACACACGGTTCGGGCGACGTGCAGATGGGCAGCGGCCGCGGTTCCGCCAGGCAAAACGAACGAGCGCAGCGGCGTCAGCTCCGCATTCATCTCGTCGATTTCGTCCTCAAGCCGCTTGACGTGCGCCGCCGTGACGGGTGGCCTGTAATCGGGCCTGGTGCCGCGATCAGGTACGCAAAGGTCGGCTCCGAGATCGAAAAGGTCGTTCTGGATGCGCGCGAGCATCGCATCCACGGTTGGCTCAACGGAGAGATGAAGGCGGGCTACACCGATCGCGGCATTGGTCTCATCCGTCGTGCCATAGGCGGCGACGCGCAGCGCATATTTCGGCACGCGCTCGCTTGTGCCGAGTGCTGTGGTTCCGTCGTCGCCGGTGCGGGTATAGATTTTGTTCAGAATGACCATGTAAACAGACTGTTAGGTCTTGGTCTGCGGCGTGTCCGCGCGACCTCGTCGCGATGGTCCACCCTAGCTCAGCATACGGCCGGGTCAAGATTCAGCGAGGCAACCTGCGGCTTCAGCGCTACAGGAATATGGCCAGCATC
>CADEFX010000158.1 GCA_902826715.1 uncultured Hyphomicrobiales bacterium | reverse complement strand
GCCGGTCTGGACATGTCCGGGGTTCATGGCGTTGACGCGCACGCCCTGGAACTGGCCCATGTCAGCCGTCGCCTTGGTGAAATTGACGAGTGCGCTGTTGACCGACCCGCCGATGGTGAATTCCGCCGAAGCCACGCGAGCGCCGATGCCAATGACGTTGACGATCGCTCCGTTCTTGCTCGCCTTGAGGTGCGGCCAGGCATTTCGCGTCATGCGCACTGCGCTGTAGAACTTCAAGCCGAAGCCCGAGGTCCAATCCTCCTCGGTCAGCGTGAAGAAGTCGCCGCGCTTGGTGGCGCCGGCGTTGTTGATGAGAATGTCGAGGCGGCCGAAGGTGTCGACAGCCGTCTTGACCGCGGCCTCGGGTGCTTTTGGATCGCTGAGGTCGGCCACATAGGTTGCGACGCGCCGTCCGGTCTTGGCCTTGATGCCGGCGGCGACCTTCTCCAGATCGTCCTTGCTGCGGGCCACCAGACAGACATCGACGCCGTGCTCGGCGAGTACGCGCCCGATGGCCTCGCCGATGCCGCGACTCGCCCCGGTGATGACCGCCGCCTTGCCTTTGAGCCCAAGATCCATCTCACTCACTCCAATGTGTTATGCTGTAGCGATACGTAGCCCAGGCGGGTGCCATGCACAACGCGCCTGGGCCTCCCTTCAAGGATGCCTCCGCGATGCCGACAACGACCGATGCCACCAGCCGCGTGGTCGACTACGTGCTTGCGACGACGGCAGACTCTCTGCCGGCACCCGTTCGTCGCGAAGCACTGCGCACCTTCGTCAATATCGTCGGCTGCACAGTCGGCGGATCGCAGCATGACGCGGTGGCGCTTACCGAGGCGGCCTTGCTGCCGTTCGCGGGCGAAGGGCAGGCAACGCTCATCGGGCGTGGGCGCAAGTCGGATATCCTGACGGCCAGCCTCATCAACTGCCTGAGCTCCAGCATCTACAGTTTTGATGACACCCATGCCGAGGCGATCGTACATCCGGGTGGTCCGATCATGGCCGCGGTGCTGGCACTGGCCGAGCGCAGACCGACTCACGGGCGCGACCTCCTCACAGCCTTTACGCTGGGTGTAGAGGTCGTGTGCCGGCTGAGCAAGGCGATCTCGGTGCCGCCGGCCAAGGCTAACATCGCCTGGTCACAGACCGGCATCACTTGCGGCATCGGCGCGGCCGTTGCGGCGGGCAAGCTTCTGCAGCTCGATGCGCGCGCGATGCGCCGCGCCATCGGCATCGCCGCGTCGCAGGCCGCAGGCGTCCGAGCCATGATCGGCACGATGTGTACGGGGATGATGCCGGCGCACGCGAGCCAGGTCGGGCTGCGCGCGGCCATCCTGGCACAGGGCGGCATTACGGCCTCCGAGCAGAGCATCGAGGGGAGACACGGCTTCGCGGAATGCTTTGCCCAGCAAACCGAACTGTCGGTGCTGGCCGGTGCGTTCGGCGAGCGCTTCGAGATCCTCGGCAACACGTACAAGCCGTATCCGTGCGGCATCGTCGTTCAACCGATGATCGATGGCTGCCTGCAGCTCAAGGGCGAGACGGCCATCGATGCCCACGCCATCGAGACGGTACACATCAAGGCCCATCCGACTGCGCTGGCGCTGTGCGATCGCCGCCACCCCAGGGACGAATTCGAAGGCCAGGTAAGCCTCTATCAGTGGGTCGCCGCGGCTCTCCTGCGCGGCAAGGCGGGGGTCGCGGAAGGCACCGAAGCCGCCATTGCCGACCAGGATATCGTGGCGCTGCGCGAGCGCATCACTGCCGTCGCCGATCCAGGCGTTGCGCCCGATGCGACCGACATCACGATCACCCTCCGCGACGGGTCCACGCTGAAGAAGCAGGTGGCGCACTGCATCGGCAGCAAGGATCGGCCGATGACCGATCGTGAGATCGAGATCAAGTTCGAAGGCTTGGCGGAAGACGTGCTGACGCCGGACAAGACGGCCGCGGTGATCCGCGATTGCTGGCGCCTGGAGTCGCTCGAGGATGCCGCCGCGGTCGTGCGGGCGGTGGCTTGAGCAAGGCTCTACTCCAGCCCGAGTGCCATCTGCACGGGCCGGAACGAGCGGCGGTGATGCGGCGTGACGCCGTGACGGCCGATGGCGGTCTGATGCTCGGGTGTGCCGTAGCCCTTGTGCCGCTCAAAGCCATAGTTGGGCAGCTCCAGGCCGAGCGCGATCATCAGGCGGTCGCGCGTGACCTTGGCGACGATGGACGCCGCCGCGATCGACAGGCACTTGGCATCGCCGCCGACCACGGTGCGCGTCTGGCAATGCAGATCGGGCGCGCGGTTGCCGTCGATCAGCGCCAGGCGCGGTTTGTTGCGCAACTTTCGTACGGCCTGCGCCATCGCCCACATGGTGGCATTGAGGATGTTGTCGCGATCGATGCGGTGCACGTCGGCAATGCCTACGCCGATCTCGGCGGCCTCGATCAGCCGCACGTAGATAGCTTCCCGGTCTTCGGGCTCGAGGGCCTTTGAATCATTGATACCGTCAGGAATGCGCGCCGGGTCCAGAACCACGGCTGCTGCAACCACTGGGCCGGCCCAAGGCCCGCGTCCGGCCTCATCGATGCCTGCCACCGGCCCACCCGCCAGCTTCAGCTCGATGCCCTCGAGCTCGAACGTTGCCGTCATGTCCCCGTGCCCCCTGCCGGCAGGGAGCTTCAATGGATTCGGGGTGGAGCGTCAAAGCTCCCTTTCTACAGCAGGGGCATCTGGCCACCGTGGCGCACCGGCCGTCGGAATAAGTCGGTTCTGAGCTCAAGATTGCGCTCGTTAAGATGCAACCGTTTGAGCGCCAGCCGGAAGCGCGCGCCGATCTGCTCGGCGTAGGGCCCGGTCCCGCGCTGGCGAATGCCGAATTCCGCCACGTAGTCTTTGCCGCCATGCATCGAGCGCAAAATATTGATGACGCGCGCCGCCCGGTCGGGGAAGTCGGTTTCCAGCCACTCGCGAAACAACTCCTTCAACTCCAAGGGAAGGCGCAGGAGCACGTATCCGGCCGATTCGGCGCCGGCGTCCCGAGCCGTTTCCAGAATCGTCTCCATCTCACTGTCGTTGAGCCCGGGGATAATGGGCGCGGTCATCACGGCCACGGGTACGCCGGCGCTGGTCAGTTGGCGGATGGCCTCGATGCGTTTGGGCGGCGTTGCGGCGCGCGGCTCCATGCTGCGGGCGACGCGCCGGTCCAGGCTCGTGACCGAGATGGCGACCTTGACAAGATCGCGCTCGGCCATGCGCGCGAGAATGTCAAGGTCACGGACTACGCCCGCTGACTTGGTGACAATGCCCACCGGGTGCCTTGCGCTCTCCAGCACCTCCAGTACCTGCCGCGTAATGCCGTGCTTGCGCTCGATGGGCTGATACGGATCGGTGACCGTGCCGAGCGCAATGACCTTGGGCTGGTAGCGTGGGTGCGCCAGCTCCTTCTCCAGCAACTCCGCCGCGTTCACCTTGGCATAGAGAAGGGTTTCGAAATCGAGCCCCGGAGAATGCCCGAGATAGGCGTGTGTCGGGCGGGCGAAGCAGTAGATGCAGCCATGCTCGCAGCCGCGATAAGGATTGATCGACTGTGAGAAGCTGATGTCCGGGCTGTCGTTGGTGGTGATGATGCTCTTGGCGCGCTCGGCGCTTACGTGCGTTTTGAAGGCATCGAGCGTGCCGAGCGTTTCCCAGCCGTCGTCGAATGTCTCCGGCTTTTGGCTGTCGTACCGGCTCGCGCGATTGGAACGCGCGCCCCGCCCCCGCCGACGCCCGTCTTCGACGGCCGCCGGGTGGTCGGAACTCCGGGCATCGTTGTCCGCCATATCACGCCTCCCTTCAGCGGCGTGCACACTACCACACCATGAGAACAAAAAAAGAACATTCGTGTCTGTGCGTTGAGGATGCCGGCCATTGCAGCTAAAGTCCGGCGCGCTGAGGGGGCCGCATGATCACCGTCATTGTTCCGACGCTGAATTCCGAAAAAGGGCTGGCCGCCTGTCTGACGGCGCTTGTCACGCCGACGGTCGAGGGCATCGTGCGCGAGGTGATTGTCGTCGACGGCGGGTCCAGCGACCGCACTGCGGAAATCATCGACCAGGCCGGAGCGACGCTCGTCCGCTCGGCTCCGGGGCGCGGGCGGCAGCTCGCGGCCGGCGCCGACAAAGCGCGCATGCCGTGGATGCTGTTCCTGCATCCCGACACCATCCTGGAACTTGGCTGGGAGCGCGAGGCGACGAATTTCATGGAGCGCGTGGACAGCGGCGCGCGGCCGGCGGCAGCTGCCGCGTTCAGGTTTTCGATCGACGAGCCGGGATTTGTTTCGCGTCTTGCCGAACTCGGCGTAGCGGCGCGCTGGGCGCTGCTGCGCATGCCGTACGGCAACCAGGGCTTGCTCATTCCGCGCCGGCTCTATCGCGAGCTCGGCGGCTACAAACCGTTGTCCTTGATGGAGGATGTCGATTTCATGCGGCGCATCGGCAGGCGTCGCACCGTCATCTTTCGGGCACGTGCCATCAGGAATGCCGAGCGCGCCCGCCGCGGCAGCAATCTTCGCGACGGTGTGCGTAGCCTCTCCTGTCTCGCACTGCACCATCTGCGTGTGCCGACTGGCATGATCGCGCGGCTCTATCGCTGACGCTGCGCCGTAAGCTGATCATCACATCCTCGTGAGTGCCAAATGCTTGTCTTTCTTGCGCGGGTATCGCCTGTTTACGGTCCGTTGCGGGAAGCGGGTCATGGACAAAAAGGGAGAACGTCCAATGCAGAGCATTTCCAAGCGCCAGTTCGTGATTTCGGCGGCAGCCGCCGGTGCGGGCTTCGGCCTCGACGGGCCGCTGGCGTTCGTTCAGCCGGCAGGTGCGCAGAAGGCGACGCCGTCAAACCCCATCGGGGCACCACAGGCACTTTACGACAAGGGCTTTGCAAAGTTCAAAGTCGGCGACATCGAGGTCATCCAGCTTTTCGACGGGATCGCGCCGAGAGCGCATGATCCGAACTTCATAAAGAATGCGACAGTCGACGAGACCAAAGCCGCACAGAGGGCGGTGGGCCTTTCGGACGAAAACATAGTCAATTCCTACACCGTTACCGTGGTCAAACTCAAAGGCAAGACGATCCTGTTCGATTCGGGCACGGGCGGACAGCTGCAGGCCACGGCCGGTCTCATCGTCAAGAATGACCTGATGAAGAAGGCGGGAATCGATCCGGCGAAGATCTCAACGATCATCGTCACGCATTTCCACGGCGACCACATCTCAGGCCTTATGGCCAAGGACACCAACGCCCAGATTTTTCCGAACGCGGAGATCATCGTTCCCGCCAGCGAGTACAAGTATTGGACCAATCCTTCGGTCACCGCTGGGGCGGCCAAGCGCATTCAGGCGGTGTTCCCCGGCTGGAAAAACATGCGGCAGTATGAGGGCGACAAGGAGGTGGTGCCCGGCGTGAAGCCCATTAACACCAATGGCCACTCACCGGGTCACATGAGCTACGTGCTGAGCTCCGGTCGCAGGCAGCTCATTGTGCTCGGCGACGTGGCCATCATGCCTTACTTATTCGTCAAGAACCCCGAATGGCAGGCCGCATCCGATGCCGATGCCAACCTGGCCGAGCAGAACCGGCGCAAGACGTTCGATCGTGCCGTTGCCGACAAGGCCGTTGTCACGGGCTATCATTTCGGCATGCCGGGCGCGGGCACAATCAAGAAGGACGGCAAAGGCTACGCCTTCGTACCCGTGCGGGCGGCATAACCACGCGCGCTGAGGCGCTGAGGTGGGCGCGGCCGTTCGCGGCCGCTCCCTTCACGTGGGTGCAGGCGCAACGCGATCGAAGATTTGAGTGTATGGTGAACATGCGCGGCGTCTGTCCGCGCATGTCCAGTCGCGTCAGCGTTCAGTGAGTGTCGAGAATCCGTATGGTTCAGCGTCGCAGTCAGCGTTCCTCCGTGCCTGTCGATTGCGTTCTCAAGGGCGATTGCCTTGCCGAGCTTGCCCGCCTGCCGTCGGCCAGCGTTGACCTGGTCTTCGCCGACCCTCCCTACAATCTGCAGCTCGACGGCGATCTCCTGCGTCCTAACAACACCGTTGTCGACGGCGTGCACCAGGCCTGGGACCGCTTCGCGAGCTTCGCCGACTACGACCGTTTCTCTCGCGCCTGGCTCAGCGAGTGCCGTCGCATCCTGAAGCCCGACGGCGCTCTCTGGGTGATCGGCAGCTATCACAACATCTTCCGTCTCGGCGCGGCGCTGCAGGATCTCGGGTTCTGGATCCAGAACGATGTGATCTGGCGCAAGACCAATCCGATGCCCAACTTCCGCGGCAAACGCTTCACCAATGCGCACGAGACGCTGATCTGGGCCGCGCGCGATCAGAAGTCGAAGCCGACTTTCAACTACGAGGCCATGAAGGCGTTCAACGACGACGTGCAGATGCGCTCGGACTGGCTCATTCCGATCTGCTCTGGTCCTGAGCGCCTGAAGGACGACGGCGGTCGCAAGGCGCATCCGACGCAGAAGCCCGAGGCGCTGCTGTACCGGGTTCTGCTGGCGTCCACGCGCAAGGGAGACGTGGTGCTCGACCCGTTCTTCGGCACCGGCACGACCGGCGCGGTGGCCAAGCGCCTTGACCGGCGCTGGATCGGCATCGAGGCCGATCCCGACTATGCCAAGGCAGCCACCGAGCGTATTGAGGCGGTGGAGCAGCTGTCCGGCTCGGCGCTGGAGATGACGCGCTCCAAACGGGCAGAACCACGCGTTCCGTTCGGAACGATTGTAGACCTGCAGATGATCAAGCCGGGCCAGCGCCTGTGGGACGAGCGCGGCAAGATTTGCGCCGAGGTGCGCGCCGACGGCACGCTGGCGCTCCCGGGCAGCATTCCGCAGATGCAGGGCTCCATCCATCGCCTCGGCGCCGAGGTGCAGGGCAAGGCCGCCTGCAACGGCTGGACGTTCTGGCACTTCGAGGCCGAAGGCCGGCGCAAGCCTATCGATGCACTGCGCGAGGACGCGCGGCGGCAGTTGGGGCTCGGCGGACTATCGATGCCCGCGCCGGGAACGCCGATCGTCATTCCGGCGGAGTGATCATCCCCAGTGTCATCCTCGCGCTTGTCGCGAGGGTCCATCGCGCCACAGGAGCGACCATGGTCCTGGACGCTGCGCGAGCCAATCGGCAATCGAGTTCGTCGAGAGCTGGGTCCTCGGAACAAGTCCGAGGATGACACCTGAGAGAGTTGGCGAGGTCGTGCCCTATTCCGCCGCCTGCACGCCGCTGTCGTAGCCGAGCTGGGCATTGAGTTTTTCGAGCAGATCCGCGGCGGCCTGGGCGATGTTGGTGCCGGGGCCGAAGACGGCCTTGGCGCCGGCCTTGAACAGGTCATCGTAGTCGCCCGGCGGGATGACGCCACCGACGACGATCATGATGTCGCCGCGACCTTCCTTCGTCAGGGCGGCTTTCAATTCCGGTACGAGCGTCAGATGGCCCGCGGCCAGCGACGACACGCCGACAATGTGGACGTCGTTCTCCACTGCTTGCCGCGCCACCTCGTCGGGTGTCGAGAACAGCGGCCCGATATCGACGTCGAAGCCCAGGTCCGCGAAGGCCGAGGCGATCACCTTCTGTCCGCGATCGTGGCCATCCTGGCCAACCTTGGCGACCAGGATGCGGGGACGGCGTCCGTCGTTGCGTTCGAACGCCTCGACCAGCGACATGACGCGCGACAGATCATTGCTCATGCGGCCAGCCTCCGCCCGGTAGACGCCTGAGACTGCGCGAATGTCAGCGCGGTGACGTCCAAATACCTTCTCCATTGCATCCGAGATCTCGCCCACTGTTGCCTTGGCACGCGCGGCGTTCACGGCAAGCTCAAGCAGATTGCCGCCGGTCTTGGCACCGTCGGTCAGGGCGGTGAGTGCGGCCTGTGTGTCGGTCTCCGTGCGCTCGGCGCGCAAGGCGTTGAGCTTGGCGATCTGCTGGTCGCGGACCCGGCGATTGTCGACGCGCAGGATCTCGATCTCGGCTTCGGTCTCGACGCGGAACTTGTTGACGCCGACGATGGTCTGCGCGCCGGTGTCGATACGGGCCTGTGTGCGGGCGGAGGCTTCCTCGATGCGCATCTTGGGGATGCCGGCCGCGATGGCCTTGGCCATGCCGCCCAGCCGCTCGACTTCCTCGATGTGGGCCATGGCCTTGGCGGCAAGCTCCGCCGTCAGCCGCTCGACGTAGAAGCTGCCGCCCCACGGATCGGCGGGGCGCGTGGTGCCACTCTCCTGCTGCAGGAAGAGTTGGGTGTTGCGGGCGATGCGCGCGGAGAAGTCGGTCGGCAAGGCGATGGCCTCGTCCAGCGCATTGGTGTGCAGCGACTGCGTGTGGCCCTGCGTGGCGGCCATGGCCTCGATGCAGGTGCGGGTCACGTTGTTGAACACGTCCTGCGCGGTGAGGCTCCAGCCGCTCGTCTGGCAGTGCGTGCGCAGCGACAGTGAGCGCGTATCTTTCGGATTGAACTCCTGCTTGACGAGCCTGGCCCAGATCAGGCGGGCCGCGCGCATCTTGGCGATCTCCATGAAGAAGTTCATGCCGATCGCCCAAAAGAACGAGAGGCGCGGCGCGAACGCGTCGATATCGAGGCCGGCCTTCACGCCGGCGCGCACGTACTCGATGCCGTCAGCCAGCGTGTAGGCAAGCTCGAGGTCGGCGGTCGCTCCGGCTTCCTGCATGTGGTAGCCGGAGATGGAGATGGAGTTGAATTTCGGCATCTTCGTGCTCGTGTAGGCGAAAATGTCCGAGATGATGCGCATCGAGGGATCGGGCGGGTAGATGTAGGTGTTGCGCACCATGAATTCTTTGAGGATGTCGTTCTGGATCGTGCCGGACAATTTCTCCGGCGGCACGCCCTGCTCCTCGCCCGCGACGATAAAGAGTGCGAGCACGGGCAGCACCGCGCCGTTCATGGTCATGGACACGCTCATGTCGGCGAGCGGAATGCCGGAGAACAGCGTGCGCATGTCGTAGATGGAATCGATGGCGACACCCGCCATGCCAACGTCACCCTTCACGCGCGGGTGGTCGCTGTCATAGCCGCGATGGGTGGCGAGATCGAAGGCGACCGACAGGCCCTTCTGCCCTGCCGCGATGTTGCGCCGGTAGAAGGCGTTGGAATCTTCCGCGGTCGAAAAGCCTGCGTACTGGCGGATGGTCCAGGGCTGCGTGACGTACATGGTCGGATACGGGCCGCGCACGAATGGCGCGATGCCCGGGAGGCCGTCGATGAAGTCGAGCCCGGCGATGTCGGCACCCGTGTAGAACGGCTTCAGGGCGATGCCCTCGGGCGTCTGGAAGGTGGACTCATCGATCGCGGGCGCCGGGATTCCCGCAGCGGCAGCCGCGGTTTCCAATGCAACCTTCGTGAAATCAGGGATGCGGGTCATCGGTTCTTCTCAAGCAAGCCCTTTGTCATCCACCATAGCACAGGACGCGTGGTTGGCTGGAACCTCGAACCAAGTCCGAGGATGACGTTTCATATTTGGCAAACGCCGAATATCGTCTCAACCGCTTTTTGCCTTCGGCGTCTCGTCATCGGGGTGCTGATAGCTCACCACCCGGCTCAGCCGTTCGGCGCCCATGTTCTCCAGGGTCGTCCTGCCCGGCATGTGGGCGATCGTGTTCACCCAAGGCAGCTTGGCCTCGCGCCCGACCTCGAAGGTTGGAACGGCCGCCTCGGGATGATCGAGCGACCCCGCCAGTACCTCCACCACATCGAGATCGAGCGGTCTGAACACCAGGGGCGTGCCGCACACACCGCAGAACTCCCGAATGGCTCGGCTGGAGCTTCGCCAGTTCGACGGAGTGCCGCGCGTCCAGGCGAAGTCGGCCGTTTTGACGACGGCGAACACGCCGAAGGGCGCGGCAGTCGCCTTCTGGCACATGCGGCAGTGGCACAGGCCGATCTTGGGTGGCGCCACATGGAGCGCGTACCGGACGCGACCGCACTGACAACCGCCGGTGAGATGGGGTGTGGGCGCGGGCCCGGTCATCTGCGCGGGTTCCAGTCCGTCGTCTCGTGGTCGGGATGCTGGCGTGTCGCGAGTTTGCCGAGGCGGTCGCCGGCCCAATCGGCGGTGCGTTCGCCGGGCAACGCTGCGAAGTGCTCGAAATCGGCGTGGCGGCCTTCGATGCCGTACTGCTTGTCGGGGTGCACGCGGTCCGGCTGATCCAGGCTGCCAATGGTCACCGACACGCGATCCTTGTCCAGGGCGCGATAGGTTAGCGGCGTGCCGCAGTCGCGGCAGAAGTCGCGGTCGATGACTTCCGAACTGCGAAAGGCGCCGGGCCTACCGCGAGTCCAGGCGAATTCGTCGCGTTTGACCCCTGCCAGCGCCGCGAAATAGTTGCCGACGGCTTTCTGGCACATCCTGCAATGACAGATGCTGGCACCCGTCGGCTCGGCATAGAGCGCGTAACGCACGGCGCCGCATTGGCAACCGCCGGTCAGAACGGGATCGCGCGCTGTGGTCGTCATCGACATGCGGATCTCCTTCCTATGCTTCGCCGGCCAGAACCGATAGCAGGCTGCCGAGCGTCTCGATCATATCGCAGCCGGCATAGATGAACCCGTTGACGCCGGCAGTCCGCAACACAGCCTCGCCATCGCCCAGGCGTCCCGCCAGCACGACGTGACGGGCGCCAGCAGCCTTCAAGGCCTTGGCGGTGCCTTCCGCCTGGACGGCGTAAACCTGATCGGAAGACGCGATGCAGGCCACAGTGGTTCCACAGCCGGAGAACGCTTCGGCAGCTTCGCCTGCGTCTTTGAACCCGTCCGATGCGATCGCCTCGATACCGCCCGCGGCGAGAAAGTTCCTCGCCCATGTCGAACGGGTGGAGTGGTTGGCCAGAGTCCCGAGCGAAGCCAGGAAAACGCGTGGTGGATGACCGGTGCTTCGCGCGAAGTGATCGGCGCGGTCCCGCAGGTTCTCGAATGGCGCGGACACGCGTTGCACGGGAACGGGCTTTGCCTGCGCACCCTTGAGGTCGGTCGAGAGAATTTCCCCCGGCCATGGCGTCAGCGTCACGCCGTCGCTGCCGAGCAAAGGAAAAGCCGAGGTGCCTGTCAGCGCAAGCCTGCCAGTCGCCACGGCCTTGGCACGCGTTGCCGCCTGCTTGGCGATCTCGTCCTGGACATAGCCCGAGGTGATCGCCTCACCCATGCCCCCCTTGGTCTCGATG
>CADEFX010000157.1 GCA_902826715.1 uncultured Hyphomicrobiales bacterium | reverse complement strand
GGCGGAACGAGAAGATCACGTGGTCGCCCTTCTTCACGTTGCTGACGCCTGGACCGACCTCGACAACTTCTCCTGCCGCCTCATGCCCGAGCACCATGGGCAGCGGCAAGGGCCAGTCGCCGATCATGATGTGCCAGTCGCTCATGCAGATGCCGGCGGCCTTCACTTTCACCCGCGCTTCGCCGGCCTTGGGGCCTTCCTGGTCGAGGTCGAGGATCTGCAGGGGCTTGTTGACTTCCGTCAGGACCGCGGCGCGCATCTCGTTCCTCCTTCTTTGTCATGCTCGGGCTTGTCCCGAGCACCCATGATTCCACAAATTCGCTGTTAGATGTTGTAATCCGAGAGTGCCGCGAGTCAGCGCTTCGAGCCATGCGCCGTCGAGTTTGCTGCGAAATGGATCCTCGGGACAAGCCCGAGGATGACATCAAAAGGAGGGGGCTCGCTTCGAGCGGATGTCACTCTGCCGCCTCCACCCGCTCCGGCGTTTCCCACTCCACCGTCGCACGGCGCGCGTAATCCGTGAACCACTGCGGGTCGGTGCGGAATTCGGCGCGACCATCCGGGTGCACGCGTGCTGTAGCCCGGCGCGAGGACAGGCAGAACATGTGCACGCTCATGGGCATGCCGCCCGTGTGGCAGTAGCCCACCTCGATGTGGCAATCGACCACCATGCTGGAGCCCATGAAGCCCATGGCGCCCATGCCGATGCTGTTGCCAAGCTCCTTTAGTTCATCTTCCAGCGCGGCGATCTTGGGATCGGGATTGCGCGAGCCGACCACGCGCAGGCATGACGCCTGCTTGCCCAGCACCACCGAGGTATCCTTGGAGCCGCCAAGGCCCACGCCGACGATAGCCGGCTGGCACGCAAGCCCGCGCTTGCCGAAAGCAATCAGCGTATCGAGATAGAAGCGCTTGATGCCCTCGATGCCGTCGCCTGGAAACAGCATGCGATAGTCGGAGCCGAACAGCCCGCCCTTGTGCACTGTCGTCAGCTCCACCCAATCCCCCTCGGGATGGAACGAATATTCGATCTCCGGCGCGCCGATGCCGCAGTTGTTGTTGTGGTCCGTGCGCCAAAGCGGATGCACCCGGTTCGGGCGCAACGGAACGTTCTGCGTGGCATTGGCAGTCGCACGCCGCAGTGCCGCCTCCAGCGCTACCGGCCCGCCCTCGATGCGCGCCTCGTTGCCGTACTTCACATACCAGCGCGGAACGCCGGTATCGCCGCACATGGCCCGGCGATCCTCCTTAGCCGCATCGTAGTTCTCCAGCATGGCCTGGATCACGAATGCGGAGAGGTCGCCCTTCTCCGTGTCGGCACAGCGCCGCAGGCCGGCAAGATAGTCGTCCGGAATCTCGATAGCCGCCTTCGCCATCAGCTGTTCGGCCGTCTTCTGCAGGGAGGGGAGGGGGATCATGGGGCCTCCATTATCTCTCATGTCGTAAGGGTGAACTCATTCGGCCGTCTCCTTCGCCATCTTGCGCGCGGGCGTTCGCCAATACGCCCGCACCGCAATCACCGCCCGCCGCCAGTGGAAGAACCGCGGCACGCGCCGGCGGTAACGCCTGTAGGCCTCGCCGTAGATCGCGGCAAGCCAAGGTTCCTCCAGCAGCACCATGAGGACATACACCGCCATCATGGTCCCGCACAGCAGGTAGGCCGATCCGCTGTCGGCGGCAACGGCGAGGCAGCCGTAGACAACCACAAGCATGGCGTTCTGCGGATTGCGCGTCCACCGGTAGATGCCGCCGGTCACCAGCCCGTCCTGCGCGCCGTAGCTGTTGTCCCGCCCCAGCACCCGGAACGAGTAGACGAACAAGGCGATCGAGGCGGCGAGCAGCAGCGCCGCAAGACCCCGCAGCCAGCCCGGAAGCCCGAGGTAGGGCGTGTGATCCACCATCGCCGTGGCGAAGCACAGAACATTGAGCCCGCGGAACAGAGGCCAGAACACGTAGCTCTGCCAACTTCCTTCGCCTGGCGTCGGCCAGATGCGCAGCCGCGGAACCAACATGGTCAAGACGAGCAGGCACACGAGCGCCACGGCGACAGCCGCGCCGATCATGAATACGATGCTCGTGAGCGCGCTCATTCCAAGCCCTCAGGGAATGCCGTTGCGGCCATGGAGCATGAAGCCGGGCCGTTCGCTCAGCCGCTCATAGTAGGCGCGTACAGCCGGAAAGCTCGGCCTGTTCTCAATGGGTGTCATGAACCAGCGATTGATGGAAAGCCCGATGGGAATGTCCGCCAGCGTAAAGGCGGGCCCGGCGATGAACCTGTTGGATCGGCGCAACTGCCCGTCCACGATGGCGACCGCCTTGGTCCAGTCGCGCACGGATGCCGCGATGTCGGCCTTGTTCTGATGTGGGGGGCTCTTGCGAACCAGCGCCTGGAACGCGTAGCGCCACGCCGTATTGAACTCGGTCGCCTGCCAATCGATCCACGTCTCAACCAGCGCGCGCGCCCGCGCATCCGAGGGAAGGAGGTTTTCCGCGGCGGCATCATTGGCGAGATAGCGAATGATGGTGTTCGACTCCCACAAAACGAAATCGCCGTCGACGATCACAGGCATCAAGCCGTTGGGATTGAGCGGCCGAAATTCGGCCGAACCCAACGCCGGCTCCTCCAGCACGAACGGCCGTCCGATCTCCTCGCAGGCCCACAGCACCTTGCGCACGTTGATCGAGGAGGGCTTGCCGAGGATTTTCAACGTGGCCGGCTTCATTCGGCGGCATCCTTGCTCTTCAGCAAGCTTTCGCCAGGTTTCACGATCGTGAACTGAACCGGCTCTTCGGCGATCTGCAACTTGCCATGCTCCTCCCGCACCATCGTAAACGTCGATGTGGGCAGATCGCCCTCATCGGGGAAATCAGTGCGGAAATGCGCCCCGCGCGAGTTCTGGCGCCGCATCGCGGCCGCGGCGATCACCTTGGACGTCGCGACGAGGTTCTTGAGGTTCAGCCAGTCGTGCCAGGTTAGGTTGAAGGCGCGGTCGGTGTCGGCAATGCCTGCCTCGTGCAACTCGCCGTCGATGGCATCCAGGTGCGCGAGGCCGCGCCCGAGGCTGTCGGCCGTGCGGATAATGCCGACGTCGTCCCACATGACATCGAGCAGCCGCTCGCGCAGGCCGTTCACGTCCCCCGCCTTTTGCCGGAAGGGATGCGTGGCCGCGGCGATCCCGGCTTCGATGGCGCTCTCGTCGGGCGCACGATGCCCCGGATTGCTCCTGATCCAACCCGGCATCACATCGCCGGCGATCCCGCCGAACACCGTGGAGTTGGCGACGCCGTTGCCGCCGAGCCGGTTGGCGCCGTGCATGCCGCCGGCATCCTCGCCGGCCACGAACAGGCCCGGCAGCTCGGTCGACGTATCGACCGCGCAAATTACGCCACCCATCAGGTAGTGCGCCGTCGGCACCACCTCGACGAGGCCGCCGGCGAGGTCGAAGCCGCAGTCGGCGCACCGCTCCACCATGCCCTTGAACTGCTTGCGCACTTTCTCGGGCCCGAGGTGCCCCATGCTGATGTAGAGGCCGCCTTCCTTGGTCGTGCGGCCGGCGCGCATCTCCTCGAACATGGCGCGCGAGACGATGTCGCGCGTCGCCCGTTCGCCGCGCGGGTCGTAGGTGAACATGAACCGCTCGTTGCCGCCGTTGATCAGGTAGCCGCCGGCGCCCCGCAGCCCTTCCTCGATGATGGTGCCGGTCATGCGTGTGTCGCGGCCCGCCAGCACACCCGTCGGATGGAACTGCACCATCTCCATGTCGCGCAGCGGCAGCCCCAGGCGCAGCGCCATGGCGAGTCCATCCATGCTCTTGTCGCCGGACGGCGTGTGGTAGCGATACATGGTCGGTCCGCCGCCGGTTGCCAGCAGCACGGCCTTGGCCTGCACGAACCGGAACACGCCCGTGCGCACGTCAATCATCAAGACGCCGGCGACCGAAGCGCCGTCCTTCGCCGGGATCAGCGCCACCGCGCGATGCTCCTCGAGCCGGCGGATGGCCGGCCGTGCCCACACCTGTTCCATGAGCCGGTTGATGATCTCGATGCCGGTCAGGTCGCCCTTGTGCACCGTGCGATCGAACGTTTGCCCGGCAAAGGCCTTGCCGTGCAGGCTTCCATCGGGATTGCGGTCGAAGAAGCAGCCGATCTCATTCTCAAGCTCTCGCACGCGTTCGACGGCTTTTTCGACCAGCGTCCACGCGAGCTGCTGATCGGGGAGCCACTTGCCACCCTCGATGGTGTCCATGAAATGGCGCTCGACCGAGTCGCCCGGGATCAGCGAGACATTGTACCCGCCCTGCACCATGCGCGTGCAGCCGGACTTGCCGAGCAGCCCCTTGCTCGCGATGGTGATGCCGATATCCGGATCGGCCTGCAACGCATGCAGTGCCGCGAACAGCCCCGCGCCTCCCGTTCCCAGGATCAGGATGTCAGTCTGCAAGCGTTCCAACATGAGGCGCTTCTGCTCGATGTGCCGTTCTTCCGGCGGCTTGTCGTTGCGACATCGTTCGAGTGTTCAGCGAGACAGTCTGCCCGCCAACCCCGGGGCCGTCATACACTTAACAGAAAAGCAACAGCAACAACGGCGGCTATTGCGGCGGCGCCAAGGGCCATCTGCTTCTGTTGCGGACGCCAGGGTAGGTTCTCGATCACGAGCACCCGCAGTCCGCCAAGCAGGTGCACGGCGAGCGTAAACAGCAGTGCGGTCTCCGCGAGCTTAACAAAAGGGTTTTGCGTCCAGGCGATGAAACCTTGGAGCCGTGCCTCACCCTCGATGGCTAGGCCCAATGCGAGGAAGTGCACCGGCAGGAAGATTGCGAGCAGGACGCCCGACACGCGGTGGATCTGTGCGAAAATCCATAAGGCGTCCCTGCGATAGGCGGCGTTGTGTGGTCCGGTCATGCCAGCACCACCGCTGTCACCGCACGTAGCCCAAGAACGAGCAAGGCGAAGCCCATCCCCCACATGACGGCGTCGGCGCTACGAGGGCGTAGCCCGCCCCATTCAATGGAAACGGTCCGGACTCCAATGCCGGCATGGACCGTCGCGGCAATGACGAACAGGCTGTAGTAGGTCGCCCAGCCCAAACTTCCGCGTGTCCGGCTTAGTATTTCGGCAGCCGACAGGCCTCTCCGCGTGGCGTAAAAGATGACGACGACATGCACGATGATGAGCGGCACCATCAGCATGGCGGTTGCGCGTTGCAGGAAGTAGAGCCGCACGTTCATGGCACGATCACGCAAATCCTAGTGGGACGCCTCAACCGAGCTCACCCTTGATATACGCCTGCATCGTTCGTCGTTTGAGGCCGGCGATGGACGCCGTGGGATTGAGGTTCGCCGGGCAAAGCTGCTCGCAGGACTGATGCGAATGGCAGTTGTGGCATCCGCCGTCGGAAGCAACGGCCGACAGGCGGGAGCGATTGCCCGCATCCCGGACGTCATTGACGAGTGTCCACGCACGGTTGAGCGCTGCCGGCCCCATGTAGCTGTCGTTCCAACGTACGGTATCGCATGCCGCATAGCAGACGCCGCAGTTGATGCACTCAATTGCCGCATCGGCAGTTCGGCGTTCGGCGCTTTCCGGGCTGACGACGGCGAGATTGTCGGCGCGCGTTTGGGATGGGACAAAGCGTCCCTCGGCCTTCTGCCATTTCTCGAAGAACGGGGCCATGTCCGCGGTCAGGTCTTTGATCACCGGAAGATTGGCGAGGGGGCCGATCTCCAGCTTGCCGTCATCGACGACTTTGGACACATGGGTGCGGCAGGTCCATCGCGGCTTGCCGTTTACCGTCATCGCGCACGAGCCACAGACTCCCACCCGGCAGGCGAAGCGATAGGACAGCGTGGGGTCGGCATGACGCTGCACCCACGTGACGATGTCGAGCACGGTCTGGCTCTGCCGCAGGGGGACCGTGAATGTCTGATAGCGCCCGTCTTCACGTCCGCGCCACAACGACACCTCGACGGTTTCAGCCACCTCTGGCGTCATCGCACCGTGACCTGCACCTTGTGCACGGCATTATTGCCAAAGCCGCCCCGGTCGAACGCGGGGGTCAAAGGCTGTGTCTGGCCGTTGTCATCGGTTGCCCGGCAGGCCAATTCATGCTCCCCGCGCGACGCATCCCAATCGAAACGCCAGCCACGCCAAGCGTACTTCGCCGCAGGCGGATCAAGTTCGGCGTTCGACCACGCTCCATCGATGCCGAATTCAACCTTGGTGATTGGTGCGCCGTTGCCGGACCACGCCCGGCCATAAACGGTCACCTGTCCGGCCTCCACAAGACGTGCCCCCGTGAACCAGTCCGGCACGCCCGGCGGCACCATCAGCGATTTGACGCGCATCTGGGTGACCGGCACCCCCCGATCGGCTGCGCCGGTCTTGTAGATATATGACTGGACTTGCTCGTATCCGTCGTAGGGCATCGTAAGCGCCTCGATGCGGTGCAGCCATTTCACGCTCGCCATGCCGTACCATCCCGGAACGATGAGGCGCAGTGGAAATCCGTGCTGCGGTAGCAGCGGTTGCCCGTTCATCGCGTACACCAGCAGCACGTCATTATGCATTGCCACGTCGGGCGTCAGGCTGCGCCCGTATTCGTGTTCATGGCCTTTGTCAAAGCCTCGATCGGCGCCCGTAAACGACACGTCGACAACATCGGCCGCAAGCCCGGCGCGCTCGATGACATTGCTGAGTGGTGTGCCGGTCCATTCCGAAGTTCCGACGGCAGTGTTAAGCCAAGGCATGCTCGGCCAGCGTGGCACTATGTTTGCCCGGCCGCTCCCTGCGCACTCGAGCGTGACGCGCAGAGTTTTGGGCGGCAGCGCCCGGATGTCCTCAAGCGACAAACTCAGCGGTGTCGAAACCCTGCCACCAACGTGCAGGCGCCATGCCTCGGCATCGGGCACGTACGGCACATCGAAATGATTGAGGAGGTAGTGCAACCCGGCCGGCGTCACCTCGTGGCGCAGCATCTCCAGCAACGCCCCGTGATTGCGGTTGGCGAGATAGACCTCCTCACGCGCGAAAAGGCCATCGGTGTGCTGGCGGGGCGCGGGATCGAAGAAGGGGTTGTGCTGCAACGCGGTGGCTCCCGACGCCGCTGGATTGGCCCTGGCGTATTGCGGTTACCGTATCGGTAGCAAAGCGGAAGGGCGCCAACAAGCCGCGCCGCTTCAGGCGGGTTCCACAGGATTTGCCGGCCCATCTCTATCTAACTCGACGCGAATCTGGTCTGGATTCTTGCGAATATGGTGCCGCGCGAGGGCTGGGTTTATGGCGAATTTCACCACGCACATCGCGGTTGGCACCATCGTCAGTGGTGGGCTTGCGACGTTGACGCTGGCCGCCAACGTGGTCGCGCCGGAGAACCTTGTTGCCGTTACGATGGCCGGAGTGCTGGGGAGCGTCCTGCCAGACATCGACCTGAAGGATTCCCGCCCGAGCCGCGCTCTGTTTTCGGGGCTAGCCGTCTTCTTCTCCTTCGTCGTCCTCTTTTCGTTCGCCCATAAGCTCTCTGTCGTGGAGCTGTGGATCCTTTGGCTTGGGACATTGATTGGTGTCCGCTACCTCGTGCACGCGATCTTCCATCGAATGTCGTATCATCGCGGTATCTACCACTCGATCCTGGCGGCCCTTTTCTTCGCCTTCTTTGCGGCCGTCGTTTACAAACATCTGCTCGGTCGTCACGACGGCGTTGCCTGGCTGGCTGCGGCTTTCATGTTCGTCGGGTACATGGTGCACCTGACGCTCGATGAAATTTATAGCGTCGACGTGATGGACACCCGCATCAAGGCGTCATTCGGCACTGCGATCAAGCTTCTCGATAAAAAACACCCGGGCCACTCGGCGGCGATGGCCATCGCGGCTATCGCGGCCTTCATGCTAACGCCGTCGACATCGACATTTCTAGACGGTATGCGGTCGCGTGAGGTGTGGGCCGGCCTGCATCAAAGGCTGCTTCCAAAGGATCGTTGGTTTGGTGTGGTACAGTGGCCCGGGCGCATGGTGGCCCACGATGCGCCCACAGGCACGGGCGAGCCGGCATCGGATCTTTCGACTGGCTCCATCAGCCGCGAGCCACAAAAAGCCAATAAATAGCTCTTGTCACGAGAGGATCACGGCTTGTCTCCGGCGCTAGCGCTCGCTCTGAGCCCCGCGAGGTAGTGCGTTACCAGATCGGCCACGAATGGACCGGCGGCTTCCGCCGTGACGTTGGAGAGCTTGTTCGCCGTCGAAAGTGACGTGATCCCGTGCACGCCCGCCCATAGCACGCGAGCCGCCCGCTTGCGGCTCTCGTCTGCGCCGGGAGCGAAATGCGGCTCCAGTGCAGTCTCTACGCGCGTCATCAGCAACTCGAGCTTTTGCTGATACCAGGCTGGCGTATCGGTCCCGCCTGGCATGTAGTGCTCAAACAGCAGGTTCCAGAGCTTGGGGCGCTCGTGCGTGAAAGCGAGATATGCCTGCGCCAGTTCCCGTGCCTGATCCTGCTTCGCACTTCGATCGAGAGCGCCTGCGAGGCGCGCGTCGAGCTCGTCCAGCACGCGCGCTTCCACGTGCAGAACGACATCGTCGAGGTTCTCGAACATATTGTAGATCGTACCGGGCGAGTAGCCAATGCGGCGGGCAATTTCACGGGCCGACAGGCCGGCCAAGCCGTTGGTCTCGATAATGGCCTGCGCAGCATCCAAAATCAGATGACGCAATTGGTCCGGTGTATGGGTCGAGCGCCGGCCCATGGTCCCTCGGAGGGGCGATGAACAGTCTTCAGTACACTACCATATGGGTTTTCGTGCGCACCTACAACTGCGCGTGATTGGCTGCCCGGCCGAAAGCTACATCGTCTGGCCGGTGACGCAATGGATCGGCTTGAGGTGGACGCAGGCCGAACTGCGGGGCTTAAGGTAGAACTTCTCCTCAAGGGTAAATGCCTCTTTGATGAAATAGCTGAAGATCAAAGGCGTGTAGTTATAGAAGGCGCGTCCGACAATCGTGCTTTCGCCGGCTACCAGCAGCCCTTGCGGCATGCCAAAGGGCGCCGGAGAATTGCGGGGATACGGTGTGCCGCCGCGGTTGTTGCGCGACCAATCGACCACGTAGTTGACAGCATTGGGGTTGCCCGGCATCGCCTGCGCCTTGACGCTGATGACCTCGACGGTCAAGGCGCTCAAATCGTAGGGCGCAATGAGTTGCCCGACGATGGACATGTCCCGGTCGATCTGGGTGGCAGTCACGCCCTCCGACGGTGCGCGCGCAACCAAGTCGGCTGTTGCGCTTGCGGCCTGGGTTACGCGCCGGTCGACGGAAATCGCCTGGCTGAACTCAACCGAGCCGACGAACAGCGTGAACATCAGTGGTGCGATCATGGCGAATTCAACCGCTGCTGCGCCTTGTGCATTGCTGCCTAGCCTCTGCAGCAGCCGCTGCAGAGCGCGCTGGGCTGTCTTTGTGGAGGGATGGAACACCTTATTGCTCTCCAATATGGGTTCAGCGTTTCGCTATTCGGGATATGGCTCGGTTCGGAAGACTGCAGCCGCTTGAATGAGCCGCGATCCGTTGTTCATCTCGCCGAGTCTGATGAAGGGGATCTTGTTGGCGAATTCCCATTCGAAGCACAGCGTTACCAGCACGACTTGATTGGCCGCGCCCGGCGAGTACGTCGTTAGGTTCGTCAATGACCCGTTGTTGAGACATTCCGCTCGGCCGACCGTCGGAGTCATGTCTGCCTCCGCGAAACTGCGCACATTGACGATCAGCTTATTTTGGCAATCGACGAAGCCGGGAATATAGCTGCAGACCTTGTTCTTGAACTGCACATCGGTCATGCTGGCCTTCTGGGCCTGGCCGGTGCGGATGAGGCGTGAGGCCTGCTCCAGGCCGTTTTCCAACGTGAACGACGTTGTAAAATAGAGGCCGACGCCGATGATTCCGTATAGAAACATCAGGAAGGGCATGCCGACGATGGCAAATTCGAGCGCTGTAGCGCCGGAATAATCCTCTCGCCAATGCGAGATGACACGTGCCACACGAAAACGCCTAGCCGTCAACGCGATACTCATGCTCATGCTCATGCATCCCGCAGCGATCGGGGCAATTTGAACTTAAATGCGTGAATGAAGTATTGATCGAGCCAGGCTCAACGCCATCCCGGTAAAGAAAGTGTAAATGCCAGACGCCGGCCTATTGGCCCTGGTTGCCCTGGCTTGGGTCGGCCTGCCCTTCGGAAAATTTGATCTTGCGCTCCGCCGCACGCATGACACCTTCGAAGTAGGTTTGCTCGTCACCAACAACCAGAGAAGGATTGCACTGCGGAGTGCAATTGTAAGATTCGCGCTTGCCTCCTTTCTGCACGTTGACAACGCGAACTTCATCCCGCACCACGATCACGCGCGCCTCGGTGATGACCTTGCGCTCTGAATCGAGGGCGATAACGTTGGTGATGCCGAAGCTTTTGCCAGTCACCACGAGGAGGTCCGCCGACTGGATCGAGACATCGGCAATGGTCGGGTTGCCGATGATGAATTCGGCGACCTTCCGCGGCATGCGCAGGATCTGGGATTGGTCATATTTGACAATCAGGTCTTCGGCGGCCGCGGCGGGCGCCACACCGGTCGTCGCCAGTGCGCACGCGATCGCGATACCGACAGCCGTTTTGGCTGCAATCGAACGGCCGATAGACGTGATACTCATGATGAGGTGGTCCCCTGGATAGGCGAGTCGGCCCTGATTAGGCCAGCAATTGGTGAATGAATGGCAAACGCCTGGGAGCGTAGCGCGTTTCGGCTGACAAGCTGATTACGTTCGATCTATTGCCGGATGATTTAAGAATTTGTGCGACTTAAATGGCCATTAATGGGATGCCATGTATAAATGGCACGGTGCAATCGGATATTGCGTTGATCGCGCGTGGAGATCCGGATCATGAAGATGCTGGCCAGGTTTGCAGCTTGCGAGGCCGGGGCTACGGCCATTGAATATTCCCTGATCGCGGCTCTTATAGCCGTCGGCATTGTTAGTGCCGTCCAGGGCGTCGGCAACGAGCTCAAGGTGCCGTTCGTGGACGCCGAAGCAGGTCTCAAGCAGCGTCACTGAACCTATTCTTGCGACGCTAGTGCTCTTTCCCAAGGCTGCCGCTCACCTCCTATCGCACCTGCAAAGACAACATAATTGGTAACGCAATATTATCTATATATTGTCGGAATCATCCAATATTCGGCAAAATTATCCGCATTAACTCGATCTTCAAATTCTGGTTCTACGTTGGCTCTCGGTTCAAGGCTGCCATATGAACGGCGGCCGGACC
>CADEFX010000156.1 GCA_902826715.1 uncultured Hyphomicrobiales bacterium | reverse complement strand
CGTAACCCTCTCCCCATTGAAGAAATGGGGAGAGGGGATGAGCGCCTGATGCCATCACCCGACACCACATCACTCCCGCGCGCGTCCGCAGCGCATGGCGCCGCCTCGTGCCGCATTCCAACGCCAAGTCCAGCGCCACCGCGCCGCTCATCGCCTTCGAAAGCCTGCGCCAGCCCGTGTGGACGCCGCGCGACTACCACGCGCTCGCCCGCGAAGGCTTCGCGCAGAACGCCATCGTCTACCGCTGTGTCCGCATGATCGCCGAGGCCGCCGCCTCCGTGCCGCTGCTCCTCTCCGACGGCGACGAGGAGATCGAAGACCATCTGCTCATGCGCATCGACTCGATGACCGAGGACGCGCTGATCGCCAGTCTCATCGTCACCTCGCGCCTGCACATTGAGGCAGCGCTGGGCCTCGCGCTGTTGACGCAGGCCTGGTCGTATTTTGCCGATGCCTGGCCGCGCAACCGCGAGATCGCTCTGCCCCTGAAGCCGGTGCAAGCTGTCACTGCCGTGCGCGTCTGGGCCCAGGACGGCACGTCGCAAACGGTCTCCGCCAACACTTACACGCTCGATGGCGAGGGCACTCCGCCGCGCCTCGTGCTGAGCCGGTCCGCCGCGCCGCCGGCACCCGGCCGCAGCGCCAGCGGCATCGAGATCGCCTTCGACGCTGGCTATGGCGACGCCGGCATCGACGTGCCCGCGCCCATCCGCCAGGCGCTGCTCCTGCTGGTCGCCCATTGGTTCGAGAACCGCGAGCCGCATCGCTTCGACATGTCCGAGACGGAGATTCCCCACATGGTGTCGGCGCTTCTCGCCCCCTATCGCGGGAGGCGCTTGTGACCCGGCCCGCCATCGGCGACATGCGTCATCGCGTCGTGCTGCAACAGATGGTTCGCACCGCCGATGGCGGCGGCGGTGCAGCCGAAACGTGGAGCACCGTCGCCGAGCTGTGGGCCGCCGTTCGGCCCATCAGCGGTGACGAGCGCTTTGCCGCCGATGCGCTGGCGGGCCAGCTCACGCACGAGGTATGGGTCCGTCATCGTGCCGGCGTGGCGCCGGCCATGCGCCTCCCCTTCGACAGCCGCATCCTCGACATCAGTTCCGTCATCGATGCCGAAGGCCATGGCCGTCGCCTCAAGTGTCTTTGCCGGGAGCGCGACCTGTGAAAGTGACCGTCACCGTTTCCGGCCTCGACTCGATGAAACTCGGCGCACCATCGCGTCAGGCGCTGCTCGAAGCCGTGCGCGAGCGCGTCGCATCGATGCCTCGACGGCACGACGCACCTGACGCAACGCTATTACACGAGCCCGGTATGCCTAACGCACCGCCTCCGCGTCCGCGTTAACGAGAACCGGCACTGCCGCTTTGCGGCGGATCGGCCCAATGCTCTCATTTCCGACCATCCGGCGAAGCGGCATGTTCGCCGGCTGGCATGTGAGCGACATTTGGGATTTCGCATATCTTCCATCGCCTGGTCGCTATCTGAACCTGGAGTCATCCATGTCGACGTCCGCATGGGCCCTGCAGCAGTCGGTCTTCGCCACGCTCTCGAGCGATTCACCCGTGCTTGCGCTTCTCGGCGCACCGCGCATCTACGACGACGTGCCCCAGGGCGCGGCCTTCCCCTACCTGACCTTCGGCCAGTCCACGCTACGCGACTGGTCCACCGGCGGCGAGGAAGGTGACGAGCACGTCCTCACGCTCCACGTCTGGTCGCGCGCCGGCGGCCGCAAGGAAACGCACGCCATCATGTCGGCGCTACGTGAAGCCCTGCACGACCAGTCGCTAGCACTCGACGGCCATCGCCTTGTCAATCTTCGTCACGAATTCTCCGACGCCCGCCGCGAACCCGACGGCGATACCTATCACGGCATCGTTCGCTACCGCGCCGTCACCGAGCCGGCTTAGTAAGCACTCCGTATGGGACTGCGGCTTCAACTGGGCCACCGTCTCGAACTTGCATCCGCAGAGTCCGCGATCCGGCATCGCGCGGAGGCGCGGCCATGACGATATCGTTGCTGACTTGAGCAACGATGCTCTTGTCGAAAGCAAACCCAACGCCGATCTGATAACGCTTACCCGCGCCCAGGAAACCGATCTGCCGGCCTCCGCCCGCATCAGCTACTCGGCTTCCGAATCCGAATATCGCCAGGCCGTGGCCGAGGCCCGGCGTCTCGTTGGCGCCAGCGGCCGCGTCGCCCTTGCTGAACTCCCTGTCGTGATGGAAGCAACGCAGGCCTCGCAAGTCGCCGAGGCCTGGCTCTTCGAAGCCTGGGCCGCACGCGACCGCGCCGCGTTCTCCCTCCCGCCGAGCAGTCTCGCCGTCGAACCCGGCGATACGCTATCCATCGACATCGCCGGCAAGTCCCGCCTCCTGCGCATCGCCGAAATCGGCGACCATGGCGCCCGCGACATAGAGGCCCGCAGCATCGATCCCGATGTCTACGGTGGCGTCTCTCCGATCACGCGCCCACAGACACCGCCACCCGACGTGCTCACCGGCCAACCCTTCGGCCTCTTCCTCGACCTGCCGCTCCTGATCGGCTCGGAATCACCACACGCCGGCTACGTCGCCGCAGCTCAGAGACCTTGGCCGGGTGCCGTCGCGTTCCTCCGCTCGCCCGAGACCTCCGGCTTCTCGCTCCGCGCCACGGCCACCGCCGCCGTCGCGACGGGTGTGACGCTCGATCCTCTGCCCGCCGGTCCCGAAGGCCGCATCGATCGCGCAACGCGCCTGCGCGTAAAACTCGACTACGGCCAACTGCAATCCGTCACGCATCTCGCCTTGCTCAGCGGCGCCAATGCAGCGGCCATCCGCAATGCCGATGGTGTCTGGGAAGTGCTCCAGTTCGAAACCGCCGATCTCGTCGCCCCTGCAACCTACGAGCTGTCGAACCTGTTGCGCGCCCAGGTTGGCACCGATGGTGCCATGGAAGTCTCTCTGCCCGCCGGGGCGCGTTTCATTTTGCTGGACCGCGCCCTCGCGCCGGTCGACATGTCGCTGGACGACATCGGCCTCGCCTTCCACTGGCGCTTCGGCCCGGCGTCGCGCGATATCGGCCACGCGTCCTACGTCGCCGCAACCCACACGTTCACCGGCGTTGGCTTGCGGCCCTACAGCCCCGTCCACGTGCGTGGCACCCGCACCGCCGGGGATCTCACCATCACATGGACGCGCCGCACACGGATCGGCGGCGACGCCTGGAGCGCCGCCGATGTTCCGCTGGTAGAAGAAAGCGAGCGCTACGAGGTCGACATCCTCGACGGCTCCACCGTGAAGCGAACCATTGCCACTACGTCACCATCCGCCACATATTCTGCTGCCGACCAAGCCATCGATTTCGGCGCATTGCAATCGTCGTGCTCCATCCGCGCCTACCAAATCGCTGCCGGCTACGGCCGCGGCACCCCGCGCACCGCCGTCGTCTGATCGTTGATGGTGGCTCCACGCCGCCAACTCACTCCCAGTGTCATCCTCGGGCTTGTCCCCGAGGAGCCATCCCTCCGCGCTTTCGCGCGATCGTGCAGACGCGCCGAGACCTCCACAAAAAATCCATGCCCACGCGTCCCCCGATGCAACAGCCGCCATGGATGGCCGTGGCCTGGGCCGAGCTAGGCCAATCCGAGGTGAGCGGCCCCGGTGTCAACCCCCGCGTCGTCGACTACTTCCACCACGTCGGCCACAGCGCCATCGCCGATGATGAGACTGCTTGGTGCGCCGCCTTCGTCGGCGCCTGCCTGGAGCGCGCGGGCTTCGCCAGCACCCGCTCGCTGATGGCGCGCTCCTACCTCGATTGGGGTGAGCCCGCTGCCGATCCACCCGCTGGAAGCATCGCCGTTCTCACGCGCGGTACCAACACGTCGCTTGGCCACGTCGGCTTTCTCGTCGGCATGACCGATACGGCGATCTACCTTCTCGGCGGGAATCAATCCGACGCGGTCAGCGTCGCGCGCTTCGATCGCAGCCGGCTCCTCGGTATATGCATGCCCACCGCCCGCGCGACGCAGAGCGCGACGGCCGATGGCGAAGCGTTCGAACGGGCGCTGTCGCACGTCCTCTCTCTGGAAGGCGGTTGGAGCGACGATCCCTTCGATCCCGGCGGCCCAACCAACAAGGGCATCACGCTGGCAGACTACGCGCGCGAGCGCCGCGTTGCCGTCACTGCCGAGAACTTTGCCGCTCTCAAGGCCGAGTTGCGCGCCATTCCCGATCGCCTCGTGCGCGACATCTATCTCACCCGCTATTGGCGCCCCGCACGCTGTCCGGATTTTCCGCCGCCGCTCGCACTCATGCATTTCGATGCGGCCGTCAATCAAGGCGTGTCCGGCGCGGCACGCATGCTGCAGCAGGCCCTCGGCGTCGATATCGACGGCGAGATCGGCCCCATCACGCTCGCCGCCGCACGCAGCCGGTCGCTGCGCGCGAGCATCGAGACCTACGCAGAGATCCGCCGCCGCCGCTATCGCTCGCTTGCGCACTTCTGGCGCTTCGGACGCGGCTGGCTGCGCCGCGTCGATGCAACTCTCGCGCGATCATTGAAATCCACGCCCCCATCCCAGCCCTTTCAGGAGACCAAGCCCATGCCCGATCCGCAGGCAAACTTTCCCAACGGCTTTCCCATCGGCACATCGGAAGGCCCCGATGTGAAATGGTGGGGCCAGTCGATGACCATCTGGGGGGCGCTCCTCACCGCGCTCTCGACGGTCCTGCCCTTGCTCGGCCCCGTACTCGGCGTCAACCTCACCGTCGATCTGGTGGAGAAACTCGGCCAGGATGTCGTACTGCTTGTCCAAGCCGCGGGCGGACTCATCGGCACGATCATGACCATTCTCGGCCGGATGCGTGCAACCACCCTGCTGGAGCGCCGCCCCGTAAAGCTCAAACTTTGACGCGGCTTGGAGGCGCCTGGTCGCGAAAGCGTGATCGCACATTCATCTGAGGTTCAGGTCACGTTCGCAATTTCGGAACCTGGAGGCCGTCCATGTTCTCGCTTTTGCGGCTGTTGAAACCCGTCCTCGTTATTGCGGTAACGGCGCTGCCTGTGCAGGCGGCGCCGGCTGTTGCCGCGAGCTGCTTCGACGACTGGTCCGATGCCGCGCCTGTCATGCTCAAGGAAAAGCTGGTCGGCACCCGCGAGCTGCACGAACAGGCCCGCCAGCATCTGCCCGGCGACCTCGTCCGCATCACCCTGTGCCAGGAGGAGGACCGGTACATCTATCGTCTGCTGATGCGCGATCCACTCGGCCGCCTGACCGCCGTCACCGTCGACGCTCGCCGGCCTTTCGAGCGCTAGGACTTATAGGCAAATCTCATTATAGTCCGGCCCGCTGCGGAGGTTTGCCGCTACACGCTCTCACAGGGGTCGATCCGTGCGTGTTCTTGTCGTCGAAGACGATCCAGATCTAAGCCGCCAGCTCGTCACCGCGCTGACCGACGCGGGTTATGCCGTTGATTCCGCCACCGACGGCGAGGAAGGATATTTCCTCGGCGAGACCGAGCCCTATGACGTGGTCGTGCTCGATGTCGGCCTGCCGAAGATGGACGGCATCAGCGTGCTCGAGCAATGGCGCCGGGCCAATCGCAATATGCCGGTCATCATCCTCACGGCGCGCGATCGCTGGAGCGACAAGGTCGCCGGCATGGATGCTGGCGCCGACGATTATGTCGCCAAGCCCTTTCACATGGAGGAGCTGCTGGCGCGCATCCGCGCCCAGGTGCGCCGCTCGGCGGGCCACGCGCGTGCCGAGATCGAGTGCGGGCCGCTGCGCCTCGACACCAAGACGGCGCGCATCACGCTTGACGGTCAGCCCGTGCGCCTCACCTCGCACGAGTATCGGCTGCTCGCCTATCTCATGCACCACAACGGTCGCGTCGTCTCGCGCACGGAGCTCGTCGAGCATCTCTACGATCAGGACTTCGATCGCGACTCCAACACCATCGAGGTGTTCATCGGCCGGCTCCGCAAGAAGATCCCGCCGGAGATGATCAAGACGGTGCGCGGTCTCGGGTACCGGTTGTCTAAGGAAGGCGATGACGCTTAACTCGCTGGCTTTCCGCCTGTTTGCCACAGCGGCTCTGTGGACGCTGCTGGTGCTGGCCATTGCCGGCGTCGTCATCGATTACGTGCACAAGCGCGAAGCGGAAGCGGCCTTCGATACGCGTCTCAGCCAGATCCTCACCCAGATCATCGCCTTCAGCACGCTGTACGAAGGCGACGAGCCGCGCGTGCCCAAGATCGTGGGCGAGCCGTTGTTCGAGCTCACCCACTCTGGCTGGTATTGGCAGATCACGCCGCTCGACAACGCTCCGGGCCGCCGCATGGTGTCGGCCTCGCTGGCGGGCGAATCCCTCATCCTGCCGTCCAGCCTCAAAAAGAAACCCGATCCCACCAATATCACTTGGTACAACACGACCGGCCCGGTCGGTGAGTCGCTGCGCATGGCGGAGAACGTCTACAACGCCGGCGAAGACGAATCCCCACGCTTCTATTCCTTCCTGGTTGCGGGCGATGCCGAGACCACCGAAAGCGTCAACGCCACCTTCCGCCTGCCGCTGACGATCGCATTGGGCCTCGCCGGCCTTGTTCTCGTTGCCGCCACGCTGTTTCAGGTCCGTTTCGTTCTGTGGCCATTGCAGGCGATCGAGAAGCGGCTCGCCGGCATCCGTTCCGGCAATGCCGAAAAGCTCGACGGCACGCTCCCCTCCGAGATCGAGCCCCTCCGCACCGAGCTCAACGCCCTCATCAAGTCCAATCAGGAGATCGTCGAGCGCGCACGCACCCAGGTGGGCAATCTCGCGCATGCGCTCAAGACGCCGCTGGCCGTTATTCTCAACGAGGCGCGCGATGACAAAGGGGCCCCCGCCCAGAAGATCGCCGAGCAGGCGACTGTCATGCACGACCAGGTCAATTACTACCTTGATCGCGCCCGCATGGCTGCGCGCACCGGCCTGGTCGGGCGGCAGACTGAGGTCTTCCCCGTAGCCGAGGGGATCGTGCGCGCACTCGAGCGCATCTACAGCGAGCGCAGCCTGAACATCAGCGTCGATTGCCCGGCGGATGCGCGCTTCCTTGGCGAGAAGCAGGATCTGGAGGAAATGCTCGGCAATCTCCTCGACAATGCCTGCAAATGGGCCGCCTCACGCGTGGCTTTGAAAGTGGTTGTCGATGAAGCCGCCGCGAGCGCACTTCTGCACATCAGCGTCGACGACGATGGTCCCGGCCTGACACCGGAGCAGCGCGCCCAGGGCATCGCCCGCGGCCGCCGGCTCGATGAGACCAAGCCCGGCTCGGGCCTGGGCCTCTCTATCATCGCCGAGCTGGCGCAGTCCTACCGCGGCACATTCGCGCTGGAGCAGGCGTCCCTCGGCGGCCTCAGCGCCCGCCTGAAGCTCCCGGCTGTTTGAGTTCCGCGGGCGCAGGCTCCACGCCCCAGTTTCGCCGGAATCGATGTAGAAGTCGGAGCGTGGAGTTTGTGCTGGTGTCGGCCGGCCCTGCGCTGCTGCTGCGCCGATCGCACATGCAAGGGGGACTTGCCCATGCGCACTGTTACCATCCTCGCCGCGCTCGCGGTGACCGTGGGCCTGTCGGGATGCGGTCCTGATGGCTCGCCCAAAGCCGACACCGGGACGGTGGTTGGTGCTGTCGCGGGTGGCGTTATTGGCAGCCAGTTCGGTCGCGGCGGCGGGCGCGTCGCGGCGACCGTGGTGGGCGCCGTGGCTGGCGGCATCATCGGCAACGAGATCGGCCGCTCGCTCGACCGCGAGGATCGCCGTCGCGCCGAGGAGGCCGAATTCGACGCCCTGGAGCGCGGTCCTTCCGGTGTGGGCCGCCCTTGGCGTAACCCCGACAGCGGCCGTTATGGCGAGGTCATCCCCGAGGAACGCTATCGTCGTGGCGATCTGGATTGCCGCCGTTATGTCCACACAGTGTTCATCGATGGTCGCCCGCAGACGATGCGTGGCACCGCCTGCCGCAACCGCGACGGCACCTGGCGAAGCGTCGCGTAACGCCCTGTTTGCCGCGGCCTGACCCGCGGCAAATTCCCGTTTCTCCGGGTGCACCTTGTCACCCGGCCCGGCGCTGCCTATTCAGTGGGCGTCGAGGTTGAGTATCGGTTGGAGTGATGGCGCTGTGGATGGCCTTTGCGGTGTTGACGGCCGCCGTGCTTGCGGCGCTGCTGCATCCCTTGTTGCGCCCGCCCGCCCGTCCGTCCGCCACAGCTGACGCTGATCTCGCCGTTTACCGCGACCAACTCTCCGAGCTTGAGGCTGAACAGGGCCGCGGCCTCATTGTGGGTGCGGAGGCCGCTGCCGCGCGCACCGAGATTGCCCGTCGCGTCCTTGCCAGCGCAGACCGCGTGGCGGCCCAAGAGACCTCCCCCTCCGATGCGCACGACGCCCGCATCCGCACTGTTGGCCTTGGCCTCGCCATGACGCTGCCCCTTGCGGCCCTGGCGCTGTATCTCCTGGTCGGCTCGCCGGGCGTGCCTGACTATCCGTTCTCGGCGCGCGCCACCTCAACCACCGACTCGGCTGGCCTGCCGCAACTCATCGAACGCGTCGAAGCACGACTGCGCGAGCGCCCCGAGGACGGTGAGGGCTGGGATGTCATCGCGCCCGTGTATCTGAAGGAGGCGCGTTACGCCGAAGCGCTTGATGCCTTCACCCGTGCCATCTCGCTGATGGGCGAGTCGCCGCGGCGCCTGGCCGGCCTCGCCGAAGCGAGCATGGCGCGCCACGATGGCATCGTCACCGAGACGGCGCGCGTCAGCTACGAGAAGCTGGCGAAGCTCGAGCCGTCGCGCCCCGAGCCACGCTTCTGGCTGGCCGTGGCACAGGAGCAGGACGGCCGTCTCGCCGAGGCGATCGCCGCTTATGATGCGCTGCTGCGCGATGCTCCCGCCGATGCATCGTGGCGCACGGCCGTTGCCAAACGCCGCGACGCTGCCCGGGCGCGGCTGATGTCGCCCGCAGCCGCTGTCGTTGACGGCCAGCGCGGCCCCACCGCCGACGATGTTGCCGCCGCCGGCGACATGACGCCCGAAGCGCGCACCCAATTCATCAATCAGATGGTCGACGGCTTGGCCGAGCGCCTGCGCAAGGATGCTGCCGACCTCGCGGGCTGGCAGCGCCTCATCCGCGCCTACATGGTGCTCGGCCGCCATAGCGATGCGTCAGGCGCGCTCGCCGACGCCCGCCGCGCTTTCGCCACTGAGCCGTCGTCTCTTGCCGCGCTCGACGCCCTGGCCAAGAGCTTGAGGATCGAATCCTAGATGACGCGACGACAGCGCAGGGCCATGCTGCTTGTTGGATGTCTCGCCGTCGTCGGTGTGGCCATCGGCCTCGTGCTGACGGCATTGCGCGACACCATCGTCTTCTTCCACACGCCGAGCGACGTCGCCGAGAAGAGCCTTCAACCCGGCCAGCGCTTTCGCCTCGGCGGTCTTGTGGCGGAAGGCAGCCTGAAACGGGGCATGGGTACGGACGTGGAGTTCGCCGTCACCGACACGGCCAAGACCATCGCCGTCAGCTATCGCGGCGTGCTCCCCGACCTGTTCCGCGAAGGGCAGGGCGTGGTTGCCGAGGGTACGCTCGATGGGGCCGGTCACTTCCGCGCCGATACCGTGCTCGCCAAACACGACGAAACCTATATGCCGCCCGAGGTTGCCAAGGCGCTGAAGGAGCAGGGCGTGTGGCATGGAACTGCCAAAGCCGCCGAGCCGGGGAGAAAGCAGCCGTGATCGTCGAGATCGGCCACTTCGCCATGATCCTGTCGCTGATCGTCGCCGGGGCGCAGACCGTGCTGCCCGCATGGGGGGCGCGTACGGGCGACGCGCGGCTGATGACGTTCGCCGAGCCTGCCGCACTTGCTCAGCTCGCCCTCGTGCTGATCGCCTTCCTCGCACTCACCTACGCCTACGTGACGAGCGACTTCTCCGTTGCCAACGTCTGGGCAAACTCCCACTCCGCCAAGCCGCTCATCTATCGCATCTCCGGCGTGTGGGGGAACCACGAGGGCTCAATGCTCCTCTGGGTCCTCATCCTCGCGCTGTTCGGCGCTTGCGTCGCCGTCTTCGGCGGCAATCTGCCATCGAGCCTGAAGGCCAACGTGCTCGCCGTGCAAGGCTCGATTGCCTTCGCTTTCCTTCTCTTCATCGCCATCACATCCAATCCCTTCCTGCGCCTGGATGTACTTCCGCCCGATGGGCAAGGGCTCAATCCCATCCTTCAGGATCCGGCGCTTGCCATTCATCCGCCGTTGCTCTACGCGGGCTACGTCGGCTTCTCCATGTCGTTCTCGTTTGCCGTTGCGGCCTTGCTCGACGGCCGCACCAGTGCCGCCTGGGCGCGTTGGGTGCGCCCATGGACGCTTGCGGCCTGGATCTGCCTCACCGCCGGCATCGCCATGGGGTCCTGGTGGGCCTACTATGAACTTGGCTGGGGCGGCTGGTGGTTCTGGGATCCGGTCGAGAACGCCTCCTTCATGCCATGGCTCGCGGGCACCGCGCTCTTGCATTCCGCCCTCGTGATGGAAAAGCGCGAAGCGCTGAAGGTGTGGACGATTCTGCTCGCCATCCTCACGTTTTCGCTCTCTTTGATGGGCACGTTCCTCGTGCGCTCGGGAGTGCTTACCTCCGTGCACGCCTTCGCCGTCGATCCCAAGCGCGGCGTCTTCATTCTCGCCATCATGAGCTTTTTTATCGGCGGTGCCCTATTCCTGTTTGCGCAGCGGGCGTCCGTCCTGAAACTCGGCGGCCTGTTCGCACCGCTGAGCCGCGAGGGCAGCCTCGTCCTCAACAACGTCCTGCTGACCACCGCCGCAGCTACTGTGTTTATCGGCACGCTCTACCCGCTCGCGCTCGAGGCCTTTGCCGGCACGCGCATCTCTGTCGGCCCGCCCTACTTCAACATGACCTTCGGCCCGCTGATGATTCCGCTGCTGCTGGCCTTGCCGTTCGGCCCGGCGCTCGCATGGAAACGCGGCGATCTGGCCGCCGCCGCGCAACGGCTCATGGCCGCCGCCGGCGTCGCGCTGATAGTTGCCGTTGTGGTGATGGCGATGTCGGCGCGCGGGCCCTGGCTCGCCCCATTCGGCATCGCGCTTGGCGTTTGGGTGGTGGCTGGCGCTGTTGCCGATATCGCCTTCCGCATCAAGCTCGGCGCGGCACCGCTCGCGGAATCCGGCCGCCGTCTCGTCAATCTTCCGCGGTCGGCCTGGGGCGGCACCATTGCCCACGCCGGCGTCGGGATCATGGTGATCGGCGTCATTGCCACCACGGCCTGGCAGAGCGAGAAAATTCTCGTCATGCGACCCGGCGAGCGCGCGGATATTGCGGGCTACGATCTTGTCTTCCGCGGTGTGGTTCCCAACCAGGGTCC
>CADEFX010000155.1:2314-11406 GCA_902826715.1 uncultured Hyphomicrobiales bacterium | reverse complement strand
GGAGAAGCGCAAGGAGATGGCGCCCTATATCGCGGCAGCGCTGGCGCGCAAGCCACGCATGGCGGAGCTGGCCGACGATGACATACCGGTGGTGGACTCATTCGGTCGGTCGCATGCCAAGGTTGGTGTCGCACAGTCCTCGACCTTCGCCGACCGCGGCGGCGCGATTGCCATTCCGCGCTCGGACCCGCATGCCAGGAAGCCGGGCGCCGCTGAGTAAGCCAAAGACATATCACGTGTCTTTGCAGGAGCCGAAAGCAATGAGTGAATTCACGCCCAGACAAGCCGCCCTCAAAGAGGAATTCGTGAAGGCGCGTGGCTACTGGAGTCCCGTATGGGACGATGTACTCGAACTCGATGCGGATTTTTTCGAAGCCTACATGCAGCTTTCCTCGGTGCCCTGGAAGAGCGGGCCGCTTCCGCCGAAGGTGAAAGAGCTGATCTATGTGGCCATCGACGCGTCCACCACGCACCTCTACAATGCCGGGACACGCATCCACATGCAGAACGCGCTGAAGCACGGGGCGACGAAGCAGGAACTTATGGAGGTGCTGCAGCTAACGTCCACCATCGGGATCCACTCCTGCTCCGTGGGCGTGCCGATCCTGGAAGATGAACTGCGCAAGGCGGGGCGGGAGAGCGAGATCGCGGGTAAAGTGCTCGACACGCGGCAGGTGAAGCTCAAGGAAGATTTCATTCAGGCGCGGGGATACTGGACGCCGCTATGGGAGAAAATTCTCTCCCTGTCGCCCGACTACTTCGAGGCCTATCTGAAGTTCTCGTCGGTGCCTTGGAAGACAGGGACGCTAGAGCCGAAGATCAAGGAGCTTATCTACGTTGCCATCGATGCCGCCACGACCAAGCTGTATGAGCCCGGCATCCGCGTCCACATCCAGAACGCCTTGAAGCATGGCGCCACGGCCGATGAGGTCATGGAGGTCCTTCAGATCGTCAGCGTTCTCGGCATCCACACCATGACGGAAAGCGTGCCGATCCTTATGCAGGAAGCGAAGGCGCACACCGCAAAGGTCTAGCTACCTTCATAAACCAAGCAATACTAAGTTGTCTGGAGCTATATGGAGCGGGCGACCGGGATTGAACCGGCGACATTCAGCTTGGGAAGCTGACGTTCTACCACTGAACTACACCCGCCTCTGTAGGCGTGATCATGGCGATCCGGAAGGCAGAAGTCCACTCTCTCGCGCAATACAGTCCACCTCGCCAGCCAGCGGGCCCGGCTGCACGTCGAGGGCATAGTTGTGATCTTCATGCAAACTGAGTTGCACGATCGTAAGGCGCGCACGCTTGATGGTTTCGCTGGCGGACTTGATGACCTGCTGTAATTCGGCAATGTTGTCCTGAAGCTCACTTCGCAGCGTCGCGGTGGTCTTGAGCTGTTCCGCCGTGGAAAGCCGCTCTGTCGGCAGATGGTGCACGGTCATAGATCACGCTCCGTTTTCAGGCAGTCGTCCCGGCGCCCGCTAAGAATTTGCACCCATCCGCACTAACTAAACTAGGAGCATGAACGTTAGTTCATCTTGCTGGCAAAAATATGTCGCGCGAGCGGCAACCTTTTGATCGAGCCAGACAATACCCGCCGGTGCGTTGGTCGGCCACGCTGCGGGGTTGGCATGCGTAGATGATGCTATCCATGAACTTGGCTCACCCCCCCTGACACCCGTAATCTGGTCGTCATGACTCAATCCAGGCAGCAGCACCGGCGCTTGCAGCGCGAATACATGAAGCTCGGACGATCGGCCATGGGAGCCGGGCTGCCTGCACAGCCCAGGCGAGATGCCGTGCTCGGCGTGGCACTGGTACTAAAATCCAAACTGATGGAACGGGGTAATGACCAGCGCGCAGGCGAAGCGGCTGAGTTGGCACATTCGCTGATCGAAAAATCGCTGACTGCGCGGCCACCCACTATTCCGATCACGTGCCGCAGTGGCTGCGCTTATTGCTGCTATTCGTATGTGGGCGTCACGGCACCAGAAGTCTTTCGCCTCGCAAATGCGGTTCGCGCGAGCCGGAATGAAGCGCTCAAAGTGGATCATGTGCGCGCGAGGGGGCTTCCACTTCGCGGTCTTAATCCCTCTGAAAGGACGGGCCGCAAGTTGCCGTGCCCGGTCCTGGTGGGAGATCTGTGCGGCGTCTACCATGAGCGGCCAATGGTCTGCCGGCAAGCGACCTCGCTGTCACTGGAAGCCTGCGTCGACGAATTCGAGAATGCCGGTAAGTATGCAGAAATTCCAGTTTCGTCGCTGCACTTGGCTTACGCCAGCAATGTGCACGTGGCCTTTCTGGGAGCGCTGGAAGCAGCGGGTTACTCGTCAGATGCCTATGAGATGTCGGCGGCTCTCGACCTCGCCCTGAGCGAAAACGATACCCAACGACGGTGGCTCGCGGGGGAACGACTCTTTGCCGGCCTGCCGACGGTCGTGCGCCCATCACGGGACGTGGAGGCCGTCGCGCGAAAAATCGCCGAAGCCATCAGCTAGAGAGTGCGTCCTCAGGGATCAGCTATTTCTTGCCGGCAACCAGGGCATCGCGGATTTCCTTGAGATAAACCTCGGTCGGTGGAGGGGCCGCCGCCGGGGCTTCCTTCTCGGTCTCGAACCGGCGGCGGAGTTCGTTCACGGCCTTGATGAGCATGAAGACCGCGAAAGCGACAATCAGGAAGCTGATAACGTTGTTGAGGAATAGGCCAACGTTCATGGTGACCGCCTCCCCCCCCGGAGCAGCGGCCTTAAGCGGGATCTTGATGTTCGAGAAATCGACGCCGCCAAGTGCCAGTCCGATCGGCGGCATGATGACATCTTTGACCAGGGACTGAACGATTGTGCCAAATGCCCCTCCGATAATGATGCCCACGGCCATGTCGACGACATTTCCGCGGATGGCAAATTCCCTGAACTCTCGGATCAGACTCATTTTTTTGAGGCTCCTGGTTGGAGTATGTGGCCATCCACCTGTGTGCGGATCGCACGGTCTCGCTGAGCGGTGATTGTCGTCGAGTCACCAGCCCCGCGACAAGCGTAGGAGAGGCGGGTGGTTGCTGCAACGGGGACATAGGTATCCGGCATGCCAGTTCATGATAACCATGGAATGGGCGGCATCCGGTACCTGGGCGTTGGACACGCCATAGGCAATCCGGCAAAATTCGCGGATCCTGCCTGCAACTGAATTTGGTCCCGCAGTGCTTCAGGCCAGTGCGGGCCAAATCGTCGGGACCGAGCAAGACATGGTCGATGGCTGGAAGGTCGCACTACTCGCGCTCGGCTATGTTGGCGCGCTCTTCGCACTGGCATGGATCGGCGATCGCACGCTGCGGTCCCGGAAGGGGATCAGCGGCCGGCCGCCGTTAATATATGCACTTTCGCTTGCGGTCTATTGCACGTCGTGGACGTTTTTCGGAAGCGTTGGTCTCGCCGCAGAGACAGGCTACGATTTCATTCCCGTCTACCTCGGCCCCATCCTGATGTTCGTGATAGGTGGCCCACTGCTGCTGCGCATCGTGCGACTGGCTAAGAGCCAGAACATCACCTCGGTCGCCGACTTTCTCGCTGCCCGCTACGGCAAGAGTCCAGCTGTTGCCGCTGTTGTCACCGGCGTCGCCGTGGTGGGTACGCTGCCCTATATTGCGCTGCAACTCAAAGCCATATCGATTTCGGTCGACACTCTCTTGGGGCCGGGTCTGCTGCAGGGGTTTGTTGCCAACGCGTTCTCGGGCATCGATGCCGCGTTTCTTATCGCGCTGGTCCTTGCAGCTTTCGCCATTTTATTCGGAACCCGCCATATCGATGCGACCGAGCATCAGGATGGCTTGATGCTCGCGATTGCTGCCGAGTCCGTCGTCAAGCTCGCGACGTTTCTTGCGCTCGGCATATTCGTTTGGTGGGGTCTGTTTGGAGGCTTCTCCGGTTTCACCGACAAGGTGCGCGCGAACGCCGAGATACAAGAGATTTTCGGTCGCGGCTTCAATGGCGGACAGTGGCTGACCGTTACGTTGTTGAGCCTTGTCTGCATCGTCCTCCTGCCCCGGCAGTTTCACGTCACGGTCGTCGAAAACAACTCGGAAGAAGAACTACGCCGCGCGTCGTGGCTGTTCCCGATATACCTTATCCTCATCAACATATTTGTCGTGCCTATCGCGGCTGCGGGTCTGCTATTCCTGCCACCCCATAGCAGTAGCCCCGACATGTACGTGCTGGCGCTGCCGATCTGGGCGGGATCGGACGTCATGACCGTGCTCGCGTTCATCGGTGGACTGTCTGCGGCGACGGCCATGGTCATCGTCGACTCGGTGGCACTGGCTATCATGGTCTGCAATGGCTTCGTGATGCCGTGGATTCTTCGACGCCGCGGCGATGCGTTCGGCGTTGATGAAAACATGGCGGGCCTCCTTCTGGTGACGAGAAGGATCGCGATCTTCGCCATCCTGCTGCTGGGTTACTTTGTATATCGTTCGCTGGCGCAGGTGCACGGCCTGGCGGCCATAGGTCTGATTTCATTCGCCGCGATCGCTCAGTTGGCGCCGGCTTTTTTTGGCGGGTTGATCTGGCGCAAGGCGACTGCACGCGGCGCCATAGCCGGCATTGTGGTCGGCTTCGGCATGTGGTTCTACACGCTGCTCTTGCCCTGGGTCGTCGCTGCAGGCTGGCTGCCCAAGAGCCTGTTAGTGGATGGACCACTCGGAATTGGACTTCTGAAGCCACAGGCCTTGTTCTTCTTGCAGTTCGAGCCGCTGACCCATGGCGTGCTGTGGAGCCTGATCGGAAACGTGCTGTGCTACGTCTTCGTGTCGTTGGTCCGGCCGCCCGAACCGATCGAGCGACTGCAAGCGAATGTGTTCGTACTCGATGACTTGCCACGGCCGGTGCAGGCCCCTTCGTTCCGCATCTGGCGTACATCGGTTACAGTTGGAGACTTGCAGCACTTGGTCGGGCGCTATCTCGGCCCGGAGCGAGCGGAACGCGCTTTTCAGGAGGATGCAGCGAGCCGCAGTGTTCTTCTGTCACTCGATGCCGAGGCCGACGTCAGGCTGCTGCGCTTCGCCGAGCATCAGCTGACGAGCGCCATCGGCGCGGCTTCAGCGCGCCTTGTTCTTTCGCTGCTGCTGCGGCGGGCGGATGTGTCCAGGCAGTCGGCCCTGAAGCTCCTCGACGACGCGTCCGAGGCCATCCAATACAATCGGGATCTGCTGCAGTCTGCGCTCGATCAGGTTCGGCACGGCTTGAGCGTCTTCGACCAGGACATGCGCCTGATCTGCTGGAACCGGCAATTCAGAGAATTGCTGAATGTTCCGCCTGAACTTGGCCGGGTAGGCGTGCCGCTCGACCACATCTTACGGACGTGTGCCGAGCGCGGCGACTTTGGCAAGGAACCCGTCGACAAGCTGGTGGCCGATCGGCTGAAGAGGCTCGCTGTCACGAAGGAGACGTATCAGGAGTACATCGCGCCAACGGGACGCATTCTCGAAGTTCGGACGAGCGCCATGCCGCAAGGAGGAATTGTTACCACCTATTCCGATATTACTGATCGCGAAGCAGGCGCCAAGGCGTTGGCGCGCGCCAACGAAACCCTCGAGCGGCGCGTCGCAGAACGTACTGCGGAGCTAACGCACGTGAACGCTGCGCTCGCCGAGGCCAAGGCAAAAGCTGATGAGGCCAATCTCGACAAGACCCGGTTCCTGGCGGCCGCCGGCCACGACATTCTGCAACCGTTGAACGCGGCCCGGCTTTACGCCTCCAGTCTGGTCGAACGGGGACAGGAACATGCAGACAGCAAGCTGGCCCGCAACATCGACGCCTCGCTGGAAGCTGTCGAGGAGATCATTGGGGCGCTACTCGATATTTCCCGCCTGGACGCAGGCAGGTTCGAGCCTGATGTATCTAACATCGCACTTTCCGATCTGTTCGATCAGCTGCGTGTGGAATTCGAGCCGATGGCTCGGGAGCAAGGATTGCGCTTGCAGATCGTCGCCACGATGGCCTGGGTGCGCACGGATCGCCGGCTGTTGCGCCGCGTGCTACAGAACCTGATCGCCAACGCTATCAAGTACACGAAAAGCGGCGGCGTAATTGTCGGCGTTCGCTGGCGCGGGGCACGGGTTGCGATCCAAGTGTCGGACACAGGCCCTGGCATTCCCGAAGGCAAGCAATCCTTGATCTTCAAGGAATTTCATCGCCTCGACGAGACGGCCGCATCCGTGCGCGGTTTGGGCCTCGGGCTGTCGATCGTTGAGAGGATAGGCAAGGTTATCGAGGCACCCATCGGACTCGCCTCCGTTCCAGGTCGCGGCTCCAGCTTTACGGTGAGTTTGCCGAGGGTAGCGCCACAAGCCATCGCAGCGCGGGTCGAGCGCTACGCGGTTCCGCGCGGCGGCGACATCTCCGGCAGCCTCATTCTCTGTATCGAGAACGAGCGGCAGGTTCTGGACGGAATGAGAGTGTTGCTGCAGGGATGGGGATGCCGCGTGTTATTGGCGGACGGAAAAGATCAAGCGTTGACACTGCTACGCGATGCGCCTGAGCAACCGCACGTCATTCTGGCCGATTATCATTTGGACGTTGGCACGGGCGTGGAGGCGGTTGCCGCCATCCGATCTCAGATTCACGCAGACGTGCCTGCGGTGATCATCTCCGCCGACACATCCGTTGAGGTGCAGCGGGATATCCGTCATAGCGGCCTGCTGCACCTGCGCAAGCCGCTCAAGGCCGGCGCTCTGCGCTCGATATTGATGCAGTTGGTCTTGCGCCGGGCGGCTGCCGAATAAAAGCGTCCATCAGCCTATGGATTTTTGCCAATTGGCCGGATCCAGTTTGCCGATGGCGATCACGGCTTGTGTACGGCTGTCAACAGCCAGCTTCTGTAGTATTGCAGAGACATGTGCCTTGATCGTCGCCTCCGAGACTCCAAGCTTGAAGGCGATCTGCTTGTTGAGAAGGCCTTCACCGAGCATAAGCAAGACCCGCACTTGCTGGGGTGTCAGTGTCGACAGGCGCGCTATGAGATCGCTCGTCTCGTGATCGGCCGTTCCCGAGAGGTCGATTCCAGGCGGCATCCAGATCTCACCGTCGAGCACCGCGCGCACGGCGGCGCGGATGCGGTCGACCGGCTCGGATTTCGGCACGAAGCCCGACGCGCCGAAATCAATGCACCGCCGGATGGTGCCGATGTCATCGGTCGCCGAGACGACGACAACAGGAACGCCTGGATGCTGCGTGCGCAAATACAGCAGGCCCGAGAGGCCGCGAACTCCCGGCATCGAGAGATCGAGGAGGACGAGATCGGTGTCAGCGTCGGTTTCGAGCTTGGTGACAAGCTCGTCCAGGGAGCCGCATTCAACGATCTCGGCGCCTTGGAAGGCGGCATTGATGGCTTGACTCAATGCACCTCGAAAGAGGGGGTGGTCATCGACAATCACGATGCGATGCGACGGCATGTCCTTCTCCCTGGCGCCGGGGGGCTTGGTGCCCTAGCGACGTTTCTCCGGCTGCGGGACGTGAAACCACTGGAAGAAGACGCAGAATAGTCCTCTGAGCGGTCAATGGCCATGGGGCTAGCCTTGCCCTTGCTGCAGGCAGGCAGATCTATGCTTAATTCGCCAACTGGGCTTGCCGTCGCGGAACCACAATGTGGAGGCATGTGGATGATGCGGTGACCCGGCTGCCGGCTCCGTCTAAAGTGTGCGAAGGGCGCAAAGGAGCTTGATTATGATCGAACGGAAAGAGCGCAAGCCGTATTGGCGGCACACCAAGTGGCAGATGATGGCGAGTCTCATTCCCTTTCTGGTGGCCCTGATCGTGTTTCCGCTTTATGCGGATCAGTTGAACGGTAGCCGCTTTCTCGGTTTCCCTCTTGGATATTTTCTCGTTTGCCACGGTCTCATCGTCGTCGCCTTCATTACGATCGCATCGTTTGTCAATCGCCAGGATGCCATTGACCATTGGCATGGCGCTCACGAGGACATCTAGTCCGATGGCTGCGGCGCCACGGTCCCGGCTGATCAATCCCCTGCTCGGGATGTACTTTGGCATTTGCAGCAGCATGCTCGCGGCGATCGTGCTGCTGCTGATGATGCTCGAGCAACTGGGTGTGACGGACGCCACTTTGCGCACGTCCATGATCGCGGGTTTCCTCGGCACGTTTTGCGCCATCGGTATCGCGACATTCACGCGCATGCCGGTGGAGTACTTCGCATCGGGGCGGCGTGTTCCGGCGTTCTTCAATGGTCTGGTGCTCGCCATCATTGGGATCGGAGGCACAGGCCTCGCGGCCCTGAGCGGCAGCCTGTTTCTCATTGGATTTGACGCCCTATGCATCAGCGTCGGCCTGATCGGCGGCCTGGTTTGCATGGTCATATTGATTGCGCCGTTTCTCAGAAAGTTTGGCGCATACTCCATTCCGGCATACTTGAGCCGCCGCTTCGACAGCTCGGTTCTGCGCGTCGTATCGGCCGCGCTGATGGCGGTACCTTGCCTTCTTCTGTTGATGGCTGAAATGAAGATGGCCGCCTTCGCGGCGTCCTGGCTGACACAGGTATCGGAGAGCGTCGCACTCTGCTTTATTATTCTCGCCATCGTCCTTATGGTTGCGCCCGGCGGTCTGCGCTCTGTAACTTGGTCAAGCGCGGCGGCGTCCATTGCGGCCATTGCGGCGCTCATGGTGCCCGTCGTAATCGTGGCTATTCTCACCACAAACCTGCCCATACCGCAATTGAGCCACGGCCCCATCCTGCGGGCGCTGATGCGTGTCGAGCCGGCGCAGATTGCCGCCGTACCTGCGACGTCGGCATTCTCTTTTCAACTGCCCGGCGCCGGCTTCGAGCCGCTCGTGCACCATTTCGGCAAGCCGTTCGGCAGTGTAGGGTCCACTGCCTTCGTGCTAGCCGCGCTGGCCGTTATGATCGGGATCGCCGGATCACCCGCCTTGCTTTCTCGCTTCGGCGTCACCCCCGGGGTCTATGAGGCGAGAAAGTCGGTCGGTTGGGCAGCCTTGCTGCTTGGTATCGTGCTTTTGACGCTGTCGGCCGTGGCCGTCTTCATGCGGGACATCGTCCTTGATCAGTTTGCGGACGGACAAACGCAGCC
>CADEFX010000155.1:0-2304 GCA_902826715.1 uncultured Hyphomicrobiales bacterium | reverse complement strand
TTCGCAACCCTCGTGAGGCTAGGTCTCGGCGCGTTGGACGCCCAGGCCCAACCCGAGACAATATCGAGCTTGCTGTTCAAGCGCGACGGCATCCTTATCGCGTTGCCCGCGGCGGCCGGATTTCCGGCGGTGTTCCCGTATCTCGCGGCCGCGGGCATAGTTTCCGCGGCGCTGGTCAGCGCCTGCGCATCTGTCGTCGCGCTGGGCACCACGCTGGCGGAGGACGTGGCCAATGGACCGCGAAGCGAGCTTGCGTCGGATCGTATGCGGGTCACGTCGGCGCGGGTGACGGTGGCCTTGAGCGCGATCGTTGCCGGGTGGATGGCGGCCGTGACCCGGGGTGATCCGCTGGAACTGTTGCTTTGGTCCCTAGCATTGTCGGGATCGTCGGTCTTTCCCGTTCTATTGCTTTCAATCTGGTGGAAACGGACAAATGTCTGGGGCGCACTGGCCGGCCTTGTTGCCGGATTTGTGGCGGCAGCCGGTGCGATCATGGCGGGCGAGGTCTTCTCGGTCGCTGTGCCGGGCGCGTTGGCTGGTGTGGTTGGTGCGCCTGTGAGTTTCGTTACCGCCGTGGCGGTAAGCGTTATGACACCAGCGCCGGACCGTCATGTGCTCGAGGTGGTTCGAGAGTTGCGTATTCCGGGAGGCGAAACTCTATATGATCGGGAAGTCCGATTGGCGTTACTGCAGCGGCAGCGCGGCTAACGTGTCTTGTACGAAACCGGACACCGGATGGTGGATTGACGGCAATGTCGGCACGAGAACGTCTGGGCCTCTATCCGCCCATTGAACCGTTCAGGCGGGGTATGCTCCGCGTCTCCCCGCTGCACCAGATTCATTTCGAAGAGTGCGGAAACCGCAACGGTAAGCCTGTACTAATTGTGCATGGTGGGCCGGGCGGCGGTTCAAACGCCACCATGCGCCGGTTTCACGATCCAGCACAGCATCGGATCGTGCTGTTCGATCAGCGCGGCTGCGGTCGGTCGACACCGCATGCTTGCCTCGACGACAACACGACTTGGCATCTGGTGGCCGATATGGAGCAACTGCGCGAGCATCTCGGTATCGCGCGATGGCAGTTGATGGGTGGCTCCTGGGGGTCGACGCTCTCGCTCGCGTATGCGCAACGCCACCCGGAGCGCATCATCGATCTGATCCTGCGCGGGATCTTCCTGCTGCGCCGGGCGGAGCTTGACTGGTTCTACCAGGAAGGGTGCAGCTGGCTCTTTCCCGACGCGTTCGACGCTTATGTGAGGATCATCCCGGCCAACGAGCGCAGCAGCATGATGGAAGCCTACTATCGGAGGCTGACGCATCGCGATCCCCAGGTGCAGATCGAGGCCGCGCGTGCCTGGAGCGTTTGGGAGGGAACGACCCTATCGCTGCAGCAGGATCCTGAGCGCATCAAGCTCTTTAGCGCCGATGCCTATGCGATTGCGTTCGCACGCATCGAATGCCACTACTTCGTCAATCGCGGTTTCTTTTCGCGCGACGATCAACTGTTGGCCGGAGCGGACCGTCTGCGCGGAATCCCCGGCACCATAGTGCACGGCCGTTATGATGTCGTGACGCCGCTGAAAAGTGCATTTGACCTGAAAAAAGTTTGGGCGGAAGCCGAGTTGCGTGTTGTGCCCGATGCGGGCCATGCCATGACAGAGCCCGGTATTATTCACGAGCTCGTTTCGGCGACGCGCCGTCATTCAATGATCAACTGATCGGTCGACCGCTGCTGTGCCCGTGTACTGGAGAACGAGCTCCCGTCGATGCGGCGCGGCACGATGCTCTATCAAATAAATGCCCTGCCATGTCCCGAGCACCATCGTTCCGTCAATGACGGGAACCGAAAGAAAAGTGGCCGTCACCATTGCCTTGACGTGGGCTGGCATGTCGTCGGGACCTTCGATCGTGTGCCGCCACGGCCGATCTTCCGGTGCAACGGCCGAAAGGGCGTCCATGAGATCTTCCTGCACGTCTGGGTCGGCATTCTCCTGGATGACGAGGGACGCGGACGTATGCCGGATAAAGAGCGTCAGAAGACCATCGCGGGCTCCGATCTGCCGCAGCCAGTCGACAGCGCGGTGCGTCACGTCAGTGAAGCCGGGCCCGCGGGTGGCGATCTCCAGCCGGTGATGAGCCTGCGTCAACTGCATTGCGTCGCATCCATCTACAACTCGTGCTCCACCCGTATTAGCAAGTGCCGATGGCACAAACCTTAACCGAAATTTTACGCGAGGTTGCCAAGTTGCAAACTGGCCGGTTCGCAACCGTCGTTTCGGTCAAACGCCCGCCATGCCGGCAAGT
>CADEFX010000154.1 GCA_902826715.1 uncultured Hyphomicrobiales bacterium | reverse complement strand
GGCCAGCTCGCCCGGCGCCAGATCCTGGCCACCAAGGCCGTCTGCCAGGTCTTCGGCCATGCCGCCAAGTTTATCTATTTCGGCGCGCTGATCGACCAGGCGGCCTCACTCGATCCCATGATGGCCGGCCTTGCCATCGCCGCCTCGATGATCGGCACGACGCTCGCCCGGCGCGTATTGGAAGCGATGAGCGACATGCAGTATCGCCTCTGGGCCAATCGCATCATCACGGCGATTGCCGGATATTATGTGATCTACGGCAGCTATCTGCTCTTGGCGCGGTGAGGCTCGAATTCGGGAGGATACTTGAATGGCCGACCAAATGAGCGCGCTCGTGCTCGATCTCGTGGAATGGGTCGCGAAGGAGCCGCGCCCCTACGCCGATGTCATGGACGCCTGGCGCACGTCCTGCCCGCGCCTCACCATTTTCGAGGATGCCGTGGATCGGGACTTCATCGAGAGCCGGGTGATGGAGGGTGGTGGTGTTCTCGTTGCTGCAACCGAGGCGGGCGTTGCTATCCTGCGCGCGCACGGCCGTCTGCGAACCATCGCAATCGGCCAGGCGTGAATCGAACTCGATCCTGCTCTAATGCAGGAAATGTGCTGGTTCGTCGCGCGACGGCGCGCAGCTTGCCATCCGGTCCAGCAGCCGTTCGATGGCTGCCTCAACCTGCGGTGTATCCGGCAGCGCGCGCATCGCGCCGATGAGCCGGTTGGTATCCTCGAGCGACATCGCCGCGAGGGCATCCTCCGTCATCATCAAAATCAATACGGCGGCCAAGCTGAAATTGCTCATTGTCGTCCCCCAAGTTTTGTCCCGCGGGCGCACTAGTGCCACAGCGTTGTGGGGGCGTGGACTCACATCGCATCGTAACGTAAACGCCACGGCAAGTATTTCGGGAGATGCCGCTGGACTCGCTCTAGGCGCGACCCGAATTCCAGGTCGATGGCGTGCCTTCGAAACCGGACTTGGCGCGCTTGGCCAGCCAGTAGGAGTACGGCGGCGGGACCGATTTGAAGTCCGGATCGGCGCCGAGCTTTTGCGCAGCATCCATCGGCCAGTTGGGATTATACATGATCTCGCGTGCCAGGGCGACGAGATCGGCGCGACCGCTCTGCAGGATCTCTTCGGCCTGATGCGCGTGCACGATGTGCCCGACGGCCATTGTCATTACATCCGCTTCCTTGCGGATCTTCTCCGCATAGGGCACCTGGTAGCCGTATTTCTTCGCGCGCACGCCGTCCATGGGCGAATGCGCCAGCGTGCCGCCCGATGAGCAGTCGATCACGTCGACGCCTTCAGCCTTCAGCAGCCGCGACAGGAGCACGCTTTCCGCCGGTCCCCAGCCCGCATCGTCCTCGCACGACAGTCGCATGAACAGCGGCTTGTGCGCCGGCCAGTTCTCGCGCACGCACTCGGCCACCTCGACGGCGAACCGCATGCGATTGAGCTCGGATCCACCGTACTCGTCGGTGCGCTGGTTGCTGGCCGGCGACAGAAATTGATGCACAAGATAGCCGTGCGCACCGTGGATCTCGAGCACGTCGAAACCGGCCGCCTCGGCACGCGCTGCAGCCCGCCCCCAATGGCCCACCATGTCGCGCACCTCGTTGTGCGACAACGCCCGCGGCATGGGCGAGGATGGCGTATGCGGCACGGCGCTGGGCGCCACCAGCTCCCATCCGTCCCAATCGTAGATTTCGGGTTCGGTGCCGACCAGCGGCTTGCCGCCTTCCCACGGCCGTGACAGCCGCGCCTTGCGGCCGGAGTGACCGAGCTGCAATCCAGCGACCGCGCCATGTGATTTGATGAACGCCGCGCAGCGCGCCAGCGCGGGAATAAATTGGTCGTCCCAGAGTGCCGTGTCGCCCACCGTACCGCAGCCGCTGCGCGCCACCTTGGTGGATTCCATTATGACGAGGCCGGCTCCACCCTGCGCATATTTGCCCGCGTTGACTAGATGCCAGTCTGTTGCGAACCCTTCGACCGCCGAATACTGGTGCATCGGTGCGACCACGACGCGGTTCTTCAGTGTGATGTCTTTGATTTGCAGCGGCGTGAACAGCAGGGGGCGGGTCATGAGACATCCATGTCAGGAGGTCGGCAGGGGTTGGGTCGTCGAGATATACAGCTTTGCCGCGGCCAATGTCATGATGTTCGCGATTCGGTCGTCAACGGGTTCACTGGAACGCTGAGCACATGTCTGCCTTGTGCCGGGATTGTTGCGAGCTGGTAGCCGCTGCTGCCGGGGCCTGCGGTGTTTGCGGCTCGCAGCGCCTCGTCGCGCACGCTGAGCTGGCGGACCTCGCCATCGGTCACATCGATTGCGACGCGTTCTACGCCTCCGTGGAAAAGCGCGATCGGCCGGAACTGAGCGATCAACCGCTGATTGTGGGCCATGCCGGCGGACGGGGCGTCGTCACGACCGCCTGCTACATCGCCCGCACGTTCGGCGTTCGATCCGCCATGCCGATGTTCAAGGCCACGGATCTGTGCCCCGATGCTGTCGTGCTGACACCGGATATGGCCAAGTACAAGCGCGTCAGCGGCAACATTCGCGCCATCTTTGACGCAGAGACACCCGTCGTCGAACCGTTGTCGCTCGATGAGGCCTATCTCGATCTCTCGCTCGAGCATCGTCACGCCGGCGATCCGTCTGCGGTGGCGCTGGCCCGCATTGCGCAGCGTGTGGAGCGCGAAGTCGGCATCACAGTCTCCATCGGCCTCTCCTGCAACAAGTTCCTCGCAAAGCTTGCTTCGGAACTCGACAAGCCGCGCGGCTTTTCCGTGATCGGCGCGGAGGAGGCGAAGGCGTTCCTGGCCCCGCTGTCCGTCCGCAAGATCAACGGAGTCGGCGCTGCCACCGCTGCGCGCCTCGAAGGCAATGGCATCATGACCATCGGCCAGCTTCAGGCGCGCAGCGAGGTCCAGCTCGTCACGCAGTACGGCAAGCTCGGGCGGCGCCTGGCGCAGTTCGCGCACGGACTGGACGACCGTTCCGTGATGCCGCATCGGGAGACCAAGAGCATTTCCGCTGAGACGACATTTCGCCACGACACCGGAGCGGCGGACGATCTCCGCGCGTCGGCCTGCCTGCTCGGTCAGCGCGTGGCCGAGCAGTTGCAGCGCAAGGGGCTTGCGTGCGCCACCGTCGTTCTCAAGCTCAAAACGTCCGATTTCCGCATCCTGACACGCAGCCAGCGCTTGCCGCACCCGACGCAGCGAGCGGAGGCCGTGCTGGAAGCAGCGCTTCACATGATCGGCAAGGAGGCCGACGGCCGCACGTTTCGCCTCATCGGCATCGGCGCGGCGGAGCTGCGACCAGCCGCCGAAGCCGATCCGCCCGATCTCTTTGGCAGGCTGATCTAGCCGGGGCTAATGCGCATCCGCCGCCGCCTGCACAGGTCGCTTCACGACCAGCGCCATCACCGCGAGGGCGACGAACAGGAACGTCAGAATAAGGAACACGTCCGCGAATGCCATCACCACACCCTGCTGATGCACCATGCCGTAGATCTGCTTCAGCGCCATGGCCTGTGCATCGCTGCGAAATGATGAGAATTTCTGGGTCATGTTGTTCATCATCTCGAGCGCCGGCTGACGCGACCACGTCACCTGCTCGTGCAGGCGCGCCAGATGCAGGTCGGTGCGATCGTTGAGCAGCGTCGTCAGTGCCGCAAGGCCGACGGCACCGCCGAGGTTCCGGGTGAGGTTGAACAGGCCCGAGGCATTCTTCACCCGCTCCGGCGGCAGCGTGCCGAGCGCGATGTTGTTAACCGGGATCATTGCCATCATCAGGCCGAAGCCACGGAACACCTGCGGCCAGAACAGCTCCCAGAAATCCCAGTCCTTGGTCAGGTACGTCATCCAGAACGTGCCCGCCGCAAACGACAGGAAGCCGAATATCATCATCAGCCGTGGGTCGATCTTGCCCATGAGGCGGCCGGCAATCGGGGCCGTCAGGAACATCGCCACGCCCGACACGAACATCGTCTCGCCGATCATGAGCGCGTTGTAGCCTCGGATCTGGCCCAGATACACGGGATACAGATAGGTCAAGCCATAGAGGCCAATCCCGACGACGAACGAGAACAGGCTACCGAGGCCGAAATTGCGGTCGCCGAAGGCGCGAAGATCGACAATCGGCTGTCTGGCCATCAAGACCCGCGTAAAGAAGATGATGGCAGAGAGTCCGGAAACCCACGCGAGCAACAGGACGGTATCATCGCCGAACCAGTCGTTGCGCGGACCTTCTTCCAGCACATACTCAAGTGCGCCCAGGAATCCCGCCATCGATAGCAGGCCAATCCAATCGAAGTTGCGGAACAGCGACCAATCGGGCTCGTCGAAGTCGATCAGCATGATGGCGGCTATGGTGACTGCGATGCCGGGCACGATATTGATGAAGAACAGCCAGTGCCAAGACAGGGCGTCGGTCAGGTAGCCGCCGACCGTTGGACCGATCGTGGGCGCCAATGTTGCGACCAGCCCGATCATCGGCGCGACCAGTCCCATCCGTGATTTTGGAAAGATGATATAGGCCGTGGCAAACACCGTCGGAATCATGCCGCCGCCGATGAAGCCCTGAACCACGCGCCAGAAAATCATGTCGTTGATGGTCGTGCTCAGGCCGCACATCAGGCTCGCAAACGTGAATCCGCCCGCCGAGATCGCAAACAGAACGCGCGTTCCAAGGGCACGCGACAGGTACCCCGACAGCGGAATCATGATCACTTCCGAAATCAGGTAGGCGGTCTGCACCCAGGTGATCTCGTTGGCGCTCGCGGCGAGGCCGGCCTGAATCTCGTTCAGCGACGCCGACACGATCTGGATGTCCAGGATGGCCATGAACATCCCAAACACCATGCAGAGGAAGGTTACGAGCCGGCGCGGGTCGATGCGGTCGGCATCGGCCGCCTGCGGACGAGTGCCACCATCCATCGTTCCTGATGCAGCCTGAGCCATGACGCGGATCTTTCTGAGAAGGGAGGCCCTATTTCGTGACCGTCCGCAGGCTGGCGGTGCTGAGGGGCTGCGATGTGCCCACGGCACCAGGCTTGGTATTGACCTTGACGACTACCGACATGCCCGGCCGCAGTACGGATTGCTCGGCGACCGAGAGCGGGATGTGGATACGCACCGGCAGGCGCTGCACGATCTTCGTGAAGTTGCCCGTCGCGTTGTCGGGCGGCAGCAGCGAGAAGACGGATCCCGATGCCGGCGCGAAGCTCTCCACGCGGCCTTCGATCTTCTTTCCCGCCAGCGCGTCGATCGAAATCGTCACAGGCTGGCCCGGCTTCAGGCTATCGACCTGTGTTTCCTTGAAGTTGGCGTCGACATAGATGGCCTCCAAAGGCACGAGGCTGGCGAGGCGCTGCGTCGGCTGTACCCAGTCGCCGACTTGCATCGCACGATTGCCCATGACGCCGTCGAAGGGCGCGCGGATGACCGTGAACGACAGGTCGCGCTCCGCCTTCGCAAGGGCCGTCTGGAACTGCTTGAGGGTGCGCGCGGCCTCTTCCTTCTGGGCTTTGACAACGTCGACGGTCACCGATGCCGTTTTCACCGCCGCATCGTTGGCCTGCACTGCGGCTACGGCCTGGTCGTAGGCGGCTTGCGCCTGGTCGAGGGACTGGCGGCTATTGACTTGCCGCGCGGCCAGATCCTGCTGTCGCTGCAGGTCCTGATCCGCTTTGATTTCGCCGGCCTTGGCCGAGTTGAGCTGTGCCTTTGCCTGCTCGACACCGGCCACCTGTGCCGCCACCTGCTTGTCCAGCCGATCGATCGTAGCCTGCTGCACCGCCACCTGATCCTTGGCCATTTCGACCGCGATCTTGTAGTCGCCATCATCGATGCGCGCGATGACATCGCCGGCCTTCACCGATGCGTTGTCCTCGATTGCCACCTCGGAGATGTAGCCGGAAACCTTCGGCGACAGGGTCGCGTTGCGCGCGCCCACGTAGGCATCGTCGGTGCTGACCATGTACCGACCCGTCGTCCACCAGTAGTGGCCGAAGTAGGTGCCGCCGCCCAGCAGCGCCATCACGGCCACCGCAATCAAGCCGAGCTTGACGAGCCCCTTCCTGGAGGGTTCGGCGGGTGGTTTGTCCGTCTTGTTGTCTTGTACGGAGGCTTGGGCAGGCGCTCTCTCATCGCCCTCGTCGTGGGACAGATCTTTGGAATCCCAGTCGAAATGCCGGTCGACGTGCCCCGCCCCCGTGCGCTGATGATCATCGTCCATTTTTCGATCTCTTGACTGAACCGTTCGGTCAACACTTGACTTAGATCAGTTGCCAAGCCAGATTGTCAATGACTGAACGGTTCGGTCAAAGATTTGTGATGGACTCTTTGGGACAAGGGCCATGGCCATCCAGGAACAGCATGCGCCGCCTCTTTCCGATGCCCGGACTGACAGCGCCAAGCGCCGGCAGATCATGCAGGGCGCGGGTGATGTGTTCCTGGCCCAGGGCTTCGATGCCGCCAGCATGGGGGCCATTGCCCGGCAGGCGGGCGTCTCCAAGGGCACCCTGTATGTCTACTTCAAGAGCAAGGAAGAGCTGTTCGAGTCGATCGTCGAAGAGCAATGCGCGCAGCAGGCGGAGGGAATTTTCACGCTCGATCGCGAGCAGGATATCGAAGCGACGCTGACCCGCATGGCAGACGCTTTCGTTCGCTTCATCTGCCGGCCGGGCGCGGTCTCCGCGATGCGCACCGTCATCGCCATTGCCGATCGCATGCCCGAGCTCGGCGCGCGCTTTTATCAGACCGGCCCTGCGCGAGGGATCGCCAGCCTCACCGCATACCTTGAGGAGCAGGTCGCCGCCGGCGTGCTGCGATCGCACGATTGCGAGGTGGCGGCCGCACAGTTCATCGATTCGTGCCTGTCGATGACTTACAAGCCGATGCTTTTCAATGCCGCCGGCGCGCCGGACGACGACCGCATCGCTCGCGTCATCGCCATGGCCGTCGGTACATACCTTGCCGCCTACCGGAAGGTGTGAGCTATCGGCGGGTAGCGCCGCCCGCCTCGCCGCGCCCGAACCTCGGGTCTGCCGCCAGCGTTTCGAACGTCAGGTCGTCAGCTCCACAGCCGTATCCTTCCACTGCGCCTGTAGCCCAAATCCCAATTCCGATTTGGCGGATTTTCGTCATGCTGACGCGAAAAAGGGCTCCCCCTGTTACAATTCACGATAGGTTAGCGCCTGAATGACGTTCGCCTTACGCGAGCCGTGCACTGTGGCACTTGTCGAAACGTGATTTCGACAGTTCGAGCGATGTCTCCCGTGTCATCGCTCCAGCCAACAGGAGAACGAGATGAAGGTCGCCACGACACTTTTCGTCGCGCTGGGCGTTGCGGCTCTGGCGCAGCCGGCAAATGCCAAGTCGGTCTGGGATCAGCTTGCGGAGAGCGCACCGCGCATGGAGCAGCCGTTCGACCAGATCGAAATGACTGCACCCCGCTCCAACGTGTTTGAGGATTTGCAAAAAACGGCGCCGCGCTCCAGCGGCGTTTTCGACGAGTTGAGCAAGACTGCACCCTGAATGAGCATCGATCTCCGGATGCGGTGGTACGAGAGTGCGATTGCGGCCGGGGCCCGGTGTTACATGCCGGGCCCCGGCATCTTGATGCGGCGAGACCGCAGACGTCCCGTTAATTCACGAGCGGGCAGCCACCCTTGTCCATGGGCCGGAATGCTTCCTCAGCCGGGATCGTGCGGACCAGCTTGTAGTAGTCCCACGGGCCTTTGCTCTCCTCGGGCTTCTTGACCTCGAAGAGGTGCATGTCGTGCATCTTGCGCCCGTCCTTGCGCACGTAACCCTTGCCGAACAGCGGATCGTCCATCGGCGTCGACTTGAGCTTCGCGATCACTTTATCCGCATCGTCGGTGCCCGCTGCCTTGATGGCCTCGAGATAGTTGCGGGTGGCGGAGTAGAAGCCGGCCTGGATCATGGTTGGCATCCGGCCGTTCATCTTGGCGCTCCAGCGCTTCGACCAGGCGCGCGTATTGTCGTTGAGATCCCAGTAAAAGGCTTCGGTCAGGTTGAGGCCTTGCGCCTGCTTCAAGCCGATCGTGTGAATGTCCGAGATGAAGACCAGCAATCCCGCCAGTTTCTGGCCACCAGCCAGGAGTCCGAACTCCGCACCCTGCTTGATCGAATTGATTGTGTCGCCGCCCGCGTTGGCAAGGCCGATGATCTGCGCCTTTGAGCTTTGCGCTTGCAGCAGGAACGAGGAGAAGTCCGAGGTATTGATGGGGTGCCGGACGCCGCCCACGACCTTGCCATCATTGGCGGTGACGACGGCGGTCACATCACGTTCCAGCGCATGCCCGAATGCGTAGTCCGCGGTCAGGAAGAACCAGGTCTTGCCGCCTGCCTTGACGACGGCCGAACCGGTTCCGTTGGCGAGCGCAATCGTATCGTAGACCCAATGGATGGTGTAGGCATTGCAAGCCTTTCCGGTGATATCCGAGCTTGCAGGATCGGTCGCGAGATACACCTTCTTCTTGTCCTTCGCGACGCCGGATGTGGCGAGGGACGACGACGAGGCGCCGGTACCGAGGATCACGTCGACTTTCTCGGTGTCGTACCATCGGCCGGCGATGGCGACGGCCACATCGGCCTTGTTCTGCACGTCGGCCTGGATGACCTCAATCTTCTTGCCGAGAACCGTGCCGCCAAAGTCCTCGACGGCCATTTGCGTGGCCACAACGGCTCCGGGGCCGTTGATGTCGGCATAGAGGCTCGACATATCGGTCAGTACGCCGAGCTTGATGACATCATCGGAGACTTGCGCAACTGCGGGTGTCGCGAGAAATACCGCTGATAGAACGGCAGGCCAAATACAGACTCGCTTCATTCTTGGACTCCTCCCAGTGTGTTTTCGACTTTTGTATGAATCCATGGCAGCACAAACATCTCGCGATCACAAGCTCCATCGTCAGTATGCAAGGCATTTGTCGAACAGCGCGAAGAGCGGAGTTATCGCGCGATCGTGCCGATTTGTTTTGCATTTGCTGAGGCCGGCGCGCCAGACTTCTGGATCCAATGCGGAACGCCGGAAGCTTTCCGTCAGGGCCGGCCGTCATACGTCATGAGGTGAAACATGCAGAGTGTGCAGCGCCGTTCGTTGGGCAAGAGCAACCTACAGGTGCCGGCCATAGGCCTCGGCTGCATGTCGCTGTCGGGGGTCTACGGCGCCGCCGAGGACGCTGCGTCCGAGGATCTCATTCGCCATGCCATCGACCAGGGTATCAACCACCTGGACTCGGCCGACATGTACGGCTGGGGTCACAATGAAGATGTGGTCGGCCGAGCCATCAAAGGGCGGCGCGATCGTGTCGTGCTCGCCACGAAGTTTGGCCAGACCCGGCGCGATGGCCAGCCTAATGGCGTCAATGGCCGTCCTGAGTACGTCGCGCAAGCCTGCGACGCGAGCTTGATGCGCCTGGGGGTCGATGTCATCGATCTCTACTACCAGCATCGCGTCGATCCCGATGTCCCCATCGAGGAGACCGTCGGCGGCATGTCACGGCTGGTCGAGAAGGGCAAGGTCAGATATCTGGGATTGTCGGAAGCGGCTCCCGACACCATCATCCGCGCCCACAAGGTGCACGCCATTACGGCTGTGCAGACCGAGTATTCGCTGCTCTATCGCGTCGAGGCCGAGGCGACGCGCAAGACGACGCGTGATCTCGGCATCAGCTTTGTCGCTTACGCTCCCTTGGGCCGCGGGTTTCTCACAGGCGTCCTGCAGGATCTCTCCGATATAGATGGGCGCCGGGCGAGCCATCCGCGATTCCAAGCGGAGAATTTCGAGCGCAATCGCAAGCTGGTTGCACGCATCGAGGCGATGGCCAAAGCGAAGGACTGCACGCCGTCGCAGCTCACCCTCGCCTGGCTGCTGGCGCAAGGCAGCGACGTCCTGCCCATCCCCGGCACGCGCTACAAGCACCGCTTGGACGAGAACGTGGGCGCGATGCGTGTGACTCTCACGCCGCAGGATGTTGAGGAGATGTCTGCCGCGATCCCGGCAGGTGCTGCTGCCGGCACGCGCTATCCCGAAGGCGGCATGAAGGCGGTGTATGTTTGATGGAAGGCTCGCGCGCCGGCCGGTGCATGCGACCGGCGCGTGGATGCGTTACGTGCGGTTGCGCGCACGGGCTCGCCGCGCGAACTGATCGCGGGCACGCTTCGACTTGAATCGCTTGAGCTCACCGTCCGGCAAACGCAGCGCTTTCGTGCCGATCGTGACCGGCCGCTTGCTGCCGAGGCGGCGATACATTGTCGAGCGCCGGCTTTTCGAGACGTAGGGGAGCGTGCGCTCGGTCAGCGCACAGATGCCACGCTCCGACAGCAGCGGGTAGCGAATGTGCAATTCTTCATGGAGCAACGTGTCGATCAGTTGCTCCCTGTTGCGCTTGTGCAGCGATTTGTTGATACGGACAATACGCTGATCGAAATCAACTTCGCCGTAAGCACGCATCTTGTTGTCGATAACCCAGATCCAGTCGCGCATGGGACACTTGTGCCGGTCAGATGTTGATACTCGGAAGTTTGCAGACGTAGTGCGTCTGAAATTCGGTCCGATTTGTTTCGTTGTGATGTGAACATTCTAAGCCGCCGCGGATTGGCGGCGGCATCAAGATTTTATTGACGTAGTTGCAACGTAGGCAGCAATTGCGCGTGCAACATTTAGCCGCGCACATTATCGCGAATGCCGGCAATTTATGCGTCAAGACGACGAGTCAAGTATTGGCGGTTATTGGCGGTTTTGCTGTTCAATGGAAACGAATAGAAAACGCGGAGATCTATGAGAATTCGCCGAGATCAGGGCTGGCAATACACCTCTGATCCCGCTTTCGGTCTATGAGTGACGGGCCAGAGTCTATGTTCTTTACGCCGCCCGGAGCGGCAATACATTGCAGCGGCACGGCCCGCCCGTACCGCGGCCGGAACGGCACTACCTATGCGAGAAGGCCATAGGGAACACATCGTTTTAACAGTTTATCATTGGGCGGAATCGAAAGGTGTTGTGCCCGTTTCTTTGCCCTGCCCTGCCTTCCTGAACCGAAGGGTTGCTCGGCCGGTTTTCGCTTTTTGCGCGTTTTGGATACGAGCACGTCGGTCACGCCGTTGAGCGCAGCATCGCTGCATTCGGAACGGCGCATATCTTCGTAGATCGCCATTTTCTGTTGGCACGTGTTCCGCTGCACGGGTGAACTAGCGCGATGCGAGAGAATATTTTTTCTTCAATTCCGAAGCTCGAAGCTTGAGGCTCTGGCGGGAGTGTTTGATGCGCTCGTGCAAAAGAAATTATTGGAAGGTCGCACGGTTCGGCGTTTGGCGGGGACGACTCGAAATGTATGCGTCAATGCCCGGCGGAGGATCCGGCAGGCGACCTTTGCGCC
>CADEFX010000153.1 GCA_902826715.1 uncultured Hyphomicrobiales bacterium | reverse complement strand
GCATCAAGCAGCGTTTCGGTTTCGAGGGCGGGCCTTCGGGCTGAACAGCGACCGCATCATGGGACAATGCGCTCGTCGCGGAAGCGTTGCAACTCGCTCAGAAACATGGCCTCAGTATCGACGCTGGAGACGAAGCCGCGGTCGCGGCACTTGTTGGTGTCGGACATCTGGTCCCAGTCGGAGTTGAAGGTGTAGGTGGCGAAGCGCCAATCGGCGACCTGAGCGAAGTCGGCCACGCGCAGCCCGTACTTGCGCACCATCCCAGCCCAGAGCTGCGCCTTGGCAGGCATGAACTGCTGCAAATCGATGCGCTGCGGGGCCGCCACCGGCATGCCGAAGAGATCGGCGATCTTAGGCCACAGGTGCTCGTAGCGGAAATGGTCGCCATTGGTGACATTGAAGGCCTCGTTGGCACAGGCCGTATTGGTTGCCATCCACACCATGGCGCGCGCCAGCAAGTCGCCTTGGGTTGCCTGCCGGATGACGCTGTAGGCAGCGGGACCGCCGGGATAGCGCAGCGGCAGCTTCAGCTCCTTGGAGATCGACGCAAACGCCGCGATCACCGCGATGGCGTTCATGGGCGTGCCGATGGCCATGCCGCAGATGATGTGCGGGCGCGCGCAAGACCAGGACCAGGATTTGCCACGGCTCTTCTCGATCAGGTAGTCCTGCTGATCGAAATAGAAATTGGGCGGCATGTGGCGCGGATCGTCCTCGCGCGCCGGCGTCTTATAGGGCCCGAGGTGATGGCCGTAATACTTCGTGCCCTGCAGCAGGCATACGTGTTGCAGGCCCTTGGCCGCCGGCTCCAGCGCATCGATCATGTTGGCGAGCATGGCCGCATTGGGAGCGCGCTGCTCGACCCACGACGGGCGATCGATATACGCCGTGTAGAAGACGTGCGTTGCATCGGCGAGCTGAGCGGCCGCCTCGCGGCACGAGGCCGGATTGCTCATATCGGCGGCGACATGGCGCGCCGGCGTCGCGAAGTCCGGCTTACGGCGCGAGACGGCGATGACGTTCCAACCGGGCAGTGTCGTGAGATGCGAGAGCAGCGCCCGGCCGGAGACTCCGGTAGCGCCGAGAATGACAGCAGTCCTTCCAGTCATCGGGCGGAGCCCTCGATCATTGCCCGGCGCATCAGTCGGCCCCTTCCACGATGACGACTTCGCCGACGCCTGCCTTCAATCGTTCCTCGCGTGCCGCCCGGTATGTCTCCGACAGATAATATTCGCGCGCGCGTTCGAAGCTTTCAAACTCGATGATGACGTTGCGAGGCCGCGCCTCGCCATCCATGGCCTCGTAGCGGCCGCCGCGAACCAACGGCTTGCCGCCGAACTTGGCCATGGCTTCGCCGGCGAGCCTGGCATAGACCGGATAATGGTTGGGATCGGTCACTGTGATGCGCGCGATCAGATATCCCTTGGGCATTGTGCTCCTCAACCTTTTTGCTTGCCGGCGCCAGTCTAGGGGAGAGGGTTCAATCCAGGCTTGACGCCTTCCGGCAATGGGGCGTGGCTGGCGTTGAGGATCATGGCCAGCAGGCTGTAGTAGCCGTGCAGGCCGATCATATCGATGACGCCCTTTTCGCCGAACAGCCTGGCCGCTTGCGCCCATGTCGGATCGGACACGGTGCGCGTGCGGATCAGCTCGTCGAGAAAATCGTAGACGGCGGCTTCGTCCTCGGCCATTTGCGCCGGGCGTCGGCCTTCGGCGAGCGCGTCGCAGATCGCGGGCTTCAGTCCGGCTTTCTCGGCGATCGGCCGATGGTGAACCCACTCGAACTGTTGCGACCAGTGCCGCGCAGTGATCAGCACAGCCAGCTCCGACAGGCGCGGTTCAAGCGCGCTGTTGAAACGCAGATATTCGCCGGTCCTTTGCAAGCGGCCCATGAACTCGGGGCTTCTCAGCAAGGGGATGAAGGGTCCGACCAGATGCCCGCGCGGTCCGGCCAGGATGTCGGCGGCGGCCTTTTTCTGCTCGTCCGTCATCTTTTCCGGCGGGATCGGCGGCATGCGATTCTGTTTGCCCGGCATAGCGATGGGTTCCTTCGAGGTGGGGCGAAAAAGAGCAACGGGGTCGTGTGCCGAGTGTAGCGGAACGCCGTCCAGATGCGATAGGCGGGAAGAGCGGAGGAGCCTATTGATTTCCGGCGCGCGAGGTGGGCATTCTCCCGCCGACTCGGAATTGCTGGAAATGGCGGCCCATGTCCTCAGCGAAGGCCACGATCCTGTCTGTCCTTGGCCGCAGCGACACCACGCCACGTGGGCGCGAGACGCTGCGCCAGCAGCGCGCACGCAGCAAGCCCGTTGGCCGCCGCTCCGAACTCAGGCCCAGGCTTGTGCTCGCCAGCGCCAGTCCGCGGCGTCTGATGCTACTGGCCCAGGTGGGCGTCGAGCCCGATGCCCTGCGTCCGCCCAGCATCGACGAAACGCCCAAGCGCGGCGAGATGCCGAGAAGCCTGGTCACGCGGTTGGCCCGCGCCAAGGCGGAAACCGCGCGCGATCTCATCGGCAACGACCAAGAGCTGGCGGATGCCTACGTGCTGGCGGCCGACACGGTCGTCACGCTCGGGCGCCGCGTGCTGGTGAAGCCGAAGACGATCGACGAGGCGCTGGAAGCGCTGCGGCTCCTGTCGGGCCGGTCCCACCGCGTCTTGACGGGGGTGTGCCTCATCACCCCGCAGGACCGATTGAGGATCAAAATCGTCGACACGCGCGTGCGTTTCAAGCGGCTGTCCCCGGACGAAATGCAGGCGTATCTTGCGTCGCGCGAGTGGCACGACAAGGCCGGTGGCTACGCCATTCAGGGCACGGCCGGCTGTTTCGTGCAGAAGATCGTCGGCTCTTATACCAATGTGGTGGGCCTGCCGCTGACCGAGGTGGTGGGCATGCTTGTCAGCGAAGGGTTTCCACTCCATTTCAACTGGCTGAAGGCCGGTGAGGCGTCGGCCGGCGAACATTGAGGCGCCATCCCATGCAGCAGGAGACTGGCAGGCGAACCGCGGGTGGCACCTGCGCCATCTGCGGCGCAACGACCAACCCGTCCTACCGGCCGTTCTGCTCGCGCCGCTGCGCCGACATCGATCTGGCGCGCTGGCTCAACGGCGCCTATGCCGTCCCGGGCGGGCAGACGGATGCGGACGAGGATGGCGACGACGCCAAAGTGGCAGAGGGGGAGGGCACGGGCCCGCGAGGAGAGAGCAATGAAAATGAGTGACATCGCGTTCGGCACGACCGATTGGGCTGGGGTCGAGCGGACCGAGCACAAGGGCGAGCAGGGTACAGCCTGGTGGCGCACGCGCGCATTCGGCGGCGTGCGCGTTCGCATGGTCGAGTATTCGCCCGGTTATTTGGCCGACCATTGGTGCCAGAAGGGGCACATTCTGCTCGTGCTCGAAGGCGAGCTGGAGACCGAACTCGACGACGGACGCAAGTACGTTCTGCAGCCAGGACAGAGCTATCAGGTGGCCGACGGAGCCGAACCGCACCGGTCGCGAACAGGCCCAAAAGGCGCCAAACTCTTTATTGTCGACTGAGGTCCAGGCGTGCAGTGCGCGGTGGGCGAAGAGGCTGGACAGGTTCGGCAGGGACACCTATAACAACGCGCGTTTTTGGCACGCCCCCGGGCGCTCGATGCCAGATGCCCAGGTAGCTCAGTTGGTAGAGCACGTGACTGAAAATCACGGTGTCGGTGGTTCAATTCCGCCCCTGGGCACCAACCCTTTTCAGTCGGTTAGGCGATTCAAGCCAGTGATAGTGGCATCCCCGCGGGGGATTGCGGGACCGCCCGGCAACGCGCCGTGCAGGTCCACAAGCTCCGGCCGCTTTTCACTGCCTTCACACACGCGATTAGCCTCCTCGACAAGACGCGACCGTTCCACGGCGAGTAGCGCGGGATGATCCGCGCGGACATGCCCAAGGAGATCCTGCGGATCTTCCGCCCAAACGGTCGTCGCTCAAACGTGAGACGCTGAGGATCGATACCGCGCCGCGCATCCACAAAGCATAATAGAACAAAATAAGAACTTGATCGATGCATTTTTTTCGTGCGCCGGCAATAGGATGTCGAAACCGAGCTTGCACTGCGACGTGGCGAGCGCGCACATGCTACTTTGCTAATCTGACGACGCCCGAAAGTTCTTGGATCCTGGATGAAAGATCATTCCGACCTTCTTGTGGGTGGGCCTGCGCCGCCCATCATCGATCCGAAAGCCTATTTAAGAACCATCCTCGAAGGGATTGGGGAGGGCTTCTACGCAGTCGACCAAAATTGGCGCATCACGGAATTCAACACCCAAGCCGAGCACCACTTTGGGGTCAAAGCATCGAGTGCTTTAGGTCGCATCCTGTGGGATCTATTTCCTGGGTCGCGAGAGACCTCGCTCGGCCAAACCTTTCAGCGTGTCATGTCCGCGCGTGAGCCTGTTGTATCGGAAGCGCACTCAGTGCTCTTTGAGGATCGTTGGCTTTCCTACCGATTGTTTCCACTCAATCAGGGATTGGGTGTCGTTTTCAGAAACATCACCGATCGCAGGAAGGCGGAGGAACAGCGCGACCTGCTGGTGCATGAACTCTATCACAGGGTCAACAACACACTGGCTACCGTGCAAGCAATCGCGTCGCAGACCTTCGACCCGAGCGAAGAGATGGACAGTTTTTCACGCCGATTGCAGGCTTTGAGCAGCGCGCATTCGATCCTGGCCAGAGAAAACTGGGGCGGAGCATCTTTGACGAGGGTCATTGGCCTGTCACTCGATCCTTATCGCTCACCAGACGAGGAGCGATTCTCTGTCGACGGGCCAGACTTGCGCTTCGAAGCCAAAGCCGTCCTTTCCATTTCCATGGCGGTGCACGAGCTGTGCACGAACGCAGCCAAATATGGGGCACTGTCACAATCTGGCGGTCGGGTGTCCATTTGCTGGAGCGTTGCCGAAGGCCGGTTTCGTCTTCGCTGGGAAGAGTCCGGCGGACCTCCGGTTACCTCGCCGACAAGGCGCGGCTTTGGCTCCACTATGATTGAGCGGGTGCTGAGAGCTCAGCTCCATGCCGACATCAATGTCGAGTACCGTACCAGAGGGGTCGTCTGCGCCATCGATGCGCCACTTGATCGGGTAAAAGAGGCAGCTTCGGCTTAGGGGCATCGCCGAAAGAGCGCAACCGATGTGCAATCCCTACTCGCTGGACGAGAACCGCGAGTCCGTGGCCAAGATGTTTAACCTCGGCCACAACCGGTCGATCGACATCCCTATTCCCGGGCATCTTCCCGAATTACACCCGCGCCGGTCGTGCGGCAGGCCGCCGATGGCGAGCGGGAGCTCGTCACATGAACTGGGGGTTCTTGGCGCCGCAGCCGGGCAAGACTGCACGCCGCGTCACCAACGTTCGTGAGGCTCCGCCCAGAACACGAAGGGCTCGGGATCACATCGGGTGATCTACTGGCCCTCGCCCGCCTTTCTGAGCGCGCAGGTCGAATGAACCGATTACTGCAAGCTGCAGATGAGATCCTGCCTCAAGACCGGAGTGTTCAAGAGACGCGGTGGGAACTATTCAGGGCTGCAGAAGAAGTAGAACTATCGATGAAGCAATCCAACCACCGGTTTGAAGTGAGCGCCTCTGCGTTCAAATCAGAGACAACCAATCAATCACTGGTTGTTATCCCCCGCGAACGAGCAAAGCTCATTGGCAGCCGCGGATTTTCCCATCATGCTTTAGGTGAGCGGGATCATTCGACTCCCGATCGACTTTCTCACCAGCCCTGGCCTTTCCTCAATGCCCAATGTGACAACCGAAGATCTTCAGCGCGCTATTATCGAGCTGAAGCAAAGGCTCGCGCGCGCAATCCGACAACCCGAGGGTCAACCTCCAGGACTTTTTGCAGACCTGACCGGGGATATCGAAACGCTCGAGGAGATGGCGCGCAAAATGGATCCAGACGCACCAACAAGAGGAAAGCGCGCCGCTCCTCGCTGACGTTGGCAAGAGAGGACGGTAACTCGGTCGCCGCGCCATAAGTGTCTTGATGATGGAGCGGGTTCTGTCGTTTCAGCCGGAACGCTCGGCTTTTTCTCCTGCACCATACGGCCTACCCGGGCTTGAAGCAGCTCCACCTGCCGCTTGAGATCTATCGTCTCTATGATGAGAGCGCTTTCGCGCAGCATAACTTCACGCTGGCGCTCCATGGCGCGGGCTACGTCTCGTGCACGATCCCGCTCATTGATGGCTTGCTGGAAGCGTATGTTGGCGCTGTCCAACACCGTGCAATGGCGTAGTTGGAAGCGCTCCACGATAGATGAGCCAATGGCGCGCATGAATTACACGTACTCGATGTTTCTGACGCGATCTCCCTCTATGCAAGCAGCGGAAGGGATGCCCCAGCGAGCGACCTGCTTGACCTCGTCCGGCCTAAGATCGTGCTCTATCAGTGTCGTGAGCTCACTTACCGCTTCCACGGATTGATCCGCCGTCGCCTGTGTTTTTTCGCGCACAACACCTTCGGCCACCGCCTTGTCAGGTATGGCGACGAGAAAAAACTTCTCCGAGAGCGCCCCGCCGCCTATTGCCCGGGTTGTCACTCTTACTATCCAGCCTGGCGAAGTCATGATGTCTAAGCGATCTCCACGACGGAAGCGACCTGAGATGGCATCGGTGCGGTTGTATCAGGCTGCGGCCACAGTCCCTCGGCAGAGCGTGTCGCGCCGCTTCCCGAGACAATCACCTCAGAAAAGCCCGCTTCGCTCAGCCTGGCCGCGATGGTTTCGTTACTCACGAGACTCTCAAAGAAACCGAGCAAAATACTGGCTCGGTAGCGCCTCCCCTGCTGGACCGTAGAATCTGCCATTCTGTTCGACCCTTAGTCCACGCATCCCGCTGAACTTGCTCGCAGTGCGCCGGAGAAATTAATCACTGCTTGTGAGCAGCCAAGATGCGACCATCGCGACCGGACCAACCACCCCAACTTGCTTCCCGAGTGACGGTCGCCGTCCATTGGGAGGTGACGGAAGGCTTTTGATCGACCGTCGGCACATGAAGGGCATAAAAAGCAAACCAAGCAGGCACGCCGATGACGTAGTCATTGCGGCAAGGGAGAATTTTACGAGGCGCATTGCACATCTCGCCGGAAGGTACGCGGGAACAGATTGGAAGCTGCGCGAAAAACTCAAAACATCTCCTTTCGTTCCGTTGCTGCAGCTCTATGCGATGACTCCCACCAAGAGCGTTCGTCCGTGTGATCGATATTATCGTCGGCGCCGCAGTTCCCCTATTGCACCAGACGTGTCGAAGCGCGCCACCCGTTCGTTTGCGACCGGCGCTTGCTGCGGCTGGGCCATCTCCCAACCTTGCGAGGCCGGCACGCTTCTTCGATGATCAGCCCGGATTACTTCGAATCAGAAGCCAATCTAGATTGCGCTGCAACTTCGTTGAGGATGAAATTATTGCACAGCATTGCAACTGAACTTCGATAGCGGACGTTGTTCTGCCTCAACGTTCCACAGGAGTTTCGAATGAAAACCCTCAGCGTCTTTGCCCTTACCCTTGCGCTTGCGACGGGCGCGGCCTTTGCCCAAGGCTCCGGGAGTGGATCCGGCGGCGGAACCGAAGCTGGCGAAAGCGGTAAAAGCACAGGAAAGAGCAATGCTGCGATGACCCCCACTGTAGACCAGTGCAAGAAGGGCTGGGATTCGACGATGCGTATGACCGAAGCCGAATTTAAAGCCGGTTGTGCAAAGAAGTAAGTCGATTTGCTCCAACACATGAAGGCTCGCCACTCGGCGGGCCTTTTGGTGTTTGCAAGCATGACGAGGGGGCCACATCCGCTCTGGCATGGCCTTAGATGGATGATCTGATCCAGTTCTCCGGCAAAAAGCCCGTCTAACTACAATAAAGTGCTTACCGCGCGGAACTGTATGAATTTGCGCCTCGTTGCATTTTCGGGACGGGCGATGGCAACGCTAACGAGAAACGATGCAGGACAAGAAACTCGTTGAAGAGATGAGTTTCAACCAAGTCGGACACCGCCATTGAGACCGGCGAGAGAGGGACTGACCGCGTGCCGAACCCTGAATTGTTGAAGTCAAGCGAACGGTCCCGTGGCTGCTCACGTAGTGGAGCGGCTCAACGACGTGGAAAAAGCTGAGCGGACAGCAGTGATGCGCGAAATCGATGAAGCACTCATACGTCAGGCGCACAAGGGCTTGGAGGCCATGAGCAAGGTAACCGGAGCCCTCCGGGAAAACGATTTCGTCGAAGCGGAGCAGGCGTTGGCGGCAGCCCAGCAAATAATAACCGCCCTGATGAAACAGGTTGGCGATAAGGCCCGAGCGGCCTTGCAGACGCCCGACCCTGACACGGGTGATCGCGGATAATACTCGCGATCGCCATAAGGGCCCTAGGCCGTGATCATAAGGGCGACCTGCAGGCTCTATCGGGATCAGGCATAAGCATCCCTCATGTCGTGACCGCACCAAACCTTCCGATATCGCCGGGCGCGTCCTCGTCATCCACGAGGGCGGCGACAACTACTCGAATCAGCCTGAGAACGGTATCGCTGTAATCCGAAGCCGGGTGGTCCGTCCGGTCTGAAGCCGAGTTCAATCAGGCGGCACCGACCGGCGAACACCTTTGTCGAAAGTTCGCGGCTGACGACCTCGCGTCACGCGGGGCACTCGCAATTGGCGGGTTCAAAAATCCGCCTGCTCATTGTCCGCATTCCTCCATTTTCCGGCCATCTTCCCGCACTATCGGGACCACACGGGGATTCGGGAGCACATCAGCGAGGCAGGCCATGCGACTTTTCATTACAGCGGTTGTCGCCGTCATCATCAGCGGATGCGCCGGCACCGGTTTCACCGACCTCTCGACACTGCAAAAGGGGCCAAGCGGTAAGACCTGGACGCAGGAAACGTTCGAATCGAAGGGTAGCGAGTAATCTCGCTGAGCGATCATAGGCACTGATCCGGCTGCTGTAGGTTCGTTCAGGCGTGAGAACGAAGGGCAGCGCACGTCTCTCCCTGACCATACGCGCGAGGGATCAGGAAAGGCCATAAGCCCGAGACTGCAAATCAAAGCATGAAGCTGCCGTTTGCAAATGAGGAGATTGACCATCCTCTACCGTGAAGCTGGCGACGGCGCCGGATACCGACGCCGCTTTGCTGGCTGGCTTAGACTCGAACCGAGCGGAGAGTGCTGCCGTGTTTGCCAGTCGGTGACGCCCAATATCGTCAAGGACGATCCGGGGAAAGCTGCTTACGGGAGGCTGAGGCAACGTCATGCACGGAACCCGGAGCCGGCACAGTCGGCCAGCCAGTTCGTCACACCGTCAAATAGCGCGTGCGGATCTGCTGCTCCTCGGCGCGGAAGCGGTGCGGATCGGCAGAGTAGACGATGCGCCCCTTGACCATGATGTGAAGCTCGTCGGCGACGACTTCGGCGAGCTTCATATTCTGCTCGATCAGCAGGATCGTGACGCCGGCATCGCACAGGAGCCGGATCACGCGCGCCAGCTCGCGGACCACGAGCGGTGCGAGCCCCTGGCTCGGCTCGTCCAGCAAAAGCACCTTAGGGTCGCTCACTAGCGCGCGCGCAATTGCCAGCATCTGCTGCTCGCCGCCCGAAAGCTGCGATCCCTTGTTGCGTTGCCGCTCGTCGAGTGAAGGAAAGAGCTCGAGCAGCCGGGGGATAGGCCATGCCTTCGCCGGCGTGCGTTCGGCGACCTTGATGTTCTCGATCACCGAAAGGTCCGGGAAGATCAGGCGGCCTTCAGGCACGTAGGCAACGCCGGCGCGCGCCACGCGGTGAGGTGCCCAACCGGTAATCGCTGTATGGTCAAGCGTGATACTGCCCCCAGTTGGCGCGACCAGCCCCATGATCGTCTTGACCGTCGTGGTCTTGCCGACGCCGTTGCGGCCGAGAATGGCAGCGATGCGCCCGGTGGCCATCTCCAGATCGACGCCTTGGAGAATGTGACTCGCGCCGTAATGCGAATGGAGGCCGCTGATGCTGAGCACTATTCGATGCCCCCGAGGTAAGCCTCTTGCACGCGCGCACTCGCCTTGACGTCCACAGGCGTTCCGTCGGCAATGACGGCACCGCGATGCAGCACGGTGATCTTATGGGCCAGGCGGAACACGACCTCCATGTCGTGCTCGACGAGCATCACGGTGATGCGCGAGGTGTCGAGGAAGTGGGCCAGAGTTTCGACCGCTTTCGCCGTCTCCTCGACCGACAATCCCTGTGTCGGCTCATCCAGCAGCATCACCTTCGGGCTCTGCGCCATGGCCATCGCTACTTCGAGAAGGCGCTGGTCGCCGTGGCTCAGCAGGCCTGCGGGGCGGCCTGCCACGTGAGTCAGGCTGAGCTGTTCCAGCGCGACATCGCCGGCGCGTTGCGCCTCGGCGAACATCTGAGCACCACCGAATGGCTGCCAGCGGCGAGAATGGCGGGCTTGGGCAGCCAGCCGTGCGTTTTCCCGCGCAGACATTTCAGGAAACAGCGACGTGAGCTGAAACGTGCGTGAAAGGCCTCGCTGGCACGTCACGTGGGTCGGCAATCCGGTAATATCTTCGCCGGCGAATTGCACCCGGCCTGATGTCGGTGGCACGACGCCCGTGATGAGGTGAAACAGCGTGGTCTTTCCGGCGCCGTTAGGCCCGATGACCGCACGCACCTCGCCCTCCGCAATGCGCATGCTGACATTGTCGACAGCGACCAGGGCGCCATAGCGCTTGGTCAGCCCTTCAAGCTCGATCAGCGCCGCCGAGGTCGTCGACGAACTGTCGCGGTGCTGGCTGTGGGGCGCTGCAGTTTCAGCCACGATGCTGGACCTGGTCGTTCCGAGCCAATGGAAAATCGGCGTTCGGGGGCGCCGCGCGTTGAAACCAGTTCCGTCCCAAGCCCCAGATGCCTTCGGGCGCAAACAGCACGAAGGCAATGAAAACGAGGCCGAAGAACAACGCCCAGGCCTCCGTGTAGGATGAAAGCTGATGTTCGAGCGTCATGAAGAACGCGGCGCCGAGAACCGGTCCGATCAGCGTCCCCGAGCCCCCGACGATCACCATGATCAGGACCTGCCCCGAGAGTAGCCAGAACAACAGCTCCGTGTTGGCAAAGCCGGCGAACGATCCGTAAAGCGCGCCCGCGAGGCCGCCCAGCGCGTATGCGATAGCCACGACAGCGATCTTGTAGAGCCGCGTATTGAATCCGAGCGCCACCGTCTTGGCTTCGTTCTCGCGGATGCCGCGCAACACGGCCCCGAACGGCGAGGAGACGAGCGCCCGGCAGAAGAAATAGGCACCGACCAGGCACGCCAGCGCGAAATAATAGAAACCCGCCTTGGTCGAGAGAAAGGTCAGTCCCATCGGCCCCGGATTGCGCGGAATGCCCGCGAGGCCGTCGGAGCCGCCCGTGACGGAGGTCCATTTGAACGCAATCGCGTAGAAGAGCTGCGCGAACGCCAAGGTGAGCATCGAAAACGAAACGCCCTTCGCAAGCGTGCACACCCAGCCGATGGCTATGGCGACGATGCCCGTCAAGAGTGCCGCCAGC
>CADEFX010000152.1 GCA_902826715.1 uncultured Hyphomicrobiales bacterium | reverse complement strand
GGCAAGCCCAACAAGGCGGCCTCCGGCTTCTTCTCCAACATCATCCGCGAGCCGTTGGCCGGGCATGAAGCTGTGCTGCCCGTGTCGGAAGACGTCATGCATTGGCATGCCTCACCCCGCGCCGCCGTGGGCTTCCTGCTGCACGCGGCGACGATCGACGGCCAGAAGGTCGGGCCACGGCGCAATCTGAGCATGCCGGGGTTGGCCGTCACGGTCGGGCAGCAGATTGAAGCCTTGCGGAAGATCGCCGGCGAGAAGGTGGTCAAGCGCATCCGCCAAGAGCGCGATCCGTTCGTGGAGCAGATCGTCGCCGGCTGGCCGCGCAATTTCGAAACCGAGCGGGCGAAGTCGCTGGGCTTCAAGGCCGAGTCGAGCTTCGAGGACATCATAAAAGTCCATCTCGACGACGAGCTGGGCGGCAAAATCGCGTAAGGACAAGAGATGCAGAAAAAGCCATTGATGCTGCTGCTGTACGGGAATACGAAGCCTTATGTCGAGTCACTTGCGGGCGCGGGACTGAGCGATCTTTACGAGATCGTCGCCTTGCCGCCCGATAAGAAGCCAGACGCGGGTCATCTCGCCAATGCCGAAGTGTTGATGGCAATCAACGTCGCGCCCGGGATGATCGGCGAGATGCCGAAGCTCAAGTGGGTGCAGTCCATCACCGTGGGCGTCGATCACTGGCTTGAGCGCAAGGATCTGACGTCGCGGCATCTGCTGACTGCGGCGCGGGGCACGCATCGGGTGCAGATGCCCGAGAACATTCTCGGCGCCATCTTCCACATCACCAAGAATTACATGGCGGCCGCGCTGCAGCAGCGCGACAGCAAATGGGTGCGCCGCGTGTCGGAGCCGATCGCCGGCAAGACGCTGGGCATTCTTGGGCTTGGCGCCATCGGCCAGGAGTTGGCCCGCAAGGCGGCGGCGCTGGAGCTGAAGGTCATAGGCACGAAGCGCACGGTGGAGCCGGTGTCGCACGTTGACAAGGTCTATGCGCCCGAGCAGATCGACGAGGTGCTGGCGCAGAGCGACTACGTGGTGCTGCTGCTGCCGGTGACCGAGGCAACGAACAATCTGATGAATAAGGAGCGGCTTTCGCGCATGAGGCCCGATGCCTGGTTGCTCAACTTCGGCCGAGGCCACCTCATCGTCGATCAGGACCTAATTGCCGCCGTCAAGTCGAAGGCCATTGCCGGCGCCATTCTCGACGTTTTTCGCACTGAACCCTTGCCTTTGGATCATCCATTCTGGACGGCTGACGGCATCCTGGTTCTGCCGCACATCGGCGGCGGGCATCCGACGCGCGATCGCATGGTGGCGGAGCTGTTCACGCAGAACGCCACGCGCTTCCTGGCCGGCGAGCCGCTGAAGGAGCTCGTCGATCGGGAGCGGGGGTACTAGGCCCGTCGCAGACGCCCGTGGATGGCCGCCTGCGCGGTCATGAAGGAATTTGAGGAACTTGCGCCTTCGCGGCATTGGTCCGTTCAGGCGGCAATTCCAGTGATCCTACCCCCATCGTCATGGCCGCCTTGGGCGGCATCCGCATGCCTATCCGTGAACTGTGTATCGCTTTCGCCCTTCGTGGCCGCGACGACTATATGCTGAAGCGATGTGGCGGGCGATAGCGCAGCTTCGTTACAAGCAATTCAGCTCCAATTGCATTGACAGGCGGGCGCCGTTCGATTTGATGCGTCGAGTTGTGCGTCCGACAGGAGCGTTTCATGTCCGAGTCCAAGTCCACACCCGGTTTTTCCACGCTCGCCGTACATGCGGGAGCCACGCCCGATCCATCGACGGGTGCCCGCATTACGCCGATCTACCAAACCACATCCTACGTCTTCAACGATGCCGAGCATGCCGCTTCACTTTTCGGCCTGCAGGCATTCGGGAACATCTACAGCCGCATCGGCAATCCCACGCAGGCCGTGCTGGAGCAGCGCCTTGCCGCGCTCGAGGGCGGCACGGCGGCGCTGGCGGTGGCGTCGGGGCATGCCGCGCAGTTTCTTGTCTTTCACACGCTGCTCGATCCGGGCGACGAGTTCGTAGCCGGGCGTCAGCTCTATGGCGGCTCGATCAACCAGTTCAATCACTCCTTCAAGAAGTTCAACTGGAACGTGGCCTGGGCCGATGCCACCGAGCCCGCGAGCTTCGAGAAAGCGATCACGAAAAAGACCAAGGCCATTTTCTGCGAGTCGATTGCCAACCCGGGCGGCGTCGTCATCGATCTGCCCGCGATCGCTGCCATCGCGCGCAAGCACGGCATCCCCTTCATCGTCGATAACACGTTGGCCACTCCCTACCTATGCCAGCCGAAGGAGCACGGCGCGGACATCATCGTGCATTCGCTCACGAAGTTCATCGGTGGGCACGGAAACTCGATCGGCGGCATCATCGTCGATTGCGGCACCTTCGACTGGATCAAGGCCGGCAAGAAATTCCCGGTGCTGACCGCGCCCAATGCCAGCTACAACGGTATGGTGCTGGCCGAGACCTTCGGCAACTTTGCCTTCGCCATTGCCTGCCGCGTGATGGGACTGCGCGATATCGGACCCGCCCTTGCGCCATTCAACGCGTTCCTGATTCTCAGCGGCATCGAGACGTTGCCGCTGCGCATGGACAAGCACTGCGAGAACACCGTCAAGGTGGCGCAATGGCTGTCCAAGAACCCAAAGGTGGCGTGGGTCAACTATGCTGGGCTGCCGGAGAACAAGTACAACAAGGTCGCGAAGAAAATCTGCCCGAAGGGTGCTGGAGCCGTCTTCACCTTCGGTCTCAAGGGTGGCTATGACGCCGGCGTAAAATTGGTGGCCGGGCTGAAAATGTTTTCGCATCTCGCCAACATCGGTGACACGCGCAGCCTCGTCATTCATCCGGCCTCGACCACGCACAGCCAGTTGACCAAGGAGCAACGCGCCGCGGCGGGTGCGGGCGACGACGTCGTTCGGCTATCCATCGGCATTGAGGATGAGGCTGATATCATTGCCGATTTGGCGCAGGCTCTGGCATTAACCTGAGGATCGAGCCGAGGTTGCAAAGTCCCGGATCCGGACACGAATTCGTATTCGGAACCTTTGCTGCGAAACGCATGGAACTTTGACCGGAGCGGAGGGTTTCCTACTTGCGAGCTGCAGCGTTTGCCTGCTGCGGCAATTACCTTATGGGAAGGGAAATCCCCGATGTTCAAAGTTCTGGCGCCTGCGGCGATGATCGCATCGCTGTTGGCCTTCTCGCCGTCGTTCGCGAATGCGGCGGCGGCACCGGGCCTCGCGGCCAAGCCTGCCGCCGAGACCGGCGTTGTCCAGGTTCAGAATCGCAAGCAGATCCGGCGCAAGCAAATTCGCCGGCGTAGCTTCAATCGAGGCTATCGAGCGGGCTCTCGCCATGCCCATGCGCCGCGTGGCTGGCGCCGGTATGATCGCCGCCCGGGCGATTGGCGGACGCGTGGTTGCGTGATCGTCGGACCACTGTGGTTCTGCCCGTAACCTCAAGACTTTGAGATTTCCGCCCCATGGCAAGCTCCGCTTGTCGTGGGGCATATTTGCGTTCAGCCGATGTATTTCCAGTACGTGTCCTTCTTCGTGACGTAGCCGTCGCGAAACTCCCACAGGTCGCATCCAAGATACTCGAACGGCTTGCCGTCCTTGGGCGTGCCGCGGACGACCCATTCGGAGATGGCCTTGGTGTCGTCGCAGATCCAGTGGCGCATCTCCTCCCAGCGCATGTCCGGAATTTGCGCATAGCGCGCGCGCAGCACCTCGCCGATCTCGGCCTTGCCCTTGCAGATCCGTCCCTCGGGCTCCTTGGGTCCGCGTGCCATGACCCAGATGCAGTCGTCGACGAAATGCGACAGGATCGCATCGACATCCTGCTTATTGAAACCGCCCTGGATCTCGTCGAGCAGAGCGATGGTGAGTTTACGCGATGCCATCTATCGTCCCTCCATCATGCGGCTTGCGGCGACTGCGATTGTGCGTGAATAAACCTCCGCCTTGTTCCATTCCTGCAGAGCCTTGTAGTTGGCCGAGCCCGGCTGCCATCCCTCCTTGGCTCGCCAGCCGTGACCCTTGAGGAAGTTGGCGGTGGAAGCGAACATGTCGGGGACGCTGCGCACCAGGTCGCGCCGGCCGTCGCCGTCGAAATCGACCGCGTACTTCATGTACGAAGACGGCAGGAACTGAACCTGCCCGATCTCGCCGGCCCAGCCGCCGCGCATCTGTGCGGGCGTCATGTCGCCGCGCTCGACGATGCGAAGGGCGTTGATCAACTCATTTTGGAAGAAGGCCGAGCGGCGGCAATCATAGGCCAGCGTCGCGATCGATTGAATGATGGAATATCTGCCGGCGGTATCGGCGCCGTAGTTGGTCTCGAGGCCCCAGATGGCGACGAGGACGCCGGGCGGCACGCCGAAGCGCTGCTCGACTCGGCTGAGCGTGCCGGCATGCGTGCGCATGAGGCTTTGCCCACGCTTGATCAGGCCGGGGCCGGCGCGGCGGGCGTAGAACTCCTCGAAGCTTTGCTTGAACGAGCGCTGCCCACGGTCACGGCGAATGACCGTCGGATCGTAGCTGACCCCATCCAGGGCCGACGAGATCGCGCGTGCCGAAATGCCCTGGGCCGCGGCCTTGGCGCGATACTGGGAAAGCCAGCTCTCAAAGCCGGAGCCGCTGTTGCCGCAGCCCTGTGCGAAAGCGGTCGCGGGGACGAAGGCCAATAGTGCGGCGCCGAGCGCCGTCGTCTTCGATAGGTTGAGGCAACGCAAGACGTTCCACATTGACCGTTCTCTCTGATCGTTGAGCATGCATAGGGTCTTTTAGGGCTTCCTAGCACCTTCGCCCTGCCGTGTCCGCGCTTGAACAATGGCCTGATCGACGGCTTTTTTTCCCAATCCAAGCTATGTCGGTTAATGTTCGTCAGGGAACCAGGGAACAACGATCCGCGCGTCATCCCTCGCGCGCGCAGTTGCGGAGGAAATGTCTGATGAGCGTTGCCGATCCAAACAAGACCATTCTGACGGGCGAGAACCCATTCATCCGCTTGAGCAAGAAGGATGGCGATCCCAATTCGACCGATGCCAGCTTCTGGCGGATCATTTTTTCTCCGGCAGGTCCGGGGCACGTGCTCTACATCAAAAGCGAGGTCACCGAGAACCGGCGGCTGATTTATTCCGACAACATCGCCATGGCGCGCTGGCTGGGGTCCACGGTGCAGGGGATGCTCAATGCGGAGACGAAGGATCCGGCGACGCCGGTTATTGACGCCGAGTTCTCCAAGTCGGGCGACCCGCGCTACTTCTGGACCGAGCGGGTGAAGGCGCGCGGCGAGGAGATCGCCCTCACCTGGTACGACATCGGCGAGCCGCTGCTCATCCACACGCAACCCAACCAGCAGCCTGACCGGCCTTACGGCGTGTGCACTGTTCTCATTCCCGCCATGGGCGCGCGACTGACGCGCAACGGTGTCGATGCTGTCGGCAGCCCGTGGCGGCGCGAGCGCGAAGGCCGTCCGTTCAGTACGTGCGCGCTGGCGTTCTCCGAGAGCTGGACGGAAGCGAAGTAGTCAAAGGAAGGCCCGCGCTCCAACCATCTCTCTCACCGTCACGGCCGCGAAGGCGGCCGTCCACGGCCCTATCTGTGCTCTGTTACGGTCCCGAAGATGTCGGCTGGCTGGGATGCGCGAGACAAGTACCTGTCCTGGATGGCCGCCTCCGCGGCCATGACATTTTTTTGCATGATGCACAGTCGGGCGAGCTGGATATAGACGTTGCGCTATAGATCCTATAGCGGCCAGACCATGGGTACGAGCAGGATGGCGATGGCGTAGATGATGAGGGTGAGGGGCGCGCCAACCTTGAAGAAATCCATGAACTGGTATTTCCCCGGGCCGTAGACCATGAGGCAGGACGGCTCCAGCGGGGTCAGGTAAGAGCAGCTTGCGGCCACGGCTACCATCATGCCGAAGGTACGCGGGTTGAGGCCGATTTCCACCGCCGTCTGCATGGCAATCGGAAAGACGACCAAGGCCGCCGCCTGGTTCGACATCGGCTGCGTGAGCGCGACCGTCAGCACGAAGAAGCAGGTTAGCAGGGCGTAATGACTCTTGGCGCCGACGACAGCGATGAGCTGCTGCGCCAGGAATTTGCCGGCGCCGCTGGATTCCATAGCCGCCCCAAGCGACAGCAGGGCGCCGATGAGGATGAGCGCCTTCCACTCGACCTGACGATAGGCGTCCTCCGGCGACAGGCATCGCGTCAACAGCATGAGAAACGCGCCACCCAGCATGGCCACGGGCAACGAGGCGAGCTTCATTGTTGCGGCGATGATGGCCAGCACGAAGATGGCGGCGGCCAAGGGAGCATGGCCGCGGTTCAGGCGTTCCTCCTGCACGCTGCCGAAGATATTGAACAAGTTGCCCTGCTCCAGGGCTTTCACGTTCTGCGGGGTGCCTTGAAGGAGCAGGACGTCGCCCATGCGCAGGCGTGCCGAGCTGATGGACGACGGCAACGAGCCGGCACGGTGGATGGCCAGCACCTCCAGGCCATAGCGCTCCTTGAAGGCAAGGCTGCGCAGGCTGCGGCCGATCAGCGGTGAACGCGGCAGCAGAACGCCTTCGACGATGGTCTTCTGCTCCTCCTCTGCCTCCTCGGGATTGGCGAGATGCACGTCCGCCTTGAAGTCGAGGCCCTTGATGTCCTTGATCTTCAGGAGATCGGCGCGCAGGCCTTCGATGAGCAATTCGTCGCCGGCGGCAAGCTCGAGGGTTTCGAGCGCGGCCCTGCGGTGCGCGGTTCCCTCGCGCACCACTTTCACGACGGTCAGACCGGCATCCTCGGTGAGATGGGCATCCTTGAGCGACTTGCCGATGAGCGGGCTGTCCTCGACGACGAGAATGTCGGCCTGGTAGCTGCGTTCGCCGATCTTCTCCTCGGCCTGCTGGTTATCGCGCTTGGGAATGAGCCGCACGCCGATCAGCCAGACGTAAAGCACGCCGGCGATGGCGATGGGAATGCCGACGGGCGCCAGCTCGAACATGCCCATGGGTGCCTGCTGGTAGCTGCCGAGCAGATCGCTGACGATGAGGTTGGTGGATGTGCTGATGAGCGTCACCGAGCTGGTGAGGATGGATGAGAACGCGAGCGGAAGCAGGAAGCGCGACGGGCTGGCGCCGATCTTGGCGGCGTAGCCGATGACGAGCGGCACGAAGAAGGCGGTGGCGGCGGTGTTGCTCATGAAAGCGGAGAGCACGGCCACCGAGACCATGATGAGCGGCAGGAAGACGGCGGGGTTGCGCCCCGCGAACTCGAACACGTAGCGGCCGGCGATCTCGACGACGCCGGTCTGCACGAGGCCGACGGTCATGATGAGCAGCCCGAGGATCATCATGACGGTGTCGCTGCTGAAGCCGGCGAAGGCCTTGTCGGCCGGCAGCAGTCCGGTGGCGATGACCGCCAGCATGACGCCGAGGGCGATCACGTCGGCGGGCAGGCGGTCCCACGCGAACGCGGCGACGGCGACGGCCAAGATAGCGAGGCAGGCGACGATTTCGGGTGTCATCGGAGCTCAAGGTTGAGTCAGGGACGTACCCCTCTTAGCGGGGCTCCCGATGGCAGGCCACATGGAACTCTGCCCGTCAACACGTCCGGTCATGTGCCGCGGCTGCGGTCATCCCTCCAGCTTGATGGTCTTGCCCGTGCGTGCGGCTTCCTCGATGGCCAGCGTGACGGCGAGGGTGCGGCGGGCTTCTTCGAGTGTGGTGTGGGGGACGGCGCGGCCGGTCATCAGGTGGTCCAGCCAAGAACGCGTCTCGCTGGCGACCGCGCCCCAGTAGTCGCCGACCGCAAAGTCGGCGGCGGACGTTGTCTGCATGAACATCAGGCTGATGGTGTGGTCGGGCACATAGGTGTGCGGCGCGCCGCGCTCGGTGTAGAGCAGGCTGTCCTTGTTGTCGGCGTCGAGCAGGATGACGCCCTCGGTGCCGATGATCTCGAAACGTGCGGACTGGCCGACGGCCGGATACTTGGCGGGCAGCACGTAGCTGATGCCGAGATTGACGACGGCGCCGTTGTCGAACGTCAGAAGCGCCCACGTGACGTCGCCGACGTCGTAGCCCATGGATTTGAAGACGCGCTTCTGCTCGCGGGCGACGACCTCGACCGGGCGGTGACCTTCGAGATACCAGCAGGCCATGTCGACGTAATAGGTGAGCACGTCGTTGACGGCGGTAGCGGTGGGCGCGCGCTTCAGGATCTCCAGGAATTGTGCGCGCGCATTATAGACGCGCTGCTGGATGCCGAGGATCTCGCCGAGGCGGCCTTGCAGGATCTGCTCCTTGGCGAGCATCCAGCGCCGCTCGTGGCGGCGCGAGTAGCCGACGCGGATCTCGGTGCCGGTGCGTTTGGCGGCTTCGACGATGGCGTCGCCGTCGGCGAGCGAGAACGACAGCGGCTTCTCGACGAACACGGGCTTGCCGGCCTCCAGCGCCTGAACGACGGCCTCGCGATGATCGTGCTCGGGCGTGGAGACGAAGACGGCGCTGACGGAGGGATGGTTGATGGCGGCGAGGTTGTCGGTGGTGGCGAGATTGGCGCCGACGCGCTGGGCCAGGATATCGGCCTTATGCTGCGCGCGGTCGGAGACGGCGAGAAAATTCACGCCGGGGTGGGCTGCCGACAGACTGGCGCGCAGCGTGCCGATGCGGCCGCTGCCGATGACGGCGATACCGATGGGAGTCATGTGCTGGGATTTCCCGTGGATGGTGGCTGGCGGCGCTACACTACATGCCGGTGCTGGCGGCGGCCACGGGGCAAACAAGCAGCCCCCGCGCTTGCAGCGCGAGGGCTTGAGAGAGAGCAGCGCTCGCGCGACGCTTACTTCTTCGGCATCGCCTTCGCAACCTTAGCCTTCGTGACCTTCTTGGCGTGCTTCTTCTTGTGCACTTTGCCTTTCACGGCGGCGTCGTGATGATGGAAATGCGCCGTCCAGCCGAACAGGCAGTCATGCATTTCCTTGAGGCCGCCGGCCTGCGAGGCGGTGGGAAGCGCGAACAGGGCGCCGGCAGCGACGAGCGTGGCGAGCATCTTACGTGATGTCATTCGGGCAATCCTCCGGGGATGTTGCTGACGCAGCGCGTGCTGCATCAATACTTGGAAATATGCTTCTTTCCCGGATGAATGGCGGTTTAAGAACAAGTAGTCGGGCGGGTTTATCTCAGCACATGTTTAATTACTGGCGCGCACGCAAGTAATAATTTGCGATGCAACTTTCGACGGAAAGCCCGCAGCGGCGCGACTCGCCGCTTGCGCCATTTTTTGAAACACTGGTCCCAATCAACAAGCCAGGAGGAAAGTATGTCGGATGTCATGGGAAGCGGCGAGCATCGCTACAAGCCGGTCGAGGGGTGGGGCAAGCTGCCGGACGGGTGGTCATTCAAGGACGTTGGCTCGGTGGCGGTCGACAGCAAGGATCAGGTCTACGTCTTCAATCGCGGCGAGCACCCGATGATCGTGTTCGATCGCGAGGGCAATTTCCTGCGGTCTTGGGGCGAGGGACTGTTCAAGCGCGCGCACGGGCTGCACATCGACGAGCACGACCACCTCTGGTGCACCGATGACGGCGATCATACAGTCAGGAAGTGCACGACCGACGGCAAGGTGCTGCTGACCATCGGCCTGCCGGACAAGCCCGCGGTCTACATGAGCGGCGAGCCGTTTCACCGCTGCACGCACACGGCCCAGTCGCCGAAGGGTGAGATCTACGTGTCGGACGGCTACGGCAACGCGCGCGTGCACAAGTACTCGCCGGACGGCAAGTTGCTGATGTCGTGGGGCGAGCCCGGCACCGATCCTGGCGAGTTCAACATCGTGCACAATATCGCCACTGATCCGGACGGCTGGGTGTATGTGGCCGACCGCGAGAACCATCGCGTGCAGGTGTTCGACGGCAACGGCAAGTATGAGACGCAGTGGAACAACCTGCACCGGCCGTGCGCGATTTTCTGCTCGTGCCGCGGGGGCAAGCAGCCGCAGTTCGTCATCGGCGAACTGGGGCCGAGTTTGCCGGTGAACCTGAAGGTGCCGAACCTGGGACCACGCATTTCGATCGTGGACAAGCAGGGCAAGCGCCTCGCGCGGCTCGGCGGCAAGGAGGGCGCTGGCATTGAGGCGGGCAAGTTCATGGCGCCGCACGGCATCGCGCTCGACTCGCGCGGCGACATCTATCTGGGCGAGGTCGCGTATACGAACTGGCCGCAGAGCTTCCCCGGCACCCCTATGCCGAGCCACATCCGCTCGCTGCAAAAGCTGGCGAAGGTGGCGTAGGGCCCAGGCGCCGCTGGTAAAAAGCTCTCTGCCCACGCAACGCCACGGCCGCGCAGGCGGCCGTCCACAGCCGATCTGTATTCTGTTGCCTTCCCGAAAGATGTCGCCTGGGATACGCGATGGCCGCCTTCGCGGCCATGACGGTGGGAGTGGATTGGCAGATCCACTCCGTCGTTCGCCTCTCTTAAGGAGGATCGGAAGCCCGTCAGCCGATCCGGCTGGGGATATACTTGCGATGCGTTAGCCCTTCGTCCTCACGTATGAACCCGGCGCGTCCTCGATGGCGCCGAGCGTTGCGCCCGGGGCGCGCGCATCGACCATGTCACCGGAGTGGGAGGCGAGCCACTTGGTCCAGTGCGGCCACCAGGAGCCGGTGGTTTCCGTGGCGGTGGCAATCCAGTCTTCGAGCGTCGGCGCGTGCGCCGTGTTGGTCCAGTACTGGTACTTCGGCTTTTTGCCGGACTCGGGCGGCGGGTTGACGACGCCGGCGATGTGGCCCGAACCTGCCAGCACGTATTCGACCGGACCGCCGAACAGCCCCGAGCTGATGAAGACCGATTTGGCTGGCGCGATGTGATCCTCGCGCGTTGCCAATTCGTAGATCGGCAGCATCACCTTCTTGAGATCGAGGCGCACGCCGCCGATCGACATCTGGCCTTTGGCGAGCTTGTTCTCGTGATAGAACTGGCGCAGGTAGAAGTTGTGGTTCGCCGCCGGCATTCGCGTCGAGTCCTGGTTCCAGAACAGCAGGTCGAACGGGAACGGCTTCTTGCCCAGCATATAGTTGTTGACGATGTAGGGCCAGATGAGATCGCGCGGCCGCAGCATGTTGAACACGGTCGCCATGCGCGAGCCGTCGAGGTAGCCGCGCTCGGCCATCATCTCTTCCAGAGCCTTCAACTGCGTGTCGTCGATGAAGAGCGACAGGTCGCCTGCCTTGGTGAAATCGGCTTGGGCGGCAAGGAATGTCGCGGACGTGTAGGGATCCTCGCCGCGCGCGGCGTTGTAGGCGAGCGTGGAGGCGAGCAGCGTGCCGCCGACGCAATAGCCAAGGATGTTGGTTTTCTTCGCCCCTGTCTCGCGCAGCACCGCATCGGTGGCGGAGAGGATACCCTCCTTCATGTAGTCCTCGAACGTCTTGTGGGCGAGACGCTCGTCCGGATTGACCCAGGAGACCACGAACACCGTGAAGCCCTGGGATACCACGTATTTGATGAGGGACTTCGGCGGCGTCAGGTCGAGAATGTAGAACT
>CADEFX010000151.1 GCA_902826715.1 uncultured Hyphomicrobiales bacterium | reverse complement strand
GGGCGGTCCTGGTTGCCACGATGCCGATCGCAGTCGGCTGGAGCGCCCGAGCCGACCTGCGCCAGCCGTTGGGATTGGTCGTCGTGGGCGGGCTTGCCGTTTCGCCGCTGCTCACGCTCTACATCACGCCGGCCATTTATGTTGCGCTAGAGAATCTCGGCGAACGGCTGGGAGCGGGCCGCCGCGATCACGTCGAGGCGTCGGCTGAGCATAGCCCGGCGCCTGCCGAGTGACGTTTGCGCGCGGAACATCGCTGCCCTACTAGCGTTTATGGCGCTATGGCCACTCAATCCGCACGAATTGATAGAATAGGCGATACCGACCGCGACGCCTCCCTGGCGCGGCTCGATGCGCTCGCGCGCCTCATGGATAGCGCCTTCGCCATCCCTGGAACGAATATTCGCTTGGGGCTGGATGCGCTGATTGGATTGGTTCCCGTTGCGGGGGATCTCATCTCGAATGTCATCTCGACGTACATCGTATGGGAGGCCCGTCGCCTTGGCGTGTCACGTTTGACCGTTGCGCGCATGCTGGCAAACACAGCGGTTGATACGGTCATCGGCGCCATTCCCATTTTGGGTGACGCGTTCGATGTGGCCTTCCGCGGCAACATGAGAAATATGGCGCTGTTACGCGCTCATATCGCGCGAAACGAACTTCGCGGTCCGGTCATTGAAGGCACGGCGGTGCACCTCGATTAGGTCTCGCGTGAGTAAGACCATAGGCGCAAGGAACCACCCGCATCACGCAGAGTTAGTGCCGACGAATTGCACGCGGCACCAAGCTGCGGTTCAACCAAAAATCAGGAGATCGGTCATGATGTTGCGATATGAGCCGCCCTTGGAGGCGGGCCAATGCGATTGGTGCGACCGAGATATCGGTCTGCGCATGTATCACTTCGAAGGCAAGCGCTACTGCTGCCGCGAATGCATGGACGCAGGTGCCGCGCAGGAAATGAGCCGTCCGTTGTTCGAAGCGAAGCCGTTTCCGGCGGCGCTCAGCCGGTTGCGTGCCCACGTGCCGCAGTCATGACGATCAACTTTCGGACTCAAGGCGCAGAATGGCAAGAGCCAGAGCTTGCGCGCGCGGCACGATCGACGTGACGTCGAGATACTCCTCGGGCGTGTGCGCGTTCGCACCGACAGGTCCCGTGGCGCAGATCGTCGGGCAGCCCACCGCGGCGGTGAATCCCGAGTCGGCACATCCGCCGGAAAAGTCTCCCTTGATGCTCAAGCCCACATCGGTGGCGGCTGCCTGATATCCTGAGAACAGCCGCTCCGAGGCGGGCGTTGCATTGAGCGGCAGAAACTCGCCGAGAATACGCAACGTCGCCCGCGTGCCGTTGACATAGGACGTGGCGATGATCTCATTGATCGCCGCCATGGCAGCCGTCCGGTCGCTCGGGCGCATATAGCGCAGGTCAATCTGTCCTTCTGCGGACGGCGCAGTCGTATTCACCGACTGTCCGCCCTTCACGATGCCGACGTTCACCGTAGTGCCGCGCTTCAGATCGGTGATCCCGTGCAGCTTGACAATCTTGTGCGCAAGCTCGCCGATGGCACTGATGCCGTACTCGAAGTTGCCGCCAGAATGCGCTGCCCGCCCCTCGATCTCCATGCTCATGAACACGCCGCCCTTGCGGCCCGTGACAACGTTGCCGGTCGGCCGTCCAGGCTCTGCGTTGAACACGCAGCGCGCCTCGCGCGCCACGCGCTCGATCACCGGACGCGATGACGGCGAGGCGATCTCCTCGTCGGAGGTAATGAGTCCCGCCAGAGGCGCCGGTGCGCCGCCGAAGCGCTTGAAGGCATCGAGAACGAAGGCGTTCATCACCAGTCCCGACTTCATGTCGGACACCCCCGGGCCATAGGCGCGGTCACCCTCGATCTTGAACGGCCTGCGCGCCACCTCGCCTTTCGGAAATACGGTGTCGCGATGTCCCATCAGGACAATGGGCTTCTCGTTAGAGCGGTTTTCATCGATTCGGATGTGGATCGCATTGCCGAACGTCTCGTGCGCCTCGATCGTCGTCGGCAGGCCGCGCTCGGTGAAGAAGCGGACGAACTCGGCGCCGACTGCGTCCACGCCGACCTTGTCGTAACTGCCGCTGTCGATGTTAACGACCGTCTCGATCATCGCCAGCATGGCGTGTTGCTGACTGCTGAGCCAATCGAGAATCTGCGCCTCGCGCGCCGTCACGCTTTTCGTAGTCATGCATCCCCTGCAGGTAAGATGTCGCTCTCAACACCAACCATAGCAAAGGGAGGACCGCCGTGTCAGGGCTGTGATGTCGCCGCTGCGCTGCCGCCGCCGAAGATTTGGGTGATACGGCGTTCGCGCTTGGTATCGACCTTGACGGTAGCGGTCATGCCGGCCCTAAGCGGCTGCTCGTTGGGACGTGCCATCAGACGCAGGCGGACGGGCAACCGCTGCACCACCTTTACCCAATTGCCCGAAGCGTTCTGCGGCGGCAGCAGGGCAAACTCGGCGCCGGTTGCCGGACTGATGCTCTCCACCTCCGCATCCCACGTGATGTCGGGATAGATATCCAGCACGATCGTGGCCGACTGACCGGGCCGGACATAAGTCAGCTCGGTCTCCTTGAAGTTGGCCTCGACCCACGGCCGCGTCTCGCTCACGATCGCGAACAGCGGCGTTGCCGTCCGCACCTGCTCGCCGGGCAGCAGCTTGACGTTGACGGCGATGCCCCCGACCGACGCCGCCACGGTCGTACGGTCGAGATCGAGCTTCGCGCGGTCTCGCATCGCCTGTTTCTCGCGCACGAGCGAGTGTTGCTCGTCCGGCAAATCGGGATTCCCCGACAGGGTCACGAGAATGCGTTCGATCTTTTGCTGCAGGACCGACAACCGGTCGCGGGCTGTGGCTGCGTTGGCGTCGGCTTCCTCGAACCGGAAGGCGAAACCGACGCCGCGCTGCTTCAACTGGCTCTGGCGTGCATATTGGGCGTCGAAGAACGAGATCTTGCTCTGCGCCTCCTTCAACTCGGCCACGGCCTCGGCGTATTGCGCGCGCAGCGCCCCAACCTGAGTGCGCGTCTGGTCCAGCTCGGCCTCGGCTTTTTCGAGCGCAATATTGAATGGCTCGGGATCAATTTTGAGGAGCGGATCGCCGGCCTTCACGATGGCGTGCTCCTTGACAAGGACATCCACGATGCGCCCGGACACCTCGGAGGAGACCTGAACGATATCGGCCTTGACGTAGGCGTTCTCGGTCGAAATGTAGCGCCCGCCCCACAGCCACCACAGAAGCGCGCCCAGAACCGCTATCGCCGGAATGCCGGCGAGGAGAAACGGACGCATCAGTCGCATATTGTTCACAGCACCCGTGCCTCGGTTATGTCGTCGCCTTCAACATCAAAATCTTCGGAAATGACATCCGCTTCCGCTAGCCGCGTCAGGTTGGCCTTCACTCGCATCATCAGACCGATCAAGCGATCCTGTTCCTGTCGCGAGAGATCTTCAAGTGCGTCATCAACCGTTGCGGCCGCGATCGGCGACATCGCCGCGTGGATGCGCTTGCCGCGCTCGGTCAGATAGATGCGGTTGATGCGGCGATCGGTGGCGTCGGCGCGCCGCTCGATCCAGCCCTTGTCCTGCAGGCGATCAAGGATACGTCCCGCTGGCGCCTTTTCAATCTCCATCATGTCGGCCAGCTCTTGCTGACTGGCGCCGGGGCGGCGATGGAGCCGCGTCAGCGCCAGCCACTGCGCCCGGGTCAGCCCGAGCTTGCGCATGCGGCGATCGAAAACCGTGCGCATCAGGCGCGACACGTCGGCCGTGATCCAGCCGAAGTGATGCTCATCAGAGGAGGGGGACAATTTCGTCTCCAGATACCGTAATGCAGGTTACCATCGCCCTGCATACGATAGTCAAGATGACAATAGACCAATTAAAGTTTGATGTGGGAACAATACGAATGATATTTCGGGCTGTGGGCGGTTGCAGGGAAATGTCTTCTATCTATTTGATCTAGTATGAGAAATTAAAATCTAGAGCCATGTGGTTTAGAGTGCGCTCGGCCAGCGCAGTGATCGTCAGAAGCGGGTTCACGCCAAGCGAACGGGGAATGATCGACCCGTCGATGACATACAAGCCGTCATAGACGTCGATGCTGCCGCCCGCCTGAGCACCCTTGAAAACCTGGGCCTTGTGGCTGACGACGCCATCGTCGCGTGTGAGCCCCATGCCGCAGCCTCCGAGTGGATGTGCAGTGGCGGGTTGATGCCCCATGACCGTGCCGGCCAAGGGATTCTTGACGTAACGTCCGCCCGCTTTGGCGACGAGCGCACCCAAGGCAGCATCAAGCCTACGGTAAACAGGTTCGCCGGCGGCTCCTGGCCATGACAGCGCCAGGCGATCATCCTCAAGTCTGAAGCGCCCCGACGCGTTGTCATGGGACACTGCAAAGAACGTTTGCAGATGCGCAAACGGACCTTTGTAGACGCCGCTGACGAGGCTTTGCAGTGCGCCGAGCAACCGCCCGTTCGGCAGGAACATCACCGGCAGGATCGGCGCCAGCGCTGACGGCATCGCACCTTCCTGGATACGAATTTCGTTGGCGAGATCTTCGTCATCGTTGAGCTCGATCTGTCCCGACACCGATGCGCCGATTGGGAAATCCGCAATCTTTGGCGGATGGCCGACGCCGATGGCGTTAATGGGCGCCGTTGCGCCATAGCCGAACGCGATGATGTCCCCGTTGGCCGAGAACCGCTGCCCGAGACGATCCGACACCTGCAGGCCCTTCGCCCGCGACCGCAACAGAATTTCCGTGGAGCCGAGCGTGCCGGCCGCGATCACCACGATGCCGGCGTGAAGCGCGAGTTGGCCCGTTCCTTTCGGAGCCGATGCATCGAGCCGTTCGGCGTAAACGATCCAGCCGTCATCCTTGTTGTCTTGCGCAACGTAATGCACCTTGAGGTGCGTGAAAATCTCCGCACCATGGTTGGCCGCATACGGCAGATAGGTCAGGGCCATGGTGTTCTTGGCGCCGACATTGCATCCCGCGCAGCAATCCCCGCAGAGCGTACAGGCCGGCTGGGCAATGCCCGCGGGATTGATGGTTTCCTCGAAACTGACGACAACCTCCGGCACGATCGGCTCGATGCCGAACGCCGCAACACCGCTCGCTTTCAGTGCCTGAAATTTTGCGAGCTCGGGCGCGCGCGCCGATCGCGCCGGGCGCAACCAGCGCCGCGCTTCGGCAAAACCCTTATCGAGCAGCCCGTCCTGGGCGATCTGGCCGGGCCAGACATCGTCCGCAAAGACGCGTGAATCCGGCCGCAAAGCAACGCCCGCATTGACGAGCGATCCGCCGCCGAGCCCGCATCCGACGAGCACGTGCATGTCCTCGCCGAGGCGCACGTCGTAGAGCGCGGTTTCGGGGCCGGAGCTGAAGCTGCGGCTTGTGACCCGCATCTCCTTGCGAAGATCTGGAAACCGGCTCGGGAATTCGCCGGTCGCGAATTCGCGACCGCGCTCGAGAACCGCGACGCGCTTGCCACCACGCGCCAGGCGCGCCGCAGCGACACTGCCGCCGTAACCCGACCCTATGACGATGGCATCATAGCGCGGCTTCAGGCTGTCGAGCGGTCGGGCAAGACGTGCCATCAATCTTCCGATGTTTGCAGGGAGGCGTCAGGCACGCAGCGCGGCGTCACACCGATCCGTTACGGCACGAGCTTGTAGCCACCCATTTCCGTCACCAGAAGCTCCGCGCTCGACGGGTCCTTCTCGATTTTCTGCCTGAGACGGTAGATGTGGGTTTCCAGCGTATGCGTCGTGACGCCGGCATTGTAACCCCAGACCTCATGCAGCAGCACGTCGCGCGTCACCACCTTCTCTCCGGCGCGATACAGGTACTTCAGGATCGACGTCTCCTTTTCCGTCAGCCGGATTTTCGAACCCTTCTCGTCAAGCAGCAGCTTGGAGGCCGGCTTGAACGTGTACTGTCCGATCGCGAAGACGGCGTCTTCGCTCTGCTCGTGCTGGCGCAGTTGTGCGCGAATGCGCGCGAGCAGAACGGCGAACTTGAACGGCTTGGTGATGTAGTCGTTGGCGCCCGCATCCAGGCCAAGGATGACGTCCGAATCGGCCGTGTTGCCTGTCAGCATGACAATGGGGCTTTTGACGCCCGTCTTGCGCATGATCTTGCAGGCTTCGCGGCCGTCCATGTCAGGCAGGCCAACATCCAGCAGCACCAGATCCAGATGGTCTCCCTTGGCGATTTCGATGCCCTGGGATGCGGTGCCTGCGGTCAGGATTTCAAATTCGTCATGCAGCGCAAGCTGATCTTTCAGAGATTCGCGAAGCTCGTCATCGTCATCGACGAGAAGTATGCGTCGGGCCGTGCTCATGGCTGGATGCTCTCCTCAGACGTTCTTGGGTATAAGTCTAGCATTGTCCCCGCGCCGGAGACAGCATCGGACAACGGCGAACGAAACCATGCCGACCCATAAATCTTCTGTGACATCTGCCGGGCGCGGCACGAAGCCGCGCCGGAAAGGGGTTCTGCGGGTGCATGCCCTTTCAGCTCGGTCGACGCGAGGGATGCTGTCCGTCGGGATGCTCCGGTTGCCATGTGCGCTTGGCCGTGCTGGGCGTGGGGCGATGAAGCACGAGGGCGACGGCGCGACACCCATGGGCCTGTTTACCCTGTGCGAACTGCTATACCGGCCTGACCGCGGGCGCCGACCTCGGACGGGTCTGCCCGTTAGCGCCGTGCGGTCTTGGGACGGCTGGTGTGATGACGCCCGCGATGGCAACTACAACCGGAAGGTCCGCCTTCCGTATGCGGCAAGCGCGGAGACCCTTTGGCGCGACGATCACGTCTACGACGTCATCGTCGTGCTCGATCACAACCGACGGCCGCGTGTAAAGGGACGGGGCAGCGCCATTTTCATGCATGTTGCCCAACCGGGGTACACGCCGACGGCCGGATGCATCGCCTTGTCTCTCGGTGATCTGAGGCGTCTTCTTGGGCTGCTCGGACGGACAACTGCGGTATACGTCCCCCGCTGACATCAATGCGACGGGAGAAACACGTGGCGAAAATTGCATTCCTGGGCCTTGGGCGAATGGGCATCGGCATGGCTTCTCGCCTGCTCGGCGCCGGGCATCAAGTTACGGTTTGGAACCGCACCAGGTCCAAAGCCGAAAGCCTGCTTGCATCTGGGGCTCAGTGGGCCGCCACGCCCGCAGAGGCTGCCGCGAACGCGGATGCGGCCATCGCCATGCTGGCGGACGACGCAGCCTCGCGGCGCGCTTGGCTGGAATCCGAGGATGCCGCCCAGAAGCATCTTGCCCGCGGCGCGTTCGTTATTGAATGCTCGACCATATCGTATTCGCATGTGCTGGAGCTCGCCGCCGCTGCGAAAGTGAAGGGGCTGCGCTACATCGACAGTCCGGTGACGGGATTGCCGAACGCGGCCGCGGCTGGCGATCTCACTCTCCTTGTCGGCGCGGAGCAGGCAGATCTGGATGCCGCGCGTCCGTTGCTGGCTCCGCTTTGCAAGGCCATCCATCACTTTGGACCGGTCGGTGCGGGCAGCGGGTACAAGCTGATGATCAATCTCATGGGCTCCGTGCAGATCGCGGCATTAGCCGAAGGACTGGCATTGGCTCAAAAGCTTGGCTTGAATCACGATGCAGTGGCTGCTGCGATCGAGAGCGGAGCAGCCGCAAGCCCGCAGGTCGTGCGTTATTGCCGTCCGATGATGGAAAGAGCGTTCTCCAACAACCCGACCTTTACAACCGAACTGCGCCACAAGGACGCCAGCTACGGCGTCGCGCTCGCGAACGCCATGGGCGTTCCAGCTCCGTTGGGTGAAGCTGCGACGGCGTGGTGGAATGCGGCCAAGGCCGTTGCCCCCACAGCCGACGAGGCTAGGCTCATCGACGTCGTCGCGAAATCCTGAGCGCCAAAGGAAAAAGCCCGGAGCACAGCCCCGGGCCAAGTCTGAGCGTGTCTTGGGAGACGTCGCTCGGGATCAGTTGTAAGCGCGCTCGCCGTGCTCCGTGACGTCGAGGCCCTCGCGTTCGCGCTGCTCGTCAGGCCGCAGGCCGATGATGATGTCGACGATCTTGTAAAGCACCGCCGAGCCGACACCCGACCAGATCAGCGTAGTCGCGACGCCCTTAAGCTGCGCGATCACTTGCGTGGCCATGATGTACTCGCCCGCCGCCAGCTCGCCCGGCTTGGACGCGTAGTCGGCAATGCCGGTGCCGCCAAGGTAGGGAGCAACCAGGAAGCCCGTTGCGATGGCGCCGACGATACCACCGATGCAATGCACGCCGAACACGTCGAGGCTGTCGTCGTAGCCAAGCGCATTCTTGATGCCGGTGCAGAAGATGAAGCAGACGACACCGGAGATCAGCCCGAGGACGATCGAGCCCATCGGGCCCGAGAAGCCGCAGGCCGGCGTGATTGCCACGAGGCCGGCGATAGCGCCCGACACGAGGCCCAAGAGCGACGGTTTTCCCTTTGTGGACCATTCCGACAGCATCCACGACAGCGCGGCCGCCGCCGTTGCCACGAAGGTGTTGATCATCACCAGCGCGGCCGTGCCGTTGGCTTCCAGGTTCGACCCGCAGTTGAAGCCGAACCAGCCCACCCACAGCAGCGAGGCGCCGATCATGGTCATTGTCAGCGAGTGTGGTGCCATCTGCTCGCGGCCGTAACCGACGCGCTTGCCGATGATCAACGCGCCGACAAGACCGGCGATGCCGGCATTGATGTGCACGACCGTGCCGCCGGCGAAGTCGAGCGCCCCCCACGAGAAGATCATGCCAGCGTCCGCCTGCACCGCGGCCAGCGCCGCTTCGGCAGCAGGCTTGGCGTCGGCGGCAGCTTCCGCGACCTTCTTGGCCGCATCGCCGATCGCGTCAGGACCGGCCCAGTACCAGACCATGTGCGCCATCGGGAAGTAGATGAAGGTGACCCACAGCGCCATGAACAGCAGCAGCGCCGAGAACTTTATGCGCTCCGCGAATGCGCCGACGATGAGTGCCGGTGTGATGCACGCGAATGTCATCTGGAACGCGACGTAGAGATATTCCGGGATCACTACGCCGTTTGAGAAGGTCGCTGCCACGGTCTCTGCCGACACGCCCTTCAGGAACGCCTTGTCGAGGCCGCCCACGTAGGCATTGAGGCTGCCGCCGCCGGTGAAGGCGAGGCTGTAGCCGTAGACGACCCAAATGATCGCCACCAGGCACACGGTTGCGAACACCTGCATCAGCACGGACAGCATATTCTTTGAGCGCACCAGGCCGCCGTAGAACAGTGCTAGACCCGGGACCGTCATCATCAGCACGATGACAGTCGATACGAACATGAACGCTGTATCGCCCTTGTTGGGTGTAGGCGCGGCGGGCGCCTGGGCGAAGGCGGGAGCGGCCAGAAGCGCGACGGCCAGCATGGCCATGGCGCAGCCGGCAAGACGCATGAGCAGTCTTGGCTTCATTGGATGATCATCCTTACGTCGATAGAGGCAGGAAGGGTTGAAGTTGATGGCGGCCCGTCAAAGGGCATTGTCGTCGGTCTCTCCGGTGCGAATGCGCACGGAGTGCTCGATCGACGACACGAAGATCTTGCCGTCTCCGATCTGACCGGTCTTGGCGGCCACCGAGATGGCTTCCACGGCCTTGTCGGTCTGGGCGGTCGATACCACCACCTCGATCTTCAACTTGGGCAGGAAGTTCACGGCGTATTCGGCGCCGCGATAGATTTCTGTGTGGCCCTTCTGACGGCCGTACCCCTTGACCTCGGTGACCGTCATTCCCTGGAGCCCGATGTCGGTTAGCGCAGCGCGCACCTCTTCGAGCTTGAAGGGCTTTATGATGGCCGTAATCAATTTCATGCCAGCACCCCCTGAACACGGCTCCCGGTTCGCGTGTGCGCGAATCGCAAGCCTGATGAAGCTCGCCTGGCGGCAAGCCATCGCTTCAGGAGTCAAGACCCGTGCCAGAAGAAGTAGCCGCAACCTATCTCATTGAAATACAAGCGCGAAAATTCGATGTCATGGGAAGCCGCGAGCGTGGTTTAGGCAGGACCGTGCATAAAAAACAGGCAAAATAGGTCAATTGCCTCTTAACTCACCATGTAGGACGTGGTGCGCTTGCGCATGAGCCCCTCTTGGGCGACGGATGCGACCAGAACGCCCTCGCGCGTGTACACGCTGCCGCGGCACAGCGCCCGGGCACCATGCGCGGAGGGGCTGTCTTGCGCGTAGAGAAGCCACTGATCAGCCCGAAACGGCCGGTGGAACCACAAGGCATGGTCTAGGCTCGCGAGCTGAATATCGCGGTCGAACAAAAGCTTGCCATGCGCGATGAGGGCCGTGTCGAGCAGCGTGAAATCGGACGCATAGGCGAGGACGCACTGTTGCACCGGGAAAGCCTTGGGAAGCGTCCCGTTGGCACGCATCCAGATGTATTGCACGGGCGTCCTGTTTTCCCGGTCGAGATATCGAGACACGTCCACCGGCCGCATTTCAATTGGCCGCTCGCGCTCCCAGTAGCTGCGAATATGGTCTGGGAGATGCTTCAAAAGCCTTTCGCGCAGCTCTTTCTCACTGGGCAGATCCTCCGGACCCGGCACATTCGGCATCTCGCTTTGATGATCGAAGCTGTCCTCCGCCTTCTGAAATGACACGCTGGTGAAGAACATCACGCGGCCATGCTGTATGGCCTTCACGCGACGCGTGGAAAAGCTGCCGCCGTCGCGAACCCGCTCCACCTCGTAGATGATGGGTTGAGTTGGATCTCCGGGAAGGAGGAAATAACCATGCATGGAGTGGGCAACCCGCTCTTCGGGGACGGTGCGCACCGCCGCCACCAGCGCCTGCCCCAGCACCTGCCCGCCGTAGACCCGCTGCCAGCCCTCCTTCGGACCGCGGCCCCGGAACAGGTTCTGTTCCAGCGGCTCGAGATCAAGTATGGAGATCAAATGATCTATCGCCTTGGGTGTCCTGGGTTTCTTGGCGGTCGGCATGGCGGTCCTGTCGGTCGCTGGTTGACCAGGCGCAAGGGAGGCGAGCGGTGAAGGGCTGTCAAGCACGCCACGCCTTCAGGCTTCGAGTATGCAAAGGGCAGAGGCGGACGTGACCTCGCCTGATCCATACGACATCGTCATCGCTGGTGGTAGCTATGCCGGGTTGGCGTTGGCGTGCGCTCTCGCCTCCGCCCTCGAGAATCAGGCGAGGATCGTCATTCTGGAGCGCCGCGACCTCGCCCGCCCCGAGCCGGCCGACCCGCGCGCCTATGCGCTGTCCACAGGATCTAAGCGACTGCTGGAGGCATTGGGTGTCTGGCCAAGAATTGCCGATCATGCACAGCCTGTGTCTGCCATCGACATCACCGACTCCGCGCTCGAGCACGCGATCCGTCCTATTTTGCTGACGTATGAGACGGATGCTATCGAGCCGGTGATGTGGATTATCGACGGTGCCGTATTGCACGCGGCTCTGCTCGATGCTGTGCGCAACACCGCCAGCATCACCTTGCTTGGAGAAATGGAGGTGCGCGCGTTTTCCGCCAGTGATGCACAGGCTGGCATCGAG
>CADEFX010000150.1 GCA_902826715.1 uncultured Hyphomicrobiales bacterium | reverse complement strand
CTGGGCCTTCGGCACAGTGTATTTGAAGCGCAGCCGCATCGAGGCTACGCCGCTGGCCATAACCACCTGGCAGGTTCTCGCCGGCGCCGCGGTCACGACCATCGGAATGTTGCTCTTCGAGACGCCGCGGATCGAGCTTACGCCGCTCATCACCGCCACACTCGCCTACCACGTCATCTTCCCGCAGGCGGTGGCCTACGCGCTATGGTTCGGCCTGATGGCCCGGGTCTCCGCATCGACGGCAGCCATCGGTACGCTCCTGGTCCCCATCTTCGGGGTGATCGGCTCGGTCCTCCTGCTCGGCGAGCAGCCAACGACCCTCGATCTGGTGGGTTTCGGCCTGATCCTGCTCGCGGTCTTGATCGACCAGGGCTATCGGGCCTTTCGACGATAGGCGGATGGTTCACGATGCGCGTGTTGACCACCTTTCGCAGCGCGGCAACCTCTGCTAAACACCCCCACGCAACGATTCCAACATAGCGCGGGTGCACAGCTTTCCGCGCGCCAGGGCGCTGGCGCGCCCCGCTTGAGCTCAACCCGCAGTGGTGCAACGCCTAAGGAGGCGCCCGTGGCCGCTCGCAGCTCGATCATCGAAACCAATCTCGGCCTGACGTTCGACGATGTGCTGCTGGTTCCAGCCTCATCCGAGATCCTTCCCGCCGACACCGACGTTGCTTCCCGCGTCACCAAAGAGATTTCGGTCCGCATCCCGATCCTCTCATCGGCCATGGACACCGTGACGGAAGGCAAGCTTGCCATCGCCGTGGCCCAGGCCGGCGGCATCGGCGTCATCCATCGCAACCTCACGCCCGAGCAGCAGGCCGACCAGGTCGCCCAGGTCAAGAAATTCGAGTCCGGCATGGTGGTGAACCCGGTTACCGTACACCCGTCGGCGACGCTGGCCGATGCGCTCGACCTGATGGCCCAGCACAAAATCTCCGGCATCCCGGTGGTCGAACCTGCCCGCAACGGCAGCCGCGACGGCAAGCTGGTTGGCATCCTCACCAATCGCGACGTGCGCTTCGCCTCCAACATGCGCCAGACCGTGTCGGAGCTAATGACCAAGGACAAGCTCATCACGGTCAAGGAAGGCGTCGATCGTGATGAGGCCAAGCGCCTCTTGCATCAGAACCGGATCGAGAAGCTGGTCGTGGTCGACGACGACTACCGCTGCATCGGCCTCATCACAGTGAAGGACATCGAGAAGGCCCAGAAATATCCCCACGCCTGCAAGGACGAGCAGGGCCGCCTGCGCGCCGCGGCCGCCACCAGCGTCGGCCAGGACGGCTACGAGCGCACCGAGCGGTTAATCGGAGCGGGTTGCGATCTGATCGTGGTGGACACCGCGCATGGCCACTCGGCTCGTGTCCTGGAAGCTGTGACCCGCATCAAACGGCTGTCCAATCGCGTGCAGGTGATGGCCGGCAACGTGGCGACAGCCGATGGGGCCAAGGCCCTGATCGACGCCGGCGCGGACGCTGTAAAAGTCGGCATCGGACCTGGCTCGATTTGCACGACGCGCATCGTCGCCGGCGTGGGCGTGCCGCAGCTGACGGCCATTCTGGATGCCGTGGAGGAGGCCAAGAAGCGCGGCATCCCGGTGATCGCCGATGGCGGCATCAAGTACTCGGGCGACATCGTCAAGGCGCTGGCGGCCGGCGCCGATTGCGTCATGGTTGGATCGCTGCTGGCGGGGACCGACGAAAGCCCCGGCGAAACCTACCTGTACCAGGGGCGCACCTATAAAGCCTACCGCGGCATGGGCTCGGTGGGTGCCATGGCCCGCGGCAGTGCCGATCGCTACTTCCAGCAGGAAGTGAAGGATCAGCTCAAGCTGGTGCCAGAAGGAATAGAGGGACAAGTCCCCTACAAGGGCCCCGTCGGCGCCGTCCTGCATCAGCTGGTCGGAGGGCTCAGGGCTGGAATGGGCTATGTCGGAGCTGCCAATCTGGCGGACCTTCGGAACCGCGCCCGCTTCATCCGTATTTCGCCGGCTGCGGCGCGGGAAAGCCATACTCATGGCGTCTCCATCACGCGCGAAGCGCCGAACTATCCAGGCAGCAACTAATCGACCCAACGATTGAAAGGGGCCCCTCGGGCCACGTCTCGCGATGAGCCAGGTTGCCCTCGTCTATCCACTTCTCGTGCAAGTGGCTCTGACCTTTGTCTTGCTGATTTGGATGGGACGCCGCAGAACCAGCCTGCTCGCAAGCAAGGAGGTCCGCCCGGAACAAGTTGCCCTGGGACAGCCGGGCTGGCCTCCACGCGAAACACAGGTCTCCAATAGCTTTAGCAATCAATTCGAGGTTCCCGTCCTCTTCTACGTTCTCGTGCTCCTGATCCTCCATCTGCGGATGTCAGATGTCGTACATGTCATCCTCGCCTGGGCTTTCGTGCTGTCACGGCTCGCCCATGCGTTCGTCCACACGACCAGCAATGACCTCAGGGTGCGCGGCCCCGTGTACGGCATCGGCATGCTGATTCTCATGGTGATGTGGATCTGGTTCGCCGTGCGTTTCCTGGCTGCCTCAGTCTGAGCCATGCGCCCAGGCGCCCGTATCCGTTCCGCCATCGAGGTGTTCGACGACATCATCGTCCGTCATCGCCCGGCATCCGTCGCCCTGGCCGATTGGGGCAAGTCCAGTCGGTTCGCGGGCTCGGGAGACCGGGCGGCGGTCGGCAACCTCGTCTATGACGCGCTAAGGCGGAAACTCTCGATCGCGGCGCGAATGCAAAGCGACACGTCGCGCGCCCTGATCCTGGGTGCGGCCGGTCATGCGCTCGCCCTTTCTCCAGATGCCATCGTGGCCGCAGCCGACGGGTCGTCACATGCACCCGAACCGCTGTCCGCAGACGAGCTTGCAGGCCTGACTCACGCAGTGCCCGACGATGCTCCAGCCTGGGTGCGGGGCGACTTCCCCGAATGGCTCGCACCTTCGCTTGGCCACGTGTTCGCCGGCCGCTCAGCGGAAGAAGGCGCGGCACTTGCCTTGCGCGCGCCCGTCGATCTGCGCGCCAACACACTCAAAGCCACCCGCGACAAGGTCTTGAAGGCCTTGGCAGCCACAAAGCCTGCCGCTACAGCGCTCTCGCCCGTTGGCCTCCGCCTGCGCGCACCGGAGGGTCCGGGCCGGCAGCCCAACGTCGAGGCCGATCCGGCACACGGCAAGGGCTGGTACGAGGTCCAGGACGAAGGCTCCCAGATCGCGGCGCTGCTGGCCGGCGCGACACCCCGCTCGCAAGTGCTCGACTTGTGCGCCGGCGCCGGCGGCAAGACGCTCGCCTTGGCCGCAGCGATGGAGAACACCGGCCAGCTCTATGCCTTCGATCGCGATAAGATCCGCCTACGGCCGATCTTCGAGCGCCTGAAACGGGCGGGCATCCGCAATGTCCAGGTGCTGCAGCCCGGCGACGCTGCCGCCCTCGAAACCTTGGGCCCGCGCTTCGATGTCGTGCTGATTGACGCGCCCTGCACGGGCTCCGGCGTCTGGCGGCGCAGGCCGGACTCGAAATGGCGCCTTAGGCCTCAGGACGTGCCTGAACGGCAGGCCGAGCAGAAGGCCCTGCTCGATCTTGCGGCACCCCTCGTTAAGCCGGGCGGGCGTCTCGTGTTCGTCACATGCTCCATCCTACCCCAAGAGGGCGAGGACCAGATCGCGGCCTTCCTCGAATCTCATGAGACCTTCATGTCTGTGCCGACCGCCACCGCTTGGCGCGAGGCAAAGCTACCCGGCGACGCTCCTCCGTCTGCGAACGGCCGTAGCGATTCGCTGCTGCTGACACCGGCCCGCCACAACACCGACGGCTTCTTCATCGCCATTCTGCGGCGGACCGGAACGGGAGGTGCCTGAGTTGCGTTGTGGCGAGGCGACGATGCTTTTCGTGCACAAGCTCCGATCCGATGCGCGAACGACACAGAACAGTCTCTTGCATTGTGCAAAGGACCGACTAACTATCGCGCCGATGAGGCCAGCGCGGTCTCGTCTCACGGTCGTCCAGGCGATTGGGAAGCGTCCCGCTTCCGGCCAGACGCGGCGGTACTGGAGGAGGACGTTCGTCCATCATGGCTACTGCTTCTAAGGCGAAGCGGCCCAGGCGCGCGCCCGCGCGGTCTTGCCTCGGGCCAGTGGCAGATCTCGAGTCCCATCTCCCGGCCGAATGGTGGCGCAAACTCTTCAATGCGCTCTATGTGAAGACCGACGGCGACGTCGTCGAGAACGCGGAGAACACGCGGCGCGAGGTGGACTTCATCGTCGCCGCTGCCGCGATCCAGCCGCATAGCAACATTCTCGATCTATGTTGTGGCCAAGGCCGCCATTGCCTCGAGCTGGCCCGGCGAGGCTTCAAGCAGGTGATGGGCGTCGACCGCTCGCGCTACCTCATCCGTCTTGCCAAGAAACGCGCACAGACGGAGGGACTGAGCGTCGCTTTCAAGGAAGGTGACGCTCGCAATCCAAGGTTGACCGAAAGCACCTTCGATTGCGTTGCCATCATGGGCAACTCCTTCGGATATTTTTCCAACAAGCAGGACGACGAGAAAGTCCTCAACACCGTGGGCAAGCTGCTGCGGCCGAGCGGGCAGCTCGTGCTCGACATCACCGATGGCGCGTATATGGCCGAGCACTTCGAGCGCCGCTCTTGGGAATGGATCGACGAGCATCATTTCGTGTGCCGCGAACGCTCCATCTCTGCCGACAAGGAACGCCTGATCTCCCGCGAGGTCATCGTCAACGACGAGACGGGCGTCATCGCCGACCAGTTCTACGCGGAGCGCCTCTACACGCGCGAAAGTATCGGCAAGCTGCTGGAAAAGACCGGGTTCCGGAACATCCGCCATCACGGCCACGCCGAGGCGGTCTCCGACCGCGACCAGGATCTCGGCATGATGGCCCGGCGCATCCTGCTGACAGCCGACGCGCCTCAGCTTCCGGCCCGCAAGGCGCGGGGCAAGATGCAGAAGCTCGATGTCACCGTGCTGCTGGGCGATCCTCGGCTGCCCGACGGAGTGAAACGCAACGGCGAGTTCAACCCGGAGGACTTCGACACCGTCCGCAAGCTCAAGGACGCGCTGTCGGAACTCACCAGCTACAAGTTCCGATATCTCGACAATCACGCCACGCTGGAGCGCGACCTGTCCGATCTGCGCACGGATCTGGTCCTGAACTTCTGCGACGAAGGGTACAATAACGATCCCTTCAAGGAGCTGCACGTTCCAGCGCTCCTGGACGTGCTCGGCATTCCCTACACCGGCGCCAACCCGGCAACGCTCGCGGCCTGCTATGACAAGGGGCTCGTGCGCGCCGTGGCCCAGGGGCTCGACGTGCCGGTGCCGCTCGAGACCTACGTGCGGCCGGGCGATCAGGGTGCCACCTTGCCGTCGGTATTTCCCGCGCTACTGAAGCCCAACTATGGCGACAGTTCGCAAGGCATCACCAAAGATGCAGTCGTCAATGACGAGAAGAGCCTGCTCGACTACCTGGAGCGGCTTCGCCACGAGTTTCCCAAACGCCCCATCCTGGTGCAGGAATATCTGACCGGTTCGGAATATACGGTCGGACTGGTCGGCAACCCGGATCAGGGGTTGCGGGCGCTGGCGCTGCTCGAGGTCGACTTCTCGCGGCTTGATCCGAGCCTGCCGCGCATTCTCGGCTATGAGTCGAAATGGGAACCCGATAGCCCCTACTGGACCCAGATACGCTATCACGAGGCCAATCTGCCCGAGCACGTGCAGGGACAGCTCATCGAGCACTCCGCGCGCCTGTTCGAGCGCCTGGGCTGCCGCGACTACGCCCGGTTCGATTTCCGCGCCGACGCCAAGGGCGAGATCAAGTTGCTCGAGGTCAACCCCAACCCCGGCTGGTGCTGGGACGGCAAGCTCAACATCATGGCCGGCTTCCAGGGCATGCGGTACACGGAGCTGCTGTCGCAGATCCTGGCTGCCGCCGAGGAACGGGCCGGCATCGTCGCCAAGCCGCAGATCCTTGCGCTGCCGTCCACGAGCAACGGCCAAACGATGGCGCACTCGGGGTAACGACGCAGCGCCATCGGTACCTGCCCGATAGTCCGGCATTGGGGAGCTTGACCGCTCCCGGCACCGGTGGTCTATCGATTGGATGCTCATGCAATCGATTCCGCTGATCCAGAGGTCGCCATGACGGCCAAAGCCCCCGAGACCGTCCTCATCATCGACTTCGGCAGCCAGGTGACGCAGCTCATCGCCCGGCGCGTGCGCGAGCAGGGCGTGCATTCGGAAATCGTGCCCTTCAACAAGGCCGAGGAAGCGCTGGCGCGGCTGAAGCCGAAGGCCGTCATTCTCTCGGGCGGTCCGGCGTCCGTGACAAGCAAGGACTCACCGCGTGCGCCGCAGGCGATCTTCGCGTCGGGGCTACCGATCTTGTCGATCTGCTACGGGCAGCAGGCAACCGCAGTGCAGCTCGGCGGCGAGGTTGAGGGCGGACACGCGGCGGAATTCGGCCGCGCGGACATCGAGATCAAAGAGAAGAGTGCGCTGTTCGAGGGCGTGTGGGACGTGGGACACCGCTATCCGGTCTGGATGAGCCACGGCGACCGCGTGACCCGGCTGCCGAGCGGGTTCGCGGTGAAGGCTGTCAGCGAGAATGCGCCGTTCGCGATCGCGACGGACGAGCGACGCCGCATCTACACGACCATGTTTCATCCGGAAGTCGTGCACACGCCTGACGGCTCCAAGATCCTCGGCAACTTCGTGCGCAATATCGCAGGGCTGCCCGGCGACTGGACGATGAAGCATTTCCGGGAGAGCGAGATTGCGCGCATCCGGGCTCAGGTTGGCAAAGGCCGCGTGATCTGCGGCCTGTCGGGCGGCGTCGACAGCGCGGTCGCTGCCGTTCTCATCCACGAGGCGATCGGCGAGCAGCTCACCTGCATCTTCGTCGACCATGGCCTGCTGCGCTTGAACGAGGCCCAGGAGGTCGTGCGGCTATTCCGCGAGCACTACAACATCCCGCTGATCCACGTCGATACCAGCGACAAATTCCTGACCGCACTTGCCGGCAAAACCGATCCGGAAACCAAGCGCAAGACCATCGGCGCGCTGTTCATCGAGGTGTTCGAAGAGCAGGCGAAGAAAATCGGTGGCGCGGAGTTCCTCGCGCAAGGCACGCTCTATCCCGATGTGATCGAAAGCGTATCGTTCACGGGCGGTCCATCCGTCACGATCAAGTCGCACCACAACGTCGGCGGCCTGCCGGAGCGCATGAACCTCAAGCTGGTCGAACCGCTGCGCGAGCTGTTCAAGGACGAGGTACGCGCGCTCGGCCGCGAGCTGGGACTGCCTGAGGCTTTTGTCGGCCGTCATCCTTTTCCGGGCCCGGGGCTAGCGATCCGCTGCCCGGGCGACATCACGCGCGAGAAACTCGATATCCTGCGCAAGGCCGACGCGATCTATATCGACGAGATCCGCAAGGCCGGTCTCTACGACAAGATCTGGCAGGCCTTCGCCGTGCTGCTTCCGGTGCGCACCGTCGGCGTCATGGGAGACGCGCGCACCTACGATCATGTGTGCGCCTTGCGCGCCGTGACATCGACCGACGGCATGACGGCGGATTTCTATCCCTTCGACATGGCCTTCATCGGCCGCGTCGCCACCCGCATCATCAACGAGGTGAACGGCATCAACCGCGTCACCTACGACATCACCTCCAAGCCGCCCGGTACGATCGAGTGGGAGTGAGGAATGCCGAAAAGCAAGGCCGTCACGATCTACGGCATCAAGAATTGTGACACGATGAAGAAGGCGCGGGCCTGGCTCGACGAGCATGGCATCGCCCACACATTCCACGATTACAAAATGCAAGGGATCGACCGTTCACGCCTCGAAGGCTGGGCCCGCGACGTGAGCTGGGAGACGCTGCTCAATCGCGCGGGCACGACGTTCCGCAAGCTGCCGGATGCAGACAAGGCCGATCTCGACAAGCAAAAGGCGATTGCACTGATGTTGGCCCAGCCGTCAGTCATCAAGCGTCCGGTGCTCGATGTGGGTGGACATTTGCTCGTCGGGTTCAAGCCCGAGCTCTACGCGGAGGCTTTCGGGACATAGGAATCGTCGCCCAGCGCAGGCTCGACCTCCCGTAATTTGCCGCACGACGCACCACCATGCGTGGCAGGAGCCGTCAATAGACGAGGTGCGCTATCGGCGCATAAGCTACGCCACACTTTCCGCGCTCATAGATCAACATTCCACATGCGCCGTTCGTCTCTTCAGCCTCGCTTGCTCTCGAAGGCCGATGCCAAGCACATCTGGCTTCGCGCCCAGCGTCTCGATGTTCCCTCGCCGTTTGGAGACGGGCCGGAGGCAACGCGCGCCGCGGTCGAGCACCTGGGTTATGTGCAGATCGACACCATCAATGTCATCGAACGCTGCCATCACCACATTCTCTACGCGCGCATTCCTTCCTATGATCGCAGCCACCTGCATCAGGCGCAAAGCCTCGACAAATCGGTGTTCGAGTATTGGACTCACGCTCTGTCCTACGTGCCGACGTCGGACCTGCGATTCTTTCTGCCGGAAATGAACCAATACCGGCGCACGCCGAAGTCCTGGTTCAAGACTGTCGAGACCAAGGACGTCCGCAAGGTGCTGAAGCTGATCCGCAACGGCGGCGCCCTCACGATCCGCGACATCGAGGACGATGAGCTCAGGGAAAAAGACCATCCCTGGGCAAGCCGCAAGCCGTCCAAGCGCGCGCTGCAGCTCGCGTTCTTCACTGGTGCCATAACCGTCAGCCAACGGGCCGGCATGCTGAAGACATACGAGATGATCGATCGGCATTTCGGCTGGGAGAAGCGGCCCAAGCCGGCATCGGAAGGGCAAGTCCTGGAGTATCTGCTGGAAAGGGCTCTGCGAGCGCAAGGCGTCGTGAGCCTCGACTCCATTTGCCATCTCAGCGCCAGCCGCAAGACGGGCGTCCGACGCCTGATCGAGGCACGCGTGCGTCGCAAAACACTCGTGCCTGTCACTATAGAGGACGCTGGCAAGATTGAGCACTGGGCGGCGCCCGAGACGCTCGACGCGCCGTTGGAGCCGGCGCGCCCGGTGGTGCATCTCCTCTCGCCGTTCGACCCGCTCGTCATCCAGCGCAAGCGCCTGCACCTGTTCTTCGGCTATGACCATCGCTTCGAGGCTTATGTGCCCAAGGAGAAGCGGCAGTACGGCTATTTCGCGTTACCGACGCTGGTTGGCGATGAGGTGGTGGCCGCCATCGATCTCAAGACCGACCGTGCAAGGCAAAAGCTGATGATGCAGAAATGGACCTGGGTCGGCCGCGGCTCGGCGCGACTGCACAAGAAACTCATCGAGGAAGAGTTGCATCGGTTCGAGCGTTTCCAGCTTGCGTCGGCACCCCGCGCCGAGCCTACCGCGCAATCAGCTTGAGCCAATCGTCCTCGGTCAGCACCGTGACGCCGAGTTCCTGGGCCTTGGTAAGCTTCGATCCCGCATCCGCACCAGCGACGACGAAATCCGTCTTCTTCGAGACCGATCCCGCGACCTTGGCGCCCAGCCGCTCCGCCTGCGCCTTGGCCTCGCCGCGCGTCACCTGTTCCAGTGTGCCGGTGAACACCACGGTCTTGCCGGTCACCGTGGACGCGACGGTCGCCGGCCGGCTGTACGGCTCGACCGTGATCTGCGGCCGCAGACCATCGACCGCTTCCATCAGGTCACCGACTGCTTTGGTGTTGTGCGGCTCGCCGAAGAAATCGACCAACGCATCCACGACCGTCTCGCCGATGCCCTCGATATTGTCGATGTCGCGATAGGCTTCGCTTTCCCTGCCGCCACCCGCGACGGCCGCGGCGACCGCCGTGCGGAAGGCTTCTACGGTACCGAAGGCACGCGCCAGATCGCGCGCCGTCGTCTCGCCGATGTGCCGGATGCCGAGCGCATAGATGAAGCGATCCAGCGCGATGGTGCGGCGTGCGTTAATGGCCTTGAACAGGTTCTCGATCGATTTGGCACCGAAGCCTTTGCGGCCCTGCAGCGGCTCGGGCAGCTTGGCATTGCGCGCCTCGAGCGTGAAGATGTCGGCCGGCTGCCGGATCAGCCCCTCGTCGAAGAACAGCTCGATGCGCTCGCCGCCCAGGCCCTCGATGTCGAAAGCGTTGCGCGAGACGAAGTGTTTCAGCCGCTCTTTGGCCTGCGCCGGACAGATGAGGCCGCCGGTGCAGCGCCGCACCACGTCGGCCTTGCCCGTCTTCTCGTCGGTGTCGCGGACCGCATGACTGTCGCAGGCCGGGCAAACCTCGGGAAACACGAACCGCCGCGCCCCCTTCGGCCGCTTGTCGAGAACGACCGAGACCACCTGCGGAATGACATCACCGGCACGTTGTACGACCACTGTGTCGCCGATGCGCACGTCCTTGCGCGCGATCTCATCCTCATTGTGCAACGTCGCATTCGACACGACGACACCACCAACCGTCACAGGTTCGAGCTTGGCGACCGGTGTCAGGGCCCCGGTCCGGCCGACTTGGATCTCGATGTCACGGAGCACTGTCGTGGTCTGCTCGGCCGGAAATTTATGGGCGATGGCCCAGCGCGGAGAGCGCGATACGAATCCCAGACGCTCCTGGAAGTCGAGGCGATCGACCTTGTAGACGACACCATCGATATCGTATCCGAGCGATGCGCGCTTCTCCGCCATGGAGCGATAGAACGCCAGCAACTCTTCCGGTCCCTCGCATCGGCGCCGCAGCGCGTTGACCGGCAAACCCCACCTTTCGAAGGCGGCAACGACGCCGGATTGCGTATCGCTGGGCAGGCGGCTCGCCGCACCCCATGCATAGGAAAAGAACTTTAGCGGCCGCCGCGCAGTGATGCCCGCATCGAGCTGGCGCAGGGATCCGGCCGCCGCGTTGCGCGGATTGGCAAAGATCTTCTCGCCGGCCTCGGCTTGCGCCGCATTCAGCCGCCTGAAGTCCGCATGCGCCAGGTAGATCTCCCCCCGGACATCGATCAGCTCGGGTACGTCCTTGCCCTTCAGGCGATGCGGGATGGCGCGGATCGTCTTGACGTTGGCGGTGACGTTCTCACCCGTCGTTCCATCGCCGCGTGTGGCGGCCTGCACGAGCTGGCCATTCTCGTAGCGCAACGAGATCGACAGGCCATCGATCTTGGGCTCAGCAAGAACCACCAGGGCATCGTCTTGCGGTACGCGCAGGAAGCGGCGGACCCGGTCCACGAACTCCGCCACCTCGGTGTCCTCGAAGGCATTGCCGAGCGACAGCATCGCCACGTCATGCCGTATCTTTCCGAAGACCTCGACTGGAGCGGCACCTACCCGGCGCGAGGGGCTGTCCTCGCGCACAAGATCGGGGAAGCGCGTTTCCATCGCCCGATTGCGAGCAACCAGCGCGTCGTACGCGGCGTCCGAAATCTCAGGCGCGTCTTTGGCGTGATACAGCTCGTCGTGCCGCGCGATCTCGGCGGCCAACGTTTTCAGCTCTGCGCGCGCCTCCGCTTTCGTAAGCGCATCCGCAGGCTTCTTAATCGTCTTGGCTGTCTTGCTCATGGCGCGGGATATTGCACCGCCGCGGCCGGACAAGCCAAGAGCCGCCAGCAGGCGTCAGGCTTGCTGCTGACAAATTTGCCTAGTTGG
>CADEFX010000149.1:10303-11678 GCA_902826715.1 uncultured Hyphomicrobiales bacterium | reverse complement strand
GGCACCGGTGGCGGAGGGCGCAGCTACTTTAGCCGCAGGGCGCGGATGCCGCGTCTAATACCCATTGAGAGCCAGGTGTTTGCGCCCTGCTCCCCTCACTGTCTTTCAACCCGGCGCGGTGCGTGCGGGCGTATCGGCGCGTGTCCCCCACGGTATGGCTGCCCGGGGATAAGTTCGGTAAATGTCCCCGCAGGCGCGCGCCGCCTTCACGGCATCGCACCGTCGTGCGCTAGAGCATGGTGCGGTTCCACGCGCTGGCAAATCGGGACGGGAGCGGCCAAGGTGACGGCGTCAGGACGCGATGATTCAATGACAGAGATTCGTGCGGGGGCAGCGGATGCGACTCAAGCTCTACCAGTATGGTGAACTCGTCGGCATCGTCCTGCTGCTCGGCTCGACAGCCGCGCAGATGTTCTACCTCGAGCCGCTTAAGCGTGAGATCGAATGGCGCCTCGTCGCCTTCAACACGCAGCAGTCGGCACAGATTCAGCTCGGCGCCATGTTCGACAATCAGGTGGTGCTCCTGAAGCGGCTGAACGCGCCGGCCGATGAGATCGCGGCCGCCGAAGCCAAGCGGCAGACGCTGATCGGGCAGTACAAGAATTCCGACGCCAACATCTCCGACTTCATGATCGAGAAGGAGCGCGTGGAGTCCTACATCGAACTGATCGTGATCGGCCTGTTCGCGCTCGGCAGCGTGCTTGCGGGGCTCGGGCGGACGCTGGAGATGCTTTCCGCGCGCCGGGCGGCGGGTGAGTAAGGGCGGCATGCCCGTGAGATTCGCTGATCTTTGGGGTTCGCCCTGGTCCGCCCATCAGGCAGGGATTTCGGGATGGATGGATCCTCGCGACAGGCGCGAGGATGACACTTGAAGGTAACGCCTTTGCGATGCGGAAGCGCTCGTGCCCAACCCAAAAACCACACTCCACGCCTTCCTGCGTGGGTGCCTCTACCCGCGCCCGAAGCCATGTGCTTCAGTCCGGCGCTGTATTGAGACGTAGGGGAGACATTCCATGGGCTTCATTCGCCGCGCGATCATCTTCATCGCGCAGTTGGTGGCACTGCTGTTCATCTTCATCGCAACGGCCGGCGGATATGCTGCGGGTATGCAGAGTGCCGCTTACGGCGTGCCCGTCGACCCGGCCATGGTGGGCATCGTCGGCGCGGCGTCGGGTTTTTTCTTCTCCCTGCTGATGACGGCGGCCTTCTTCGCGCTGGTCGAGATCGCCCACAACACGCGCAACAAGCTCTAGCAGACGCGCCGGCGGCCAGGTGTCGAAATGGCCGGAGCGCAATTTCGTGCCGTCCTTGCGAAGATGCGGTGACGTCGCGCGTTGCACGCGACGCGATCTGTGAGGGTTGGCGGCTTTCATCC
>CADEFX010000149.1:0-10293 GCA_902826715.1 uncultured Hyphomicrobiales bacterium | reverse complement strand
GGGCATAGAAGGTGCCGAGAACGTCGACGTCGAGGGCCTTCTCGGCCTCGACCTCACGATCGCGCGGCGGCGCGGTCGTCTCGAGCGAGCTGAGAAGTCGCGTCGCTGCGGCCGAGACCTCGTCCACCGCGCGCATGAACGCGACGGTGTTGACCTGCGACGGCGCGTTGAAACCGGAGAGCTTGCGCACGAACTGGATCGATGCCGCGCGAACCTCGTCGTTGCTCGCGGGCGGCTCGAAGTTGAACAGCGTGCGGATGTTGCGGCACATGCGGTGTCCTCCTCTCGGCGCGCGAACCAAAGGCGCCATCATAGGTCGATGCGTGACCCCACACGTAGGATACGCGGGCCGCTCCGTCGAGGTGTCGCCGGTTCCGCGCCGCGAATGCCACACGGGCTCGAGATCACCTCGGCGAAGGGCGTGTTCGGACCCTGAGAGCCCTCACGCCGCAGCTTGCGCCGATAGGCCTTCGGGGTGAAACCGCCTGGCCGCCAGCACGCCCAGCACGATGAAGGCGAGCAGCAACACGCCCTGCGCGATCTGGAAGGGCGGCTCCGACTGATTGGGCGCCAGCGCATGCAGCGCCGGAAATTTCTGGAACATCTGTACGACCAGCACGAAGCAGTTGAGATAGAGCGACGTCACCGCGGTCGCGACGTAGATCCAGCGCCACGCACCCGCAAGGTGGAACCCGTAGAGGGCAGCCAGCGCGATCGCCAGCAGCACAAGCGAGAGGTAGCCGAAAGCCTGGGCCGGCGAGACGCCGGAACTGGGGAAGAGGAAGCCCGTGGCGCTTGTCAGAACGGTGGTGAGCAGGAATATGCCCGTCAGCCTGCTGAGGCGGTTGGAGCTGAGCATTGCGATCAGGACGATCAGCCCGGTGGCTATGGCTATCAGGCTGACGATGACGTGAACGGTCGTAAATGCGGATATAGACATCCCCAAGATCATGGCAGTTCCCCGAGTTTCCCTGCGGAACCTTAGGCGACCGGCGGGTTCCGCGCCATGAGGCTTCGGGAAGCATCGCGCACAAAAAAGGACGCCTCGACGGGGGGCGAGGCGTCCTGCTGATGGCGCGCAGACCCTACGGGGAAGGGCGGCGCGCTGACATCATCGGAGGGGAGCCGATGATGTAGTGAGCCTAACAACTCATGACATTGGCCGCTGTTCCCCACGTAACACGTAAAAGTGAGGATAAAGTCAGGCCGGCTCGCAGGCGTCGTCCATGGAAATGGCCGTGTAGCCGAGCTTTGCCGACTTCGGACCCGGCACGGCCATGGCGTCGCTGTAAAGCTCGCCGTCGTGCGCGTAATACGTGATGATCGTGCGGTAGGTGCCGACGCGCGGATGCTCCGCCGTCTGCAGCACGCTGCGTGTTGTGGTGAGCACGCAGGCTATCTCGCCGTTGGCGATGCCCCGTTGCAGGGGTCTGTCGTCCAGCATCTCCTCCAGCACGCCGCAGGCAATTTTGGCGAGGTCGCGGCCGATCCAATCCGTAATGGATGGCCGCTTGGCGATAGCCGGAGGCGACACGGCCAGGAGGTGCAGCGTCGGCATACGCGACAGCGCGCGCGGAAACGGGCTGTGCCTTACCGAGGCGACGAGGCTGCGCAGCAGGCGCGATGACGGTTCCCGGCACAGGTCGCACAATTGCTTTTGCCGATCGAGGGTGGGCCTGTCCTCGCCGCGCTCCCATCTTGAGATCGTGCGTTGCGATACGCCGAGAACGTCGGCCAGGCGCGCCTGCGTCAGCGCGTGACGCACCCTGTAGCGCCTCAGCAACTCGGCCCAGCTTTCAGACATACGTCCCCGCCCGCGTCAGCATCAGACGTCTTTAGACGTTGATACCCCACAGGCCGCTTTCTACAAAGACACGGTGTCCGTTTTCAGGCCGTTGCGGGATGGCCGTGAAGGAGCGGGTCACGACTGCGCCCGGTTACGGCGGCTCCGGGGGTTACCCTGAGAGAGGGCCAAATTGAACGCGGGACTGCGCCGGCCGCAGAAAGTGCGGGACAGACCATTGGGAGCGGGCGCTTCCAATGGTCTTTGCTTTGTGATGCTGCGCGTTACTCGCGGGTTATCGGGCAACAATGGCCGTTCGTGTGAGTTCGAGCATGAGTGCGGCGGTCTTCCGGGCGAAACGATCGCGGACTACCCTGTTAGACCCGCAGCTCCCGGCGCGCCGCGGGTCCATGTCTGCGGGCGCTTGAGAAAATCGTGCAGGGTCTTGCCGGGCTCCTGGCGGAAGCGATCCTCTCTCAGGCCGAAATTCTCGATGCGATCCAGGCGGAAGGTGCGGAAGTCGTTGCGCAGTTCGCACCACGCCGCCAGCATCCAGACCGGACCGAAATACGCGAGCGATAGCGGCCGCACGGTGCGCACGGAATCCAGGCCATACACGTTACGATAGGCGAAATGCACCTTGAGCTGATTGCGAAGGGCGCGGCGCAGCTCCGCCAGATCGAAGCCGATCGGCTCCATGTAATGCGATGTGGGCGCCAGCAGCGCCGTGTTGGCCATGTACCCGCGCAGACGGTCGGGAATCACGGCCTCGATCTTGGCAATGACGTCGGTGGCGGCGGTTGCCAATTCAGCGTCGGCCCAGGATTCGATGATGCGCGCACCGAGCACCAGCGCCTCGATCTCCTGCTCCTTGAACATCAGCGGCGGCAGGTCGAAGCCGGCCTTCAGGACATAGCCGATGCCGGCCTCGCCTTCGATCGGCACGCCGCTGGTGATGAGGTCCTGGATGTCGCGATAGATGGTGCGTTCCGACACCTCTAGCGCCTCGCTGAGGTCGCGCGCGCGCACAACGTCTTTGCGGCGCATGAACTGAATGATTTCAAAGAGGCGGTCGGCGCGGCGCACGTTTCTCACCCGTGTTGGTCTCGATCTCCGAGATCATAGCTTAGCGCTCCTGACACGCCTTGTCAGGAGTGTGTCAGGGCTCCTGACAGCAGGTTGTCATGAGGGGTCTGGCATAGTCCAGACATCGAGAAATCGCGGCTTTGCGCGATGCATCGACGCCGAAGCCCCGGGCTCGGCCCTACCCGCGAACAACAAGAAAAATGGCAGGAGGCGATCATGCTGACAACACACTTCGTACCGGCGCCCCGGCGCCCCATCGTGTCGCAACTGGCAGGACTGGGCGTGCGGGCCTGGATCACGTGGCGCCACAAACGCGCCCAGCGAAAGACGGTGCGAATTCTAAGCGGCCTGGACTGCCGCACCTTGAAGGACATCGGTGTGGTGCCGGGCGAAATCGAGTCGATCGTCTACGGCAGCCCCCGCGACCGTGCCCGGCCATATCGCGACGATTGGCAGGTGCGTGGCGGACTGTGAGTTGAGATGATTATGAGCAACGCTCTGCCGCAGGCCTCAGACCAAAAAGGGCCGCGGCAGAGCATTACGATTTGACAGGCCCGCAATTATTTCTTCTCGCCGTGGCGTTCGATCCACTCGCCAAATTTCTCCATGTAAGTCTGCAGGAACTTGCGCACGTTCTCGTCGGTGACGGCGTGCGAGTCGTCGATCAGCCCCTGCTTGAAAACGATGTAGCCTTCCGGCTGTCCCATCAGCACGACATGGAGATACGCCAGAATGCTGCGCAGATGCTGCTGTGCGGCCGCCGTGCCGAGGCTGCCCATGGCCGTGCCGATTGCCGCCGTGGGTTTGCCGGCAAACGAGTTCTTGCCATAGGGGCGCGATGCCCAGTCGATCGCGTTCTTGAGCACGCCCGGTATTGAACGATTGTATTCCGGCGTCACGATCAGCACGCCATCGGCGGCCTCGATCTCACCTTTCAGACGCGTCACAGCCGCTGGCGGATTAGGCTCCAGATCCTGACTGAACAGCGGCAGGTCATCGATCTGGGAGAACGTGAACTCGGTGCCGGGCTTCGCCAACTTGGCGAGCGCATGCGCCAGCTTTCTGTTGATGGACTCGCGGCGGAGGCTGCCGACGATGACGGCGATCTTGGTCATGAAAGCTCCTGAATTGAGACCGATGGTAATTTAAAGTAACCAGCACTACATATGTGCGTACCAGGGACACGCACAAGGAGGCACATTTTTGAAACCAAGGCACATGCATCTGCCTGGCGATTGCAAGGCCATCAGCGCTGTTTTGGCCAGGATAGGCGATAAATGGACCGTCCTGGTCGTCAATTTCCTGGGCAGCGGCGCCAAACGCTTCAGTGAGATCCGGCGGGAGGTGGGCGGTATTTCGCAGCGCATGCTGACGTTGACGTTGCGGGCGCTGGAGCGCGACGGCCTGGTCACCCGCACGGTTCACCCGACCAATCCTCCACGGGTGGAATACGCGCTGACCTCGCTCGGAGTCTCTCTGCTGGAGCCTGTGCAGGCGCTGGGCACGTGGGCAATCGACAATCAGGGACCGATGGAAGCCGCCCGTGCGAAGTTTGATGGGACGGATAAAAGTCCCGAACGATAGCCGCGGGATTGCGGTCGCAGGGCCAGATCGCGGTCCCGGGCCATGGGCCCGGGAACAACGTGTAAGCTGCGCTAAGTGCCGGGCAGCGTGAAGAAACTGGTGGCAACCAGGATCGTGTTTTCCTGCTTGAGCAGAGCGCCCAGCTCGGCCGACTTCTTGGTGTAGGCAAGCCACTCCGGATCGGCCCACATCGCCGCCCGCCGCGCCGTGCGATCGGCAAGATCCTTGTAGGCCCACACGTGCACGTAGCTGTTCACGTCTCCGACCTCGGTCGTGGCGTAAAGGACCGGCTTGCCCAGGTGCTTGGATTGCGGGCCGAACCCGAACTTCTCATAGATTTCCAGGTGGGCCTTGATGGTGCCGGGCTTCAACGTGTAGGTGCGATGGTCGAAGATCATTTTTTGGTTTCCTCCGTCAAGCTTGTTGGCTCAGTAGAGCCGGTTGGGAAAATAACGGAGCATGAGCTCCTCGTATCGTCCGGTTTCGCGTACGCGCCTCAGCGCCTGGTTGATGAGTGCCTTGAGCGAACCGTCGCTCTTGCCGACCGCGATGCCAATACCGTCGCCGAAGTACTTGGGATCGTAGAACGGCCCGCCCACCAGCTCGCAGCATTCCTTGGATTGAGTGCCGTTGATCCAGAAGACGAGCCCGATTCCGTCATCGAACACCAGATCGGTCGCGCGCATCATCAGAGCTTCGCGCGCCTGGGTCGGCGTTTCGAATGCCTGAATTGAGGCGCCGGGAAAGAACGCGCGCAAGTAGGCCTCGTGCGCGGTCCCCTTCGCGACGGCGATTTTCTTTCCCTCCAGTTTTTCCGGCGTGGTCTCGAGTTTGATTGCTCCGCGCTGCCCTGCAAACCAGGCCGGCGTGTAGTAGTAGCGATCCGTGAAGTCCGCCTGCATGAGAGCCTGCGGTGTAATGGCTTGCGAGGCGATGATGGCGTCGGCCTCGCGCCGTCTCAATGCCGGCAGCAGATCGTCCCAAGGCCGGGCACGGATATCGCACACGGCCGATACCTCCAGGCAGATCGCCCGCGCGAGGTCGACGTCGAAGCCCGTCAGTACGCCTTCATCATCGTAGTAGTGGAAGGGCGGAAAGTCTCCACCGGTGAAGAAGCGGATGGCGGCGCGGCGCTGCACGTCGTCGCCGCCGGTTGCCGGCTCCTGGGCAGTCACAGCCGCGATATTCAGTAGCGCAGCGAGCAGGCTTGCGCAGACCGCGATCCAGCTTATTCTCAGTTTGGTCATTCCGGCGTTCCGTGTGTCCAGGCCAACATAACGAACCGCCGGACGGCCAAAGCGGCGGGGTCATCATGCTCGTCAGGCGGCAGGCGCGGGCTGTGCGCGAGGCGCCGTCCGCGAATCGGACGACGCTTCGGCAAAGACCGGCTGGGATTCTAGCGCGCCTGCGCCACGTACGCCAACGCCGGGTTTCGCCTGCTGCCGCGCTGGTGGCGGACCATGAGTACGGCTTTCTTCTGACGCGTCTGATCGATGTCGCGACACTGCACCGAGCCTGTGGGCTGGCCGCAAGCTCGGCCGTGCCGGTGCATGAGGTCCTGATCTCGAACGGTTGGGTCTCCGAGGCCGACTACGTCTGCGCCGTCGCCGCGCGCGTGGGCTTGCCGGCCGTCGATGGAGCGCCGCTCGCAGAACTCTCGCCCGCCGCGGCTTACCCGCCGTGCCCGAGCGTCATGTCCGGCATTTTTCAGGGCCGGGAGGTCGTGGCCGTGGAGGCGCGCAGCTTTCCCCCGCACATCCTGCGCTCCATCGCCGCGGGCGCCAACGCGCAGCGGAAACGTTTCGTGCTCGCCACCCGCGCCGAGATTGCACGCGCGACGGACCGCCAGCGTGCACCCGCGCTGATGGACGCAGCAGTCAATGGCCTGTGGCGCCAGTCCGAGGAAATGTCCGCGCGCACGCCGCATCCTGCGTGGCAGGTACTGCTGCTCGTCATTCCGGTCGGCTTGATGACCGGCGGTGTGTTCGCGGCACCAGACATCACGATCCCGGCTTTGGCAGCTCTTCTCGCGCTGCCGTTCTTTTGCGTTGTGCTCATCCGGTGCTGCGCCATATCGGAATTGCTGCGCCCTCCGCCATGGTCGAAGTCGCTGGCCAGGAGCGCCCGCCTGGATGATGCAAGCCTGCCCGTCTACACCGTCCTTGTCGCGCTCTACCGCGAGGCGGACGTTCTGCCTGGTCTCATCCATGCTTTGGCCTCCCTCGATTATCCCGCCGCCAGGCTCCAGATTCTGCTCGCTCTCGAATGCGACGATCTGGAAACGCGGCGCGTCGCCGAGGCGCTCGACCTCCCGGGCAACGTTACGATCGTCGTGGTGCCCGATCGCGGTCCCCGCACCAAGCCGAAGGCCTTGAATTACGCTTTGGGTCTCGCCCGCGGTGATTTTGTCGTCGTGTATGATGCCGAGGATCTGCCGCAGCCCGATCAGCTCCGCAGGGCTCATGCGCTGTTTCAGAGTGCAGGGCCAAGGCTAGCCTGCGTGCAGGCCCAGCTCGACATCCACAACGCGGGGGCAAACTGGCTCACACGCCAATTCGCGCTCGAATACGCGGCCCTCTTCGCTGCCATTCTGCCCGCGCTCGAACGCCTCAATATTCCCCTGCCGCTCGGCGGCACGTCCAACCACTTCCGGGCCGACGTGCTCCGTCGCATCGGTGCCTGGGATCCCTACAACGTCACCGAGGACGCCGACCTCGGCTTCCGCATCGCCCGCGAAGGCTTCGATACGGCAACCTTGGCCTCCAGCACATGGGAGGAGGCGCCCGAGGACTTCGGCAACTGGTTTCGGCAGCGGACACGCTGGATCAAAGGCTGGATGCAGACATATCTCGTCCATAGTCGCGAGCCGCGCCGCATTCTCCGCGAGCTTGGCTGGAAACGCTGGCTCGGCCTGCACGTGCTCATGGGCAGCATCCTGCTTTCCATCCTCGTGCACCCCTGGGGCTACCTTCTCCTGCTGGTGGACTGGGCGAACGGCCGGCTATTTGCTGAAGCATCCAGCCCGGTGCAGCAATGGCTCTGGTGGATTGCGGCGCTCAATCTCGGTCTTGGCTACGCCAGTGCCATGATGCTCGGCGCCCTGGCCGCCGTCCGCAAAGGCCAGCCCGGCCTTGCCAAGCATTCCCTGCTGACGCCTCTCTACTGGCTGCTGATTTCCTGCGCCGGCTACCGGGCGATCCTCCAGCTCGTTCGCTCGCCCTACTTGTGGGAGAAAACTGCGCACGGAACCAGCCAGATCACCCATGCCCGACCAGCCGCCCGGCGGCTGCGTTTCCGCGGCCGGACGGCGGCATAAGGGCACGTCCCAAGTCCCCCACAATCGCCGGGTAAGGGCTTTTCATTGCGGCGGGTTTGTGAGAAACGGTCAGGGCTCGAATCTTCCAACCAGCGACGGGGCAAGGCCAATGTCGGTTGATCTGTCTGGGAGTCATCCCTCCATCGACGTTAATGACAAGCTGAAGACGTACGGTACGTTTCACAAGCTGATGCGGGCGACCATCGTCCTTGTGATCATCATCTTGATCTTCATGGTCTCGTATCTCGTGTAAGCGGAAGATCGCACATGCCGGTCACGCGAAGCGCATTGCGAAAAGTCGGCAAGGCCACGCGCGAGCGGCTTGGACAGCCCGCTGCACCAGCCGGCCGCAGTGTTCCGGGCTACGGTGATTGGGCCGACGAGACCATTTACGGCGGCATCTGGAGCCGGCCAGGGCTCGCTCTGCAGGACCGCATGATCTGCACGCTGGCGACGCTCGGTGTGCTGCAGCGCCTGGATGCCCTGAAATCGATGGTCGGCACCGCGCTCGATATCGGCGTGCCGCCGCGTGCCATCGTCGAAGTCTTCATGCAGCCCGGCCTGTACGGCGGATTTCCGACGACCGAGGCTGCGGCCGCCTGCGCCAGCGACGTGTTCGCAGCCCGCAGCGTGAGGGTGGCGGACGAGCCCGAGCGCAATGACAGCAATGAGGCACTTGACGCGCGCGGCCAGGAGCTGATGGCGCGGATGCACGGCGAGCGCGGACAGCAGGGATATGCCGCGCCCGGAAACGCCGTCACCGGCGCGCTTTATCCAAGCGCCGTGCGGTATGGCTACGGGGAGCTGTGGTTCCGGCCGGGCCTGGGGCATCGCCAGCGCATGCTGGTGGCTCTGGCGTCGTTCACGGTGCTCGGCCTCGATGCGCAGTTGCGCAAATTCGCGCAGTCCGCGGTCAACATGGGGCTGCCGCGCAACGAGATCATCGAGGCCGTGATCCAGACCGCGCCCTACGGCGGCTTCCCGCGCGCGCTCAACGCCCTCGCCATCTTATCGGAAGTGCTGCCGAAGGACGCTTAGGCACCGGTCGCTAGGATCATTGCCGCGCGACATCCACGCGCACGGCAATCGCTGCGCTCGCGATGGCGGTGACGTCGTTGTTCTCGTCGTCTACCACGTCCAGACCGCCCTTCACGACCTTCACCGTGATCTGACCGTGGGGAAAGGCCGCCTTCACCGCCTCCGCATCGACCTTGTCGGGCTCCTGCACGCCGATCGTCACCTCAACCTGCATGGACTTCGGGTCGATCTTCAGCGCCTTCAGAAACGACAGCGAGCTGTGATGCAGCGCGTCCTGCGCGGCGCGTACGGCAGCCTTCGTGTACTGGCCGCCGTGCAGAGCCGTGCCGGCGCCGAGTTCGAGGATGATTCGTTTCATGTATTGGCCTCCCTCACGCCACGTCGAGCCGGACGACCGCCGCGGCGTGCGCGATCATGGTCGTATCCGTGCCGGCGTCGTTGGGGATTTCCAGTCCTCCCTCGACCACGCGCACCGTGCCGTCGCCATAGGGCAGCACGGCGAGCACGGCCGCCTTGTCCACCGTCTCCGGTCGCGGCACGCCGATGATGACCTCGACATGCATGGCCTCCCGCGGCTTGCCAAGTGCATCGGCAATGCTGAGCGAGTTGTGCCAGAGCGCGTCGCGCAGCGCCCGGACGGCGGCCTTGGTGCTGTCGCCGCCCCGGATATCGGTGCCCATGCCGATCTCGAGAACCATGCGTTTCAGTGCCATGCGCGAAGCTGCTGCATTATGAGATATCCCTTGAGGCCGAAGCCCTTAAATCAATTGATAGATGACTGACTGAAGGAGGATCTGACTTGGGAACTGCCCCCTCGGCCCAAGGTGTACTATATCTTCGCCGCAGAGGCAGAGCGCAATCGAGATCAGGGCCCATTATGGCAGATGCCGGAACACCCGCCGATGCAGTGACGCTCGCCGATGTCGAAAAGGCCGCAGAGACGATTGCGGGCTCAGTCCTCGTGTCGGACTTCGACCCGAGCCGGACCCTGAGCGAGATCCTGGGCTGCAACGTTTGGCTGAAATTCGAGAACCTGCAATTCACGGCGAGCTTCAAGGAGCGCGGCGCCCTCAATCGTCTGACCGCGCTCGACGACACGCAGCGCAAGCGTGGCGTCATCGCCATGTCGGCGGGCAATCACGCGCAGGGCGTTGCCTATCACGCGAGCCGCCTCGGCATTCCCGCCACCATCGTCATGCCCATCGGCACCCCGATGGTGAAGATTGAGAACACGCGGGGACATGGCGCCGAAGTGATTGTGACCGGCGATACGCTGGAGGATGCGGCCGCCTTCGCGCATCAGCATGGCCGCGAGAGGGGGTTGACGTTTATCCATCCCTACGACGATGCGCTGGTTATCGCCGGCCAGGGGACGGTAGCACTTGAGATGTTGGCAGCCGTGCCCGACCTCGACACGCTGGTCGTTCCCATCGGCGGGGGCGGCTGTATCTCGGGAATGGCTGTCGCGGCCAAGGCGAGGAAGCCC
>CADEFX010000148.1:6586-11681 GCA_902826715.1 uncultured Hyphomicrobiales bacterium | reverse complement strand
GACGGGGATGGCGCTGGGCAGGCCGGATTGCACGATGTTGATCTCGGTGCCGCAGGAGACGGCCTTGAGGTCGACGGTCACCTCGATGGTGCCGGGGAGGTTCGGGTCGTCGAATTTATCCGTGTAGCGCAGGCGCTCGTTGGGGGAGAGTTCGAGGTACTCGCCGCCGAAGGAGTGGCTGTTGCCGGTCGTGAAGTTCGTGAAGGACATCTTGAACGTGCCGCCGACCTTGGCGTCCAGGTGGTGGACCTTGCAGGTGAAGCCATGGGGCGGCAGCCATTTGGCCTGGGCGTCGGCGTCGAGGAAGGCGCGGTAGACCTTCTCGGGCTTGGCGGCGAGGACGCGGTGCAGGCGAACGGTATTTGTGCCTGGGGCGGCTTTCGGTTGGGGCTTCTTGGACATGATACGGCTCCGTGTTGCAATTGGATGAGTGGGCTTGGCATTCCGGCATTTCGCCCGCCTACCATCAAGACGTCCCGCACATAGGGTATCCGACAACGGATCGACGTTTTTCTCAGTGGGTTCTGAGACGACAGGTTGCGGCTTGCGCGATAGTCCTGGCGCCTCGTTTGCGTCAGGATGGTGACGCGCAGCGCAATCAGTGGTTTCGGTGACCGGCATGCTTTTCGACTTCGAGAAAATGACGCCCATGCAGTGCTTCGAATTTCTGACGGGCACGGTCGTGCCACGGCCGATCGCATTGGTGACCACGGTGTCGCCGGAAGGGATCGTCAACGCGGCGCCCTTCAGCTTCTTCAATATCATGGGTATTGAGCCGCCGGTTTTGGCCTGCACGGTATTGCCGGGGCCGGATGGGCGCATGAAGGATACCGGGCGCAATATCCTGTCGGCGCGGGAGTTCGTCGTGAATCTTGTCTCGGAATCGATGGCCGAGGCGATGAATGTCACGTGTATCGATGCGCCCGCGGACGTGGAGGAGTTGGGACTGGCCGGTCTGCAAACCGTCGCGTCCGATGTCCTCAAGACTCCGCGCGTCGCGGGGTGCCCGGTGGCATTCGAATGCGTTCTGCATGCTGATGTGCCTCTCAGCACAAGCCAGTTCATCGCCATCGGTCGGATCGTGCGCGCGCACGTGGCGGATGCATTCGTCGTCGATGGCGCCAAGCACATTTTCGACACCCCTGGCCTGCGATTGATCGGCGCCATGCATGCCGCCAAATGGTACGCGCGGACGTCCGACCGATTCGAGATGGTCCGTCCAACATGGGCGGAATGGGTCGGGCGGAAGCTTATATAAGGTTACAGGGCCGCACGGACGGGGGCAGGCCACGCACCTATGTGCGTTACGGCTCCCGCGCGACGGGAAACAGCGCGCGGAGCTGCGGGCTGCGCAGCCATAGTCCGCCCCACATGAACAGGCCGAGATAGAGACTGAACAGGATGTGGCTGAAGAGCGGGCTGCCGGCGCGGATCTGCGTCGCCATGGCGCCGCCGAGCAGGCTCATGGTCAGCACCGCGCCGAGGACGCTCGTGCGGGGGATGAGATAGAGAATGACGCAGGCGAGCTCGATAAGGCCGATCACGAAGGCATAGCCGGCGGGCCAGCCGAGCTGGGCCATGGTCTCCTCGGCGATCGGCATGTGCAGCAGCTTGGGCGCGACCGAGGCGCCAAGCATGAAGAGAGCGAACAGGCCTGTGAGTGTGCGGCCGATCCAGAGTGTCGCGCGTGAGTCCATTGTTGTCTCCCCCGTGAAAGGCGTGAGCGTCATACCTCAAGGACGTGGCGGCTCGCGCCGATCCGACTTGGCCGATGCGATTTCGCCAGTGCAATGGCGATCATTCCTTAGGCGAGCGCGGCATGGGCGATATGTTTGAGCGATACAACCCCGATTCAGTGGCTTTCAATCGACAGTCCCTTGGCGTAGAGCAGTCAAACAAATCGCTGCTCGGACGAAGATACTGAGGAGGAGGACATGCGCGTGCTGCTGCCAATAGCGGTGTTGGCTTTGGTCTCGTCGTTTACCCCATCCCTCGCGCAGGCAAACAAGTGTCAAACGGACGCGAGCGACGCTAGCTTCGCTCTTTGGCCAAGAGGCAGCATAAGCACTGGCCAAACGAAGACCGGCATGCATCCCTGCGGAAAGCGCATCAAATGCGCCGGCGGCAAGCAAAACGCCTCCGGCACCCGGACGTGCCAGTGGATCAAGTAGGCTCTCAGACTTCGTGCTTGACCGGGAGCCTTGAGTGCCACGCTTGCCGCAGACGATGTGACGTCAGCCGCGGCGCGCCGCCTCGATCTTGGCGACGTCGAGCTTCTTCATCTCCATCATGGCCTCGAATGCGCGCTTGGCTTCAGCGCCGCCGGCGGCGAGCGCCTCGAGCATAACGCGGGGCGTGATCTGCCAGGAAATGCCCCACTTGTCCTTGCACCAGCCGCAGGCGCTCTCCTGGCCGCCGTTGCCGACGATGGCGTTCCAGTAGCGGTCGGTTTCTTCCTGATCCTCCGTGGAAATCTGGAACGAGAAGGCTTCATTGTGCTTAAAGGCGGGGCCGCCGTTGAGGCCGACGCAGGGGGTGCCAAAGACCGTGAATTCGACGGTCAGCACGTCGCCTTTCTTGCCGGACGGGAAGTCGCTCGGAGCCTTGTGCACGCCCGTCACCCGGCTGTCGGGAAAGACCTCGGCATAGAAGCGGGCGGCTTCTTCGGCGTCCTTGTCGTACCACAGGCAAATCGTGTTCTTGGCCATTTGCGTGTCCTTTCGCGTGAGTGCCTTTGCCTCGATGACGTAGGAGGCCGGGCGTTTCCGACATGGAAGGTGACAATTTTCCTTGGCCGGCGTCTCGGCCGCGTCCCGCCCGGGCCGGTGCGGCGACCAATGGTTCGGAAATGCTGACTTGGAGCATAGGCTGGCCGGCTGGTGCTTAACGCATTCGATAGCCTATTTGGCGGAGCGGCGACGGAAAAACGCCATCACATCGTACTATTTGTGGGATCAAGCTGGGGGGTGACCGAGTTGATAGGCGTGCCTATCGCCTGATGAGCAGCGGCGATCAAACATGCCGCAGCTCCCCGAAGGATGCGAGCTCACCGTGATTCTCAAAGCTGAACCTCTAGATCCGTCTTTCAAGTGGCGCGGCCACAAGCCGGAACGGTCGCGTTGGCGCAGTATCGCCCTCTTGCTTGCGGTAGCGGTGGGAGCCGGCTTCCTGGTCGGCCGCCTGTCGACGGCATCGCCTATTCTTGCGGACTTGCGGACATCCGAATCGCAAACGGCCTCCACCGGTGTCGTGCAGAGCCAGAGTGCGCCGCAGTCTGACGCCGCAACCGCAGTCCGTTCAAGCACGGTCAGCGCCGACACGAAGCCTGCAAAGGAGGAGATGAAGCCGACCACGGCTGCGTCGTCGACCGAGACGCCGAAGGCGCAATCCGCCGCTACGACTGAAAAGGGCGCTTCGCGTCCGACCGTGGTGCTGATCAACCCATCGACGGCAGATAAAGGCATCGCCGCAGAGGCAACGAAAAAGGCCGTGGCCAAGGTGGAGGCCGAGGCGCCGGCAAAGGCGACGGTGAAGACCGAAACACACAAGGCTGTCGATGATGCGGTGCCCGCTGCCAGCAAGCGGCAGGCGCGATCGCCATCGCCCGCGCATTCGAACACGGGTGCTGCCCCCATCCGTCAGGAGTCCGTAGCGGTTCGGAGAGATGATACCCCTGTGGCCCCGCGGCGAGATGACGCCTATGTGCCGCCACGCGCGGCGCCGACAGCATTCCCTGAACAACGCGAACGATTTGACAGCGCTGAAAGAGGAGATGATCGGGCGCGCCTGGAGCAGCCGTATGCGGACCGGCGATACCCGGAACCGGACCCGCGGTTTGCAGAGGACGTGCCGCCTCCGCGCGATTCTTACGAAGATCGCCGCGGGTATCTGAGACCTTTCCAGGGCGCGCGGGATTTCAGGGCGTATCGCCGGTTCGGTGGTTATGACGACGATACGTATGCGGACCGGCGGCCGGTGCTGCGGCCGATGTATGGTGGTGGTCCGAGTTATTGAAGGCGGTTTTGGAAACCTATCGTCGATGTCGAGGGTTCGGGCGAGTTTGTCACTGAACTCTGGCTTGTGGGTTCCCCCACCCCTAACCCCTCCCCACCAGGGGGAGGGGGACATGCGCGTGTTGCGAGTCAAAGGTCCAAATCCGGCTGGTCGTCGCGCTCCTCGCGGGCGGCGGTCTTGAAGCCGCGCTCCATGAGTGGAATCTTCGGGGTCTTGCCGGCGAACAATTCCTCGATGGTGAAGAGCTGGATCTTGGGTACCTTGCCGGTCGGGCCGTCGTAGAGGCCGGCGCCGGCGGCTTCGCGCTTCATCGGCTCCGTCTGCGGTTCGAGCGAGATGTAGACGCCGATCTTGGCGCGCTCGCGATCGACGACGGCGGTCAGCTCGCGGATGTCCTTGACGCCGACCCCGCCGCCCTTGACCGAGACGATGGCCTTCTCGACGGTCTTGGCGCCGGAGCGGAAGAAGATGTGGCCGTCGATGCCGCCGTCGGCGCCTTTCTTGCCGGCGCGAAAGGGGACAGCGTTGTCTAATCGCGTGACGGCCCAAATTTGAAAATCGTGCTTGTCGCGCGCTGCGAGGTCGCGTGCACCCTCGATGTCCTTCGGGATGCCGTGGACGCTGTAGGAGATGCCCGGAAACGCGTCTTTAAGGCGCCGCTCGATCAATGCGACGGAGAGATGCGTGACGTCGATGCCGATCCACTGCCGACCTAGCTTCTCGGCTGCATGCACGGTCGTGCCGCAGCCGCAGAAGGGATCGAGCACGACGTCGCCGGGATTGGAGGAGGCTGACAGGATGCGCTCAAGGAGTGTAAGCGGTTTCTATGTAGGATACCCGAGGCGCTCGTGTCCAAGCAGGGGTCGAATGTCTGACCACAAATCCTGAAGTGGCACGCCCGGCATCTCATCCAAGAATCTCACATACTCGGGCATTCCGTCGTACGTGTGACGAATCCTTCCTTCTCTTGCGAACCGCTCCATATTGTCGTTGGAATAGGCCCAGTATCTGCCCGGATACGGATAGACACCTTTGTACTCCCATCCCTCCACCGGCTTCTTGTGCTCGCTCGACAGGTCCG
>CADEFX010000148.1:0-6576 GCA_902826715.1 uncultured Hyphomicrobiales bacterium | reverse complement strand
CGCGACGTGCCGTTCTCGGCCATCGGCTCGTTTTTTGAGCCGCCACTCGTACGACACGTCACCGCCGGGCTTGGCGGCCGTGAGGTCACCTCGTCTAAATCTGCGCCCCGTCTTTTCGTCGACTAACTTGTAATCGCGTCCAGTATAATCTTCCTCATAGGCTGTATATTGTGGTGTCCAAGCCCAACTGCTTCCTTTTGTGTAGAAGAAAATTGTATCGTGGATGTGGCCATAGTTGACGAGACCTTGCTTGGTGTCGTTATGAGAACTTGATCTCTTCCAAATAATTTCACTTCGGTATTGCTTCGCTCCGAAAACAGCATCCATCAGCACCTTCAAATAGTGGCTCGCGGTCGGGTCGCAGTGCAGGTAGATCGAGCCGGTCGGTTTCAGGACGCGATGCAACTCCACCAGACGCACGGCCATGTGCGTCAGGTAGGCCATCATGTCGTTGTCCTTCAGGAACGATCGCATGGCGCGCAGCATGTTGGCGACGTCGGCATTTGGCCCGAACATCACCTCGTCGAATGCCTTCTCGGCCACATTGTTCCACTGCCAGGTGTCCTCGAATGCCTCGATCTGCGCCTGGCTTTGGTCGCCTGACGGCCCGCGGAACAGCACATTGTACGTGGCGTTGGAGTTGAACGGCGGGTCGAGGTAGATCAGGTCCACGCTCTCGTCGCGGATGTGGGCGCGCAAAACCTCCAGATTGTCGCCGTAATACAAGTGATTGGCCATGCCGCCCCGCCCCGCCACTACCTGTTGGGGTGCACCTTCGCTGCTTGACCGACCGAATGCAAGGCGTGCATCCTGCCCTCGCAGCGAGGGCGAATCGTGCGGATCAAGACCTATACCGAGGCTGTGCGACTGGCGAACGCCGCGGGCATGGATGCGGCCAAGAAGCGTATGCGCAAGGCCGGCCGCGCTGTGATGTCGGCGGCGGACCGTGACCATGCGGTCGACGTCATCGAAAACATTCTCTGCGATTTGGGTTTCGATACCCGGCGCTGGATCGCGATGGCCGGCTTGCCGCGCAACGAGCCGGAAGAGCCGATCGTGGCTGGAAAGCCGAAGCGGCGATCGAAGGCGGCCCCGGTTCAACTGAGCTTTGCCTTCGCCTGATATGGGGCGCTCGCTGCGTCCTCTGAAAATATTATCATCAACACATGTGGCTACTGCCCCGGCCGGCCGGTTTTGCGGGGGCGGCCGTGGCGGTGTTTCTTTTTCGCCGTGTCGTCGGGCACGTCGATGGTGCGGGTGGGCTTCTGCGGGCGCGGGGTGTCGACCGGCAGGCCGCGCTCGGCGTGCGGACCCATTTCGTCATATGTGGGCTTGTGCGGGCCGCGGATGTCTTCGCCGAAACTGCCGGCCTTGGTGCGCGGATCCACGCGCACCTGGCGTGATGCCGGAGATGAGGGCTGCCCCTCAGGTCGTGTCGAAGACACGCCTTCGGCATGCCCCTCTCCCCGCTCGCGGGGAGAGGGAGAATGATCGCGCGCCGGGATCGGGCGGCTGGCGTAGGAACTCATTTCATCGAGTGTCGGTTTGCGCACGCGGGAGCTGTCTGCATCGCGTTTTTCGCGCGCGGGGATAGGGAGGTGCGAGCCCATCTCGTCGAGATGCGGTTTGCGGACGCGGCTTGTTCCGCTCACGGGCTGTTCGCCGTCTTCCGGCAGCTGCCCCTCACCCCGACCCTCTCCCCGTGAAGAACGGGGAGAGGGGGAAGACGTGCGTGCGGGCACGGGGCGATCCGTGCCGGGGCCCATGTCGTCGAGTGATGGTTTCTTGATGCGCGTGGTCGATTGCGCGTAGGTCGGCTGCACGGGTTCGTAGTCGTGCTGGATTCGAGAGGGTTCCCTCTCCCCGTTTACGGGGAGAGGGCTAGGGTGAGGGGCAGAACCTTGCTCTGAGCTTTTTGGCTGCCCCTCACCCCGACCCTCTCCCCGTGAAGGACGGGGAGAGGGGGAAGAGGCCAACACATTCGCTCTGGCGCCGTACTTGCGCGGGCCGGAGAAGGCGCCGGCTTTGTCTTCCACGTCCATCTGGCGGGCGAGGGGATCGTCGGCGATGGCGAGCTCGGTCTCGCGCAGGCGCTTGACCTCGTCGCGCAGGCGGGCGGCGGTCTCGAATTCGAGATCGGCAGCGGCCTCGCGCATGCGCTTTTCCATGTCGGCGATGACGGCCTGCAGGTTGTGGCCCACGAGCGTGGCGTTCTTCTCGGCGAGGCCCGCATCCACCGACACGTGGTCCTGCTCGTAGACGCTGGCCATGACGTCGCCGATGGTCTTACGGATGCTCTCGGGCGTGATGCCGTTCTCGATGTTCCACGCCGTCTGCTTCTCGCGGCGGCGCTCGGTCTCGGCCATCGCGCGCTCCATGGAGCCGGTGACGTGGTCGGCGTAGAGGATGACCTTGCCGTCGAGGTTGCGGGCGGCGCGGCCGATGGTCTGGATCAGCGAGGTCTCGCTGCGCAGGAAGCCTTCCTTGTCGGCATCGAGAATGGCAACCAGCGCGCACTCGGGAATGTCGAGGCCTTCGCGCAACAGGTTGATGCCGACCAGCACGTCGTAGGCGCCGAGCCTGAGGTCGCGGATGATCTCGATGCGCTCCAGCGTCTCGATGTCGGAGTGCATGTAGCGCACGCGCACGCCGTTCTCGTGCATGTACTCGGTGAGGTCCTCGGCCATGCGCTTGGTCAGCGTGGTGACGAGCGTGCGATAGCCCTTCTGCGTCACCTGCCGCACCTCGTCGAGCAGATCGTCGACCTGGGTCTTGGCGGGGCGCACCTCGACGGGCGGATCGATGAGGCCTGTGGGGCGGATCACCTGCTCCACGAACACGCCGCCGCTCTGCTCGATCTCCCACGGGCCGGGCGTGGCCGACACGAACGACGTCTGCGGCCGCATGGCGTCCCATTCCTCGAAGCGCAGCGGACGATTGTCCATGCACGAGGGCAGGCGAAAGCCGAACTCGGCGAGCGTGGCCTTGCGCCGGTAGTCGCCGCGGAACATGCCGCCGATCTGCGGCACGGTGACGTGACTTTCGTCGACGAACACGAGCGCGTTGTCGGGCAGGTACTCGAACAGCGTCGGCGGCGGCTCGCCGGGTTGGCGGCCGGTGAGATAGCGCGAGTAGTTCTCGATGCCGGCGCAGGAGCCGGTGGCCTCCATCATCTCCATGTCGAAGACGGTGCGCTGCTCCAGGCGCTGGGCTTCGAGCAGCTTGCCCGAGGCATACAACTCGTCGAGGCGCTGCTTGAGTTCCGACTTGATGGCCTTGATGGCCTGCTGCAGCGTCGGCTTGGGCGTGACGTAGTGCGAGTTGGAATAGACCTTCACGAGCTTCAGTTCATCGGTCTTGTGGCCGGTGAGCGGATCGAATTCGGTGATGCTCTCGATCTCGTCGCCGAACAGCGAGAAGCGCCAGGCGCGATCCTCCATGTGGGCCGGAAACACTTCCACCGTGTCGCCGCGCACGCGGAAGGTGCCGCGCACGAAGTTGCCGTCGTTGCGGCGGTAGTGCAGGGCCACGAGATCGGCCAGCAGCTCGCGCTGGTTGATGCGGTCGCCGGTCTTCACGGTGAACGTCATGGCCGTGTAGGTCTCGACCGAGCCGATGCCGTAGATGCACGACACGGAGGCGACGATGATGACGTCGTCGCGTTCCAGCAGCGAGCGTGTGGCGGCGTGGCGCATGCGGTCGATCTGCTCGTTCACCGAGGATTCTTTCTCGATGTAGGTGTCGGTGCGCGGCACGTAGGCTTCGGGCTGGTAGTAGTCGTAGTAGCTGACGAAGTACTCGACCGCGTTGTCGGGGAAAAAGCTTTTGAACTCGCCGTAGAGCTGGGCCGCCAGCGTCTTGTTGGGCGCCAGGATGAGCGCGGGGCGCTGCGTCTCGGCGATGACGTGCGCCATGGTGAAGGTCTTGCCCGAGCCGGTGACGCCGAGCAGCACCTGGTTGCGCTCCTGCTGCTGCGCGCCGGCCACCAGATCCTTGATGGCCTGGGGCTGGTCGCCGCGCGGCGTGTAGTCCGACTGCAGGTGGAAGGCGATGCCGCCCTCGGACTTCTCCGGCCGTTCGGGGCGATGCGGCATGAACATCGGCATGCTGCCCGACACCAGCGGATGGCTGGCGATCATGGGCTGCTGCGCGAGCAATTCGCGGGCGCGCTCGGAGCGCTCGGCTGGCTTGGCAAGGAGGGCGTTCAGGGCCGCGGTGGGGGAGAAATCTTCGGGCCGCGCCTGGATGGAGCGGAGCGCGGGGAGGGTGGGGCGGGATTTATCCCCTCTCCCCATTTCTTCCATGGGGAGAGGGTTAGGGTGAGGGGCAGACGCTTGCTCGGCGCCGTGTTGCTGCCCCTCATCCCGACCTTCTCCCCGTGAAGGACGGGGAGAAGGGGAAGAAAAGCGCGGGATGAACGGCGCCTGCGGCGCCTCGCCAAAGCCGCGGGTTCCGGGCGTGCCGGCCGCGGTTTCCGACGGCGGCGCGGGCGGCTTGCCCGACTTGCCGCGGGACGGGCGCGGGCGGGGGGTCGTGTCGGAGGGCGGTTTGCGGGGCATGGGCGGAATATGGCGTGTTGAGCGGGAGACTCAATGGGCCAGATTACACCGGAGTTTGGGGGAAATGTGGGGCGGGAGTGGAGACTGCTGACATGCAGTCGCACACGCTAGTGCGGCTATCTTAGCCCAATGATTTCGACACGACGGAACTGCCAGCGGCCAGCCGAATTTATGCTAGGGCGTTGCGCCATCGCAGAGGCGATCGACGGCAGCAGAGATCAAGGCGGCGCGCGCTGAACTGAACGTGACAAATGACGCCGTAGCATATGGGAAGGTCGCCGGATCTGGCATTAGATTTGCCGTAAATACAGCCTTGGCATCGCTGCTTAAGGTGCCCACACACTTTGGCAAATAATCGCGCGGGTCCTTGTCGCTAATAAGTTTATTCTCTGATGCCGACAAGATGCAGATATTGGCTATGGAATTGTGATTGCCGGGCGCATTGATCTTTTTCAAATGCGATCGCGGGTGGATATGATGAAACTGCTTCTGGTTGAAGGCTGACAGCGCCTCCGCCGTGTCGATTGCAACGCCGTTCGTAAGATTGCGCGGCCCAAGCAGGGCCAATGTCGGGACGAACGCGCGAGAACGTGAATTATTGCTCCTGAAGGCAATAGAGTCCCATCTCAGCCTAGGCTTCGTTCCAAAATCGTCCGGCTTTCCCTTGTTCTTGAGTGCGAACTGATGGATTGCTTCGAGGTCCTTGGAAATGAAATGCTCCGATGCGCCCCGATAGCGTTCGTCAAAAGATGAGCGCCAAAACCACTGGCGCACACGGCGGGTTTGCGTCGCATCCAGCGTTTTGACGTTGGCGAAAACGTAACAGAGAACGACAGCAATGGCTTCATACGGTAAAAAATCCCAGCTATAGATCTTAAACTCAGTGACAAGCAGGTCGACGGGCTTTAGTAGTGCCTTTTTGGTTTTGTTTACGAGGGCCTCCATCTCCGACTTTTTGAGTTCTCGCAGCCCGACAACATCCTCCTTCTTTATCGATCGCTTGTTCACTGCGGCCAGACATTTGAGTATGGTGTCGCCTTCGATGTCTGAAAAACCTTTTACGCTCAGCGCATCCTTGATCTCGGCCACCTCTTCGTTCAGATCGAAGCTCGTAGACCATGTAGCGGCGACCATGAGGTCGTAAGTTGAAAGGCGCGTCCCGGAACTGTTGATGCGCTCGAAAATGGGACACACTTCTTCCACGGTGAGATCCTTCAAGGTGACGACTGGGATCTGATAGTTGGTCAAAGCGCCGTAAACTATGTCAAATCTCTTATTTAGCGCGGCATATTGCGGATGGGCCCTCAATCCAGTCCTGAAATCCAGAAGCTTCGTCGTGTCGAAAACCCATCTGATGGGGAAGACATGAATTGCAAAATCTTCTGGCAGTTTGACGAATTCGTCCTTTTCTAGATCGTATGCAGCAGCAAACCCACCATCTTCGTGGGCGGCGCCCAAGCAAGAATATATGACCGTTAAACGTTGTTGGCCGTCTAGAACGTAGTCGGTTGGTGTTAGGTCGTCAGTTTCAGGTAGTAAGAAGTCGCCAATATTGCGTTCCGTGGCAAGTTTCGATGGAGTCTTCCAGAGTAATAAGCTGCCAATCGGGTAGTGGCTGGCAATACTGTCAAGCAAGTCAATCGCCTGCGTTTCAGTCCAGACGAAGGGCCTCTGAAATTGAGGAATCTTTATTTCGCCACGTCGAATGTCTTCGTTCAGAGAGCTTATGCTGCGGGTATCTGTCGATAAGCGACTATGGATGTTTGGTGCCATAATATTTTCCTTATGCAATCGATGCCTGTATCAATTGGCTGCATGATATCACGCGCAGGAAGTGGTCCCAACTGTGGACGATGTTATCCCCAGAGGTGACATGGATCTTGAGGTGTGCCAGGCGCAACCTTGCCCCCCGCCCTTGCTACACACACCATGACTGACAGCACTTCCACCAACCCAAACCCCAATCCTAGCGCGCCCACCACCCTCGGCGTCCGGATCGGCGTTGGCCTCACCTACC